>NZ_FLTX01000037.1 GCF_900092025.1 Xanthomonas bromi
CGCACGTGGCGGGGCTTTTCAGTGAGCCAGGCGAACGCTCAGTCGCCCTGCTGCTTCTGCAGGTGCTCCCAACGCTCCTGGGCGTCGATGGTGCGTTCTGCGGTCAGACGCGCTTCGAGGCGATCCAGGCCGATCTCTTCGCCGGTGTCCACGCAATAGCCATAGTCGCCATCCTCCAGACGCTTGAGCGTGCTGTCGATCTTGGAGATCAGCTTGCGTGCACGGTCACGGGCGCGTAGTTCCAGCGAATTTTCCGTCTCGCGGGTGGCGCGTTCGGCTTCGTCGCCGATGTCGCGGACTTCTTCGCGCAGGTTTTCGATGGTCTGCTTGGATTCCTCCACCATCTCGTTACGCCAGCTCTGCAGACGCTGGCGGAAGTATTCCTGCTGCAGCTTGTTCATGTACTCCTCATCCGCGGCAGGCTTGTAGCCCTGCGGCAGGATCGGGCGACCGGTTGCTTCGTCGGTCTTGTACTCGACCACCTTGTACTTGGTCTTGGGGGCCGCGCTGGACGGCTTGGAGGTCACGGCCACGGCCACCTTGCCGACCGGACGGGTCGCAGCAGGCTTGGCGGGGGCTTCGGTTTTGGTTGGCGTTTTTGCGGAAGATTTCGAAACGGGCACGGGATTCTTAGGTGACGGGGTCGCAGGCTTTGCCGGCTTCGCAGGGACGGCCTTGGGGGCCGGTGCGGGCGCGGGCTTCTCGGCCTTGACCGGGACTGACTTGGCCGGAGCCGGCTTGGTGGCCGGCTTCGGTACGGACTTGGGCGCCACCGGCTTGGCGGCCGGTTTGGCGGCAGCCGGAGCTGCCTTCTTGTTCGCCGCCGGCTTGGCAGCACTCTTGGCGACGGGTTTCACTGGCTTGGGGGCTGCGGACGCGGTGGCCTTGGAAGCCGGCGCCGGCTTGGCAGCCACCTTCTTGGCAGGTGCCTTCTTGGCAGGTGCCTTCTTGGCAGGTGCCTTCTTGGCAGCCGGCTGCTTGGTCGCCGGCTTGGCGGCCGGTTTTGCAGCGGCAGGCGCCGCTGCCTTTTTCGCAACGGGTTTGGCGGACTTCTTGGCGGCCTCTACGGCCTTTTTTGCAGGTTTTTTAGCAGCCACGAAACGCTCATCCTTGGTTCCCCCGGGGCCCGGGAAAGCGGGCCTTTATAACGTACCCCGCGGACCCCCGGCAACCACCTATTAATGCAACTGGCATATCATTGGCAAGTGATCTCACGCCTGCTCCTCGCGGTACTGCGCTTTTACAAGCTGTTCATCAGCCCACTGCTCGGGCCGCGTTGCCGTTTTGCGCCAAGCTGCTCGGAGTACGCGATGACCGCCATCGGCCGCTTTGGCCCGCTCCGCGGGTGCTGGCTGGCCGCGCGCCGGCTCGGTCGCTGCCATCCCTTCCATCCGGGAGGCTTCGATCCGGTGCCCGATGCGCCCGGCTCCGCATCCCCTCCCTCGCCCTCTTCCTGCAGCTGCAAAGGACCTCATCCATGAGCCGAACCGTCATCGTCAATGCCCGCCTGGTCAATGAAGGCAAGGAGTTCGACGCCGATCTCCTGATCGAGGGCGGCCGCATCGCCAAGATCGACAGCAAGATCACGCCCGCCGCTGGCGATACCGTGGTCGACGCCGCCGGACGCTGGGTGCTGCCAGGCATGATCGACGACCAGGTACACTTCCGCGAGCCCGGCCTGACCCACAAGGGCGACATCGCGACCGAATCCGGCGCAGCTGTCGCCGGCGGCCTGACCAGCTTCATGGACATGCCCAACACCAATCCGCCGACCCTGGACGCCGCTGCGCTGCAGGCCAAGTACGATGCCGCCGCCGGGCGCGCCTGGGCCAACTATGGCTTCTACATGGGCGCCAGCAACGACAACCTGGCCCATATCCAGTCGCTGGACCCCAAAACCGCGCCAGGCATCAAGGTGTTTATGGGTGCCTCCACCGGCAACATGCTGGTCGATAACCCGGAAACGCTGGACGCCATCTTCCGCGACGCGCCTACGCCGATCATCACCCACTGCGAAGACACCCCCACCATCGATGCAACGATGGCGCAGTACAAGGAAAAATACGGCGATGCGCTGACCCCGGAGATGCATCCGGACATCCGCTCGCGGCAGGCCTGCCTGAAGTCCTCGCAACTGGCGGTGTCGCTGGCGCGCAAGCACAACACCCGCCTGCACGTGCTGCACATCTCTACCGACGATGAATTGGCGCTGTTCGAAGCCGGCCCACTGGTGGATGCCGACGGCAAGCTGCGCAAGCGCATCACCGCCGAGACCTGCATCCACTTCCTGCGCTTCGACCGCAGCGACTACGCGCGACTGGGCAACCTGATCAAATGCAATCCTGCGATCAAGGACGCCGAAGATCGTCTGGCGCTGATCGATGCGCTGACAGAGGACGTCATCGACGTGCTGGCCACCGACCACGCCCCGCATACGTGGGAAGAGAAGCAAAAGCCCTATGCGCAAGCCCCCTCGGGCCTGCCGCTGGTGCAGTACGCACTGGTCGCCGCACTGGAGTTGGTGCACGAAGGCAAGCTGCCGATCACCCGCATCGTGCAGAAGTTCGCGCATGCGCCGGCGCAGTTGTTCGATGTAGAAGAACGCGGTTTCCTGCGCGAAGGCTATTTCGCCGACCTGGTGATGATCGACAACACCCCGTTTACCGTGAAGCGCGAACAGGTGCTGTCCAAGTGCGGCTGGTCGCCCTTCGAAGGCACCACCTTCCGTTCGCGCATTGCCGCAACCTGGGTCAACGGCCAGCAGGTGTGGGATGGCGAGCAATTGGTGGGCAACGCTGCCGGCCAGCGCCTGACCTTCGACCGCTGATGCGCGCAGCCCTGTTGGGTGCCTGGATGATGCTGGCGCCCATGTCGCTTGTGGCTGGGCGCGCTGAAGCGCAAACCGTCGCCGCAGCCGACGTCATGTTTCCGCAAAGCGCATCGCAAGGGGCGCTGGTGATCGGCAAGGTGCCGGCGGGCAGCAAGGTGCAGTACGCTGGCCGGACCCTGCGTGTGAGCAACTATGGAAGCGTGGTGTTCGGTATCGGCCGCGATGCCACCGGGCCATTGCAGGTGCAGATCACCCCGCCCGGCGGCAGCGCGCAGACCGTCAGCATCGCAGTCACGCCGCGCGACTGGCCGATCGAGCGCGTCAACGGCGTCCCGCCCAAGACAGTCAATCCACCGCCGGCGGTCGCCGAACGGATCAAGCGCGAGCAAGCGCAGGTCACGGCGGCGCGCGATCGCGACGATGCACGTACCGATTTCGCACAGCCCTTCATTTGGCCGGTACAGGGCCGCATCAGCGGCCGCTTCGGCAACGCGCGCGTGTACAACGGCCAGCCCGGAGCCGGCCATTCGGGCATGGATATCGCCGTTCCCACCGGCACACCGGTGAAAGCACCGGCCGCCGGCGTGGTGACGTTCGCAGCACCGGATCTGTATCTGACCGGTGGCACGGTGCTACTGGATCACGGCTTCGGCGTGAGCTCGAACTTTTTGCACTTATCGCGCATCGACGTGAAGGTGGGCGATCGGGTCGAGCAAGGCCAGGTCATCGCTGCCGTCGGCGCGACCGGACGTGCGACCGGGCCGCATTTGCACTGGGGAATGAACTGGTTCGATGTGCGAATCGACCCGTTGTTGGTGCTTGAGCGGACCAAGTAGGGCGTTCGGCAATTGTCCTTCCTGACGTGCGGTAGCGCTCTGAACAGATCCTGTTCTGCGCTTTGCTCCGGCGTGGCTCGGCGGGCGGATCAAATCAGCTTTGCTGCTTGGGCGCGGCGAATGACTGCGCTTGGCAGGCAGCGGGCAGCAGCAGCCAAATGATTGCCTAGCGACAACGTTCGTGATGCATGGTTGGCACATGCTGATCATTGATGCGATGCATGATTTTGTGCAAAGGCGACTAGTCGGGTGAGCGAGCCTACCCTCACCCCAATCCCTCTCCCGCGAGGAGAGGGGCTTAAGCGCCGATAGCGGGTTTGAGCCGCCAGTCGGTGCGCCGGAACGCTGCACAACCCGGTCAACGGCCACCTATCCGTTGTGCTTGTGTTCGCCAACGGGCTTTGCGGTATGACCGAAACGACTGTCGCGCGTCGCTGCACGCGGGGGCTCGGCCGCTGACGGTCGGTCCGTCGCTTCGGCGTCCGGCGTGCTTCATCTCCCCTCCCCCGACTGCAGGAGATATGCGACATGCGCAACGAGCAACTCAAACCGACCCTGGGCACCTGGCAATTGTGGGGCATCGCCGTGGGCTTGGTGATTTCCGGCGAATATTTCGGCTGGAGTTACGGCTGGGGCACCGCCGGCACGCTCGGTTTTCTGGTGACCACATTGCTGGTTGCGGTGATGTACACCTGCTTTATCTTCAGCTTTACCGAATTGACCACCGCCATTCCCAATGCGGGCGAGCCGTTCGCCTATAGCCTGCGTGCATTCGGCACCTACGGTGAGATGCTGGCGGGCCTGGCCACGCTGATTGAATTCGTCTTCACGCCGCCGGCCATCGCGATGGCGATCGGCGCCTATCTGAATGTGCAGTACCCGACCCTGGACCCGCGCATCGCCGTGATCGGCGCCTACCCTGTCTTCATGAGCTTGAACATCGTCGGTGTGGCGATTGCAGCCACCTTCGAGCTGATCGTGACCTTGCTGGCGGTGATCGAACTGCTGGTGTTCATGGGTGTCATGGCGCCGGTTTCAGTGTGGCGCGCTTCGCCGCCAACGGCTGGGCCGGCGGCGATGCGTTCGGGCCGGCGGCCATTTCAGGAATCTTTGCCGCAATTCCGTTTGCGATCTGGTTCTTTCTGACCATCGAAGGCGCAGCGATGCGGCCGAAGAAGCCAAGGACCCCAAACGCACGATTACGCGCGCCTACATCGCCGGCATTCTCACCCTGGTGGTCCTGGCACTTGGGGTGATGGTGTTTGCCGGCGGCGTCGGCGACTGGCGCCAGCTCTCCAACATCGACGACCCACTGCCGCAAGCGATGAAGGCGGTGGTCGGCAACAGCTCCACCTGGTTGCACATGCTGGTGTGGATCGGCTTGTTCGGGCTGGTGGCGAGTTTCCACGCCATCATCCTGGGCTATTCGCGGCAGTTCTTCGCATTGGCGCGTGCCGGTTTCCTGCCGCATGGGCTGGCCAAGCTATCGCGTTTTCGCACGCCGCATCGCGCCATTTTGGCCGGCGGCGTCATCGGCATTGCCGCGATCTGCAGCGACAGCGTGGTCAAGATCCAGGGCTTGTCGTTGATCGCAGGGATGATCACCATGTCGGTGTTCGGCGCGATCGTGATGTATGTGATGAGCATGCTCAGCCTGTTCAAGCTGCGCAGCGCCGAGCCGGGCCTGGAGCGGAGTTTCCGCGCGCCGGGTTACCCCCTAGTGCCGGCCATCGCCCTGCTGCTGGCGCTGGTGTGCCTGGTGGCGATGATGTGGTTCAACCCGATCGTGGCGCTGATCTTCCTGGGCCTGTTGCTGTTCGGCGCGGCATGCTGCGTGCTGAGCCTGCGCAGCCAGACCACCATCGCGGCCACCAGCTGATGAGCGGTTTCGCCTTCACCGCAGGCGGCGAACAGTTTCGGTTTGCCGACCTCAAGACCTTGCTCGCCAAGGCGAAGCCGGCGCGGTCTGACGACCAGTTGGCCGGGCTTGCCGCCGACTCCGGCCTGCAACGTGTGGCCGCGCAGATGGCGCTTGCCGATCTACCGCTACGGCACTTTCTGCAGGAAGCGTTTTTGCCGTACGAAGCGGATGAAGTGACGCGCCTGATCATCGACCAGCACGACGCCGCTGCGTTCGCTGCCGTGGCGCATCTCGCCGTGGGCGGCTTTCGCGATTGGTTGCTGAGTGCACAGGCCGACGAAGCGGCACTGACCGCCCTGGCCCCGGTTTGACGCCGGAAATGGTGGCCGCGGTATCCAAAGTGATGCGGGTGCAAGACCTGCTCCTGGTGGCGCAGAAAACCCGGGTCGTCACCCGCTTTCGCAACACGCTCGGTTTGCGCGGACGCTTGTCGACGCGCCTGCAACCCAACCACCCCACCGACGATGCCACCGGCATTGCCGCCAGCGTGCTGGATGGACTGTTGTACGGCAATGGCGATGCGGTGATCAACCCGGCCAGCGACAGTCTGGCTGCAACCACCGCCTTGTTGCGCATGCTCGATGCGGTGATCAGCGGTTATCAGATCCCCACGCAATCGTGCGTGCTTGCGCATATCACCACCACCATCGAGGCGATCGGCCGCGGCGTGCCGGGGGATCTGGTGTTTCAGTCCATTGCCGGCACCGAAGCGGCAAACACCAGCTTCGGCATCAACCTGGCCTTGCTGCAGGAGGGCTATGAGGCGGGCTTGTCGTTGCGCCGTGGCAATGTCGGCGACAACGTGATGTATTTCGAAACCGGTCAAGGCAGTGCGTTGTCGGCCAATGCACACCACGGCGTGGATCAACAGACCTGCGAGGTACGCGCGTATGCGGTGGCGCGCCACTACAAACCGCTGCTGGTGAACACCGTGGTGGGCTTCATGGACCCGGAATATTTTTACGACGGCAAGCAGATCATCCGCGCCGGGCTGGAAGATCACTTCTGCGGCAAGTTGCTGGGCGTGCCGATCGGCTGCGACATCTGCTACACCAATCATGCCGAAGCCAATCAGGACGATATGGATATGTTGCTGACCTCGCTCGGTACGGCCGGCATCAATTTCATCATGGGCATTCCCGGCTCCGACGATGTGATGCTGAATTATCAGACCACCTCGTTTCACGATGCGCTGTATGCACGCCAGGCGCTCGGGCTGCGTGCGGCGCCCGAGTTCGAGCAGTGGCTGGAGCAGCAAGGCATCCTGCAGCTACGCGATGGCCGCTTCGAACTCGGCAGCGAGGTGCCTGCGCCGTTTCGGCGTGCATTGGCGCACGCAACTGCATTTCCAATATCCGTAGCGAAGGATTGAGCTACGCGGAGACCACTCACAAACTGGGGTATCTGCTGCGCGAAGCATTTCGCCGGAAACTCTCCGGCGTGCAACTCAAAGACGAAGCCGAGCAGCCTGCGTTACTGCACGCAGGGCCTGCCGATGTTGCGCCGCGCACATTCCTGCTGCCGGACTGAACTGCGCGGCTTCTGTCGATCAGGAATCGACCACACTCAGCACGCAGTCAAGCCATTACTTCAGTGCGCCATCCTGTGGATTGCTGGCCGCATAGGTGCTGGTCTGCAATTCACTGTCATGCGGATGTCGAAAGGCATTGCGCACCTCATCAGGACGCTGGTCGACCTCCAGCATCACCTTGCCCGAATGCACATCGCGCACCACTGAGGCAGGCAGAACGAAGTCACCGCCGTTTTCGATATGGATGACCAGCTCGGTCCCGTCGTTACGGATCTCGCGGATGGCACCCACGTCTACCTCGCCATCGCGCAGAAACACCATCTGGCCAATCTCAAGCTGTTGCATGTTGCCTCTCCTAACGTTGCTTGACCGCGCGGCGCGCTGTGCCGGTGATAAATCATCGTCTCCCGGCGTGTTGGAACGTGGTGAAGCACAGATCAGTGCGGCGTAGGCAGGGAGACGCGTCAATCCACATGCAGGCCGGCTGCCACATCGCGCGCTTGAACTTTCTCGGGTTGCAGCAAGCGAACGCATCCACCCATCCATGGGCGGTGTCGCCACACTGCGTGCAGGCGTTTCGGTGAGTAAGGTGTGCGGCTCGACCGATGACCGATATAGAGTTGGTGCGGTCAGACGCAAACACGCACATGCAACCCCAGGGTCGCGTGTGCGTGCATAAAACCTCAGCGCAGCGGAACGTCCGCGACTTTGTCCTGATAGTCCTTCTTTGGGTCTACGCCCAACAACACCTTGATCCCGGCCAGCAGGCTCGACTCATTGAGCCAGATCTGCGCGTGATCGGCATCCAGGCGCAGCAGCGCCAGTTTCGGATCGGTTTTGCCGCCTTCGTACCAGGCGGCGACATATGGATTCCATAACCGATCTACCATCGCCGGGTCGGTATCTTCGCGCAGCGAACCGCTGATGCTGGCGAACAGATCGTGGCCCTTGCTGCTGAAGGCGCCAATGACGCGGCGGCCCTGCCCCAGCATCGCGAGCAGCGCGTTGTCCTTGGAAGTGAAGAACCAGATCGGTCCACCGCTATCGCCTTCGATCTGTGCGGTCATCGGGCGCGCATGGCCGTCTTCCACACCATCCAGGCCCAGCATCACGGTCCGATCGGATTTGAGCGCCTTCCAGAATTTGTCCTGCAGTTCTTTGGGGTCGGTCATTTTAATTCCTGGCATGCGTAGGTCTACGCGGGTGACCCAGTCTGGAAGCCCGACCGACCACGACACGTGACGATGCCCACCGTCATCTGCACACGCCCGCAACACGGTGCGCGATTCGCCATTGATGCAAAAGCATGTGGCATCGCAACACGCAACCTACATTTGCGAAGAAAAACCGCCGAAAACCGTGATGACACCGATGGTCTCGGATATCGCACCAGCCTGTTTGATCAGGACACACGAACCCGGCAATACGATCGCGTCGATTCTTATACATTACTGAAATGTATTGCCGTAAGGCAGCCTGGCATTGCCGCCTGTGCGGTGTCGTCGCACGCCGTCTGTCTCGCCTTGCCTTCCGTGTCCAGCACGTATCCCCGATACGCACTTCCTCCGAGAGAGAGCGCCATCCCATGTCTGCACTTCATCTCCGCACGACCTGCATCGCAGCCGCATTACTGAGTCTTGTCAGCGCCACGGCAATGGCATTGACCGGCACTGCCACGCGACCGCAACTGACCAGCAGCGAAGCAGGCACTTACACCATCGCCAAAGCCTTGGCCAAAGCCGGGCCGATCAACGCATTGGTGACCGACAACTGGAACCCCACCGCAGGTGTTGCCCTGCTGAGTGCCGATTATGCGGTGGCTGCCGACGGCTCCACGCGCTACCGCAGCGTGCAATCCGCTATCGACGCTGCCGTCGCTGCAGGCGGCAAGACGCGTCGCTACATCAGCATCAAGGCCGGCACCTACACCGAACTGGTCTGCGTGCCGAGCAATGCGCCACCGCTAACGCTGTTCGGGCTAGGCACGAACACCGGCGACACCATCATCCGCTTCAACAATGCCAACCCCACTCCCAAGCCAGCCGGCACCGCCAGCCATCCATGTGCCAGCAACGCATCGGCCACTACGGTGGGTACCTCCAACAGTGCAACGGTCACGGTGCGCGCGGCGAATTTCGAAGCACGGCACTTACGCGTGGACAACAACTATGTCGAAGGCACCTACACCGACAACAATCAATCGGCGGTGGCGCTGGCAGTGCGTGGAGACAAGGCCAACTTCCAAGATGTCTTGGTGACCGGCAACCAGGACACCTTGTTGATCAGCGCGACCAGTGCGTCCGATGTGATCCGTGCGTATTTCAAGAGCAGCACCATCGAGGGCGATGTCGATTTCATCTTCGGCTCCGGTGTCGGCGTATTCGATGGTGCCACCATCCGTTCCACCGGCGCACGCCTGGGCAGCAGCCGCGGCGGCTATATTTTTGCACCCAGCACGCGCCCCGGTAGCAGCTATGGTTTTCTGGCGATCAACAGCAGTTTTACCGGCGTCTCCGGTTCTCCGGACAACACTACCTATCTTGGACGTGCCTGGGACGAAAGTGTCGGCAGCCTCAGCTCCTACGTCAACGGCACTTCGCCCAATGGCCAGGTGACGGTGCGTGATTCAACGCTGGGCAGCCATATCCGCAAGACCGCGCCATGGCATGCATCAACGGTCAGCCGCCCGTATTGCAGCAGCAATTGCACCAATTCGGCGAATCGTTTTTACGAGTATGAAAATAGCGGTGCCGGCGCAGCAGATTGATCCAGCGCTTTACCTCGACTGCGCAGCAAGCCGGGCATCGCCCGTGCTTGCTGCGTGGCACGCGTACCTGAAATACCATCGCGTTGCTTTCGCGCTGTTCGCGTTGCGCACGTCCATCCAGCAGCTCGACCGCAATGGCAGCAGCTTGCGAACTTGCAACAAGAGCCTGTGCGAACGGCTCCACTGCGGCGGCTTGATCCAAGCCCGATGTGCGGTTTGCGTCGTCATGGCCCGTCACTCGGTGCTGCCGGATTCGCCCATCTGCGCCAGACCCACTGAGCTGCCCCACTTGTCGTCCACAACTGGCGCGCATGCTGAGCGCAACTGAAGGATTGGCTGCGTTCAATCCGCGCCGCTGGCCGCACGCCAGCTATGCCAGAGCTGCTGAACCGGTGGCGGATAAGCGGCCTTACCCGCCAGCTCGCGCTGCAGACGCAGGCGTGCCAGCCGCGACCACACCCGATGCGGCCGCGCCAACGCGACTTTGCGCGGCCAGGTCTGCAACAACTGCTTGCGCCACGCGGCCGTGGCGACACCGCCCGGCGCGGCGCTGTCGCCGGCCACGCGTTGGCGTGCGTCCAGCCATTGCACCGCCACCGCAGTGGCATCGCCAGGCCGCGTGCGTGCGAACAGCACCGCTTCCACCGCAACCACGGCCTCGGCGAACGCGCGCAATGCCTCCAGCGCATGCTGCAGCGACTGCGGCTGCACGCGGGCGGCCTGCATCGCCGGCAAAGTGTCGGCCAACTGTGACCATGGCGCACGCACTGGCTCCAGCACGCGCCCTAACGGATGCCGCGAACGTTGATTCGACCAGTCGCGCAGTTCCTGCTGCCACCATGCCAGCTTGGCATCGGCCGGCAACGGATCGCCGGCGATATTCATGATGTCTTCCCATTCCTGCAGCAACGCGAACCAGGCAGCTGCCAGGCGGCGTTGCGGCTCGGGAACGAAGGGTTCGGCAACCGACCATTCCGGCCAGCGGGTTGCCCACTTGTCGAGAAAACTGTCGAGGGCGCTGGATTGGCTCATGGCGGGTCCAGAAAAAAACGAAGAGAAGTCAGATCTGCGGCCACGTTGCCGGATTCCAAAGCGCCTGCGGCTGTTCGACCAGCACATCGGCCTGCCAGCGCGACGGCTCGTCGTCGTCCAGGCGATACCCCCACAACACCGCGACCGACGGCATTGCCGCCGCGCGCGCAGCCAGAATGTCGCGCTCGTCGTCGCCGACATAGACGCACTGCGCAGGCGCAACGCCGAGACGCTCGGCGGCAGTCAGCAGCGGCAACGGATGCGGCTTGCGCTCGGCCAGCGTGTCGCCGCCGATCAGCACTGCGCAGCGCTGCTCCCAGCCCAGCTGCGGCAGGATCAGGCGTGCAAGATATTCGGGCTTGTTGGTGACCACGCCCCAGAGGCAACCGGCCGCTTCCAACTGCGACAACAGCTCTTCGACACCATCGAACAGCGTCGACCGGGTGCCGATCAAGCCTTCGTAGCGACGCAGGAATTCGGGTACCAGGGCGGTGCGCGCTGCATCATCGAGCTCGGCAAAGGCCACCCCGACCATCGCACGCGCGCCTTTCGACACCACCGGGCGCAACTGTTCCAGCGCAATCGGCGCACGCTCACGCGCGGCCAGCATTGCGTTGACCGTGGCCAACATATCCGATGCACTGTCCAGCAAGGTGCCATCCAGATCGAACAATACTGCACGCGGAAAACTCACGAGCCCGCCAGCCGCGACCAATGACAAGCAACCCGGCAGGAATCGGAAGACATCAACATCGCAGCCCACTGCATTTGCCAATCCCGAATCCCGACTCCCCAATCCCCGTTCGTCACGGCTTCACCGCATACGCGAGATAATTCACCTCGGTACGCGAGGACAGACGCGCGCGATTGCGCCACGGCTCGTAGAGCATGCCGCTGACATCTTCGAGCTGCAGGTCGGCGTTGCGCAACCAGGCCGCAAGCTCGGCGGGCTTGATGAAGTCCTTGTAGTGGTGCGTGCCCTTGGGCAACAGACGCGCGATGTATTCGGCACCCACCACGGCCAGCGCGAATGCAGCCGGGGTGCGATTGAGCGTGGACAGGAACAGCTTGCCACCCGGCTTGAGCAGGCTGGCGCAGGCGCGGATGATCGCGGCCGGGTCCGGCACGTGCTCCAGCATTTCCATGCAGGTCACCGCATCGAAACTGCCTGGCTGCTCGGCAGCGAGGTCTTCCACCGATTGCACGCGGTAGTCCACCTGCACGCCCGATTCCAGACCGTGCAAACGCGCCACCTTGACCAGCTCCGGCGCCAGGTCGATTGCGGTCACCTGTGCACCCAGGCGCGCCATCGATTCGCTGAGCAGACCGCCACCGCAGCCCACATCGAGCACGCGTGCGCCGGCAAGATCCAGCTGCGCTGACACATAGCCAAGACGCACCGGATTGAGCGCGTGCAGCGGCTTCTGCGGGCCGTCGGCGTCCCACCAGCGGTTGGCCAGCGCGGCGAATTTATCCAGCTCGCTCTGATGGAAATTGCCGGACGTGGGTTGCGTATTCGAATTCATGCGGGGGCTCCGTGATGCGGTAACGCGCACTCAGGCGCGGACGGTGCGGATGCGTTCGCGCCACTGCCGCGCGTTGGCAACCAGGGCGGCGGTATCCATGTCAATGAGTTCGCGCTGCACCAGTTTGGGCTTGCCGGCGATCCACACATCGGTGACCTGATGGCGGCCGGCCGAGTAGATCAACTGCGACAACACATGATGCAGCGGCTGGGTCTCCAGTGCGGCCAGATCCACGCAGATCAGGTCGGCCTGCTTGCCGATTTCGATCGAGCCGATCCTGTCGCCGAAGCCCAGTGCACGCGCACCGCCCAGCGTGGCCGCGCGCAGCGTGGTGGTGGCATCCAGCGCGGTCGCATCATTGGCCACGGCCTTGGCCAGGATGGCGGCAGTGCGGTTCTCGCTGAACATGTCCAGGTCGTTGTTGCTGGCGCAGCCGTCGGTGCCGATGGCCAGGTTGACGCCGGCACGCTGCAGCGCGCACGCCGGGCAGAACCCCGAGGCGAGCTTGAGATTGGATTCGGGGCAATGCACCACGCTGACGCCACGTTCGGCGCACAAATGGATTTCCGCATCGGTGAGCTGGGTCATGTGCACCGCAATCAGGCGGTCGTTGACCAAACCCAGGCGATCCAGTCGCGCCAGCGGGCGCTGACCGTATTGCTTGATCGAATCGGCCACTTCCTGCGCGGTTTCGTGCGTGTGCAGATGCACCGGGATATCGAGCTGGTCGGCCAGCATGCGCACGCGCTCGAAGTTGGCATCGTTCACGGTGTACGGCGCATGCGGAGCGAACGCGGTGCTGATCAATGGATCGTCGCGCCACTGGTCGTGCAGCTCGCCGGCACGCGCGAAGTACTCGTCGTCCGACGATGCCCAGGCAGTGGGGAAATCGATGATCACCGCGCCCACCAGCGCACGGAAGCCGTGCTGCTTGTACACCGCCGCCTGCACATCGGCGAAGAAGTAGTTCTCGTTGACGCAAGTGGTTCCGCCGCGCAGCATTTCGGCGATCGCCAACGTGGTGCCATCGGCCACGAACTCCGGCCCGATCACCGCCGCTTCCACCGGCCAGATGTGCTGCTGCAACCACACCATCAGCGGCAGGTCGTCGGCGATGCCGCGCAACAGCGTCATCGGGTTATGCGTATGCGCATTGACCAGGCCCGGCATCAGCGCAGCGTCCGGGCGCGACACGGTCTGCTTCGGCGCGAAACGCACGCGCGCTTCGGCGGTCGGTAGGATCGCCGCGATCGCACCATTGCTGACCGCAACGGCATGGTCTTCCAGCACCACCGCATGCGGTTCGATCGGCACGACATAGCCGGCCTCGATCAGCAGGTCGCAAGGTTCGGGCGGGGCATTGGTCATGAGTGGATCCATTGAAGTGAGTTGCCGAACGGCCAGGAGTCGTTGGAGCGTGGCACAGGCACATAACGCATGCCGTCGTAGCGCAGCACCTGGCGTTGGCGGCGCGTGCGTTCGATATCGTCCGCATCCTTGACGGTAGTGGAGGTCACCAGATCGGCAGTCAATGCGATATCGGCGTAGCCGGCGTGGGTTGCTGTGTCCATCGATAGCGTGAGCGTGCCGCGCTCGGTCACC
Organism: Xanthomonas bromi; assembly: GCF_900092025.1. Taxonomy (GTDB): domain Bacteria; phylum Pseudomonadota; class Gammaproteobacteria; order Xanthomonadales; family Xanthomonadaceae; genus Xanthomonas; species Xanthomonas bromi. Next base: position 14,046 of record NZ_FLTX01000037.1, read on the forward strand.
ACGCCCGTCGCGCCCCAGTTGCAAAGCTCGCCTTTCACCTGCCGCCAGACAGTCAGATCCCGCTGCAGCACCGGGCGCAATCGGCGCCCTTCGCGCACCAACAAGGTCAGTGCGTCGTTGCTGTCGACATCCGGGCAACTGGCACCACGGGCAACGTTGTGCACCACGACGCCAACCGCGCGGACGCCCTGAGCCACGTCATAGCGCGCGGTATCCAGGCGCAGACTGTCGGCAGCACGTTCGAAGGCGGCATCCTCGCCCATGTCCTGCGCGTACGACGACGCCACCTCACCCCTACCGGCATCGCGCATAGCAACGCGCAATTGAAGGGTGCGTTGGCCTGCCTCGGTCGTGGCATCGTCAGCAAACGCAATCGCCGCCAGCCGTATCGATGGGTCGTACGGCCACGGTTTGCAGGTCTGCGCCGCTACACGTTCGACCGGCATTGTCTCTGTGACGCCGACAGTCCCGCTGAACGCCGCAACCGCTGCAACCGCCGCGACGCTTTTCGCGTCGCAGGCGGTGGTGGCAGCGGCTTGTGCACACGCCGGGCACGCCGCAAGCGCGCCACTCAGCACCATCAGGACACTGGCACTCCGTATTGCTAGACCGGACCGGCGTCCCAGGCGCATCTGATTACTTGACGCGCGCCGAGTATTCGCCCGAGCGGGTGTCGACTTTGATGATTTCGTCCTGATTGACGAACAACGGCACGCGCACCACCGCGCCGGTTTCCAGCGTGGCCGGCTTGCCGCCACCGCCGGAGGTATCGCCGCGCACGCCCGGATCGGTCTCGGTGATCTTGAGCTCGACGAAATTCGGCGGCTGCACCCAGATCGGCGCGCCGTTCCACAGCGTCACGATGCAGTCTTCCTCGCCCTTGAGCCACTTGTCGGCGCCGCCCATGCCGGCCTTGTCGGTCTGCACCTGCTCGAAGGTGTCCGGGTCCATGAAGTGCCAATACTCGCCATCGCTGTAGAGGTAGCGCATGTCGGTATCGACCACGTCGGCCACTTCCACGTCGTCGGTCGCCTTCATGGTCATTTCGACCACGCGCCCGGACTTGATGAAGCGATACTTCATGCGGGTGAAGGCCTGGCCCTTGCCCGGCTTGACGTATTCGGTCTCGGTGATGACCGCCGGTTCGGCGTTGACCAGAATCTTCATGCCGTTCTTGACGTCGTTCATGCCAACAGTGGCCATGGTGCAGCTCCTCGATAAGACCACGACCCGCCACGCGGGGGCAGGTCGGATTAGAATGGGGCGCCCGCCGCAACCGGCGGGCATTGGTTTTGTGACCGCACATGATAACCGCAGCCCCCCTCGCCTTACAGCCATCTCCGCCCCCTGCCCTGCAGCCCTCGCGCTGGCAGCAGCAGTGGCGCGACGCCGTGCGCGACCCGCGCGCGCTGCTGGAACGGTTGGGTCTGGATGCGCAGGCTGCGGCGATCAGCGATGCCGCCGCAGCGCAGTTCCCACTGCGGGTACCGCAGGCGTTCGTGGCGCGGATGCGCCATGGCGACCTCAACGACCCGCTGCTGCGTCAGGTGCTGCCGCTGGATGCGGAAATGCAGCCGGTACCAGGGTTCGGCCTGGATGCGGTGGGCGATGCCGCGGCCAAAACCGCCGCCGGGGTGATCCAGAAATACCGCGGCCGCGCCCTGCTGATCGCCACCGGCAGCTGCGCGGTGCATTGCCGCTACTGCTTCCGCCGTCACTTTCCATACGCCGAAGAGACCGCTGCACGCGATGGCTGGCGTGAGGCGGTGGCCACGATCGCCGCCGACCCCGGCATCGACGAAGTACTGCTCTCCGGCGGCGACCCGCTTTCGCTGGCCACGCCCAAGCTGGCCGAACTCACCGACGCCCTGGCGGCCATCCCGCACCTCAAACGCCTGCGCATCCATAGCCGCCTGCCAATCGTGCTACCCGATCGCGTGGATGCGCCACTGCTGCTCTGGCTGCGCAGTCTGCCGTGGCCGGTGGCGTTCGTGCTACATGCCAACCACGCCAATGAATTCGACTCCGCTGTGGACGCGGCCATGCACGCGTTGCGCGACACCGGCGCGCACCTGCTCAACCAGGCCGTGCTGCTGCGGGGCGTCAACGACAGCGTGGATGCGCTGGCGGCGCTGAGCGAGCGCAGCTTTGCCGCCGGCGTCCTGCCCTATTACCTGCATCAGCTCGACCGGGTTGCCGGCGTGGCGCATTTCGAAGTGGACGACGCGCGCGCGCGCGCGCTGCATACCGAACTGGCCACGCGTCTTTCGGGCTACCTGGTGCCGCGATTGGTGCGGGAAATTCCCGGCGATACCGGCAAGCGGCCACTGTAATCGCTCCGGCAACAGCTGTTCGCCCATACGGCAACGAACCAGGACGCCAGACCGCGGTAGCGCGCGATGCGGCGTTTCTGACAATGCGTCATCGCGGATAAGCGCGCTGCTCTGTGGTCAGCACATGACTGCGCGGCCGCAGCACTCAACCTGCGGCGATCAGCTTGACCATATCGGCCGGGCTCAACGGCCGGCTGAACCAATAGCCCTGACCGAGATCGCAGCCGCGCTCGCGCAATAGATTGAACTGTGCTTCCTGCTCGATCCCTTCGGCAACGACGGTGATTCCCAGCGAATGCGCCATGTTGATGATGGCGGTGGTCAGGGCCAGATCGTCCGGGTCGCGCTGCAGGTCGGCGATGAAACTCTTGTCGATCTTGACCCCGTCCACCGGCACCTGGCGCAAATGGCTCAGCCCGGAAAAACCGGTCCCGAAGTCGTCCAGCCAGACCTTCACGCCGGTCCGGTGCAGTTGGTCGAGCAGGCTGGCGGCCATCATCTCGTCGCCGATCACCGCGGTCTCGGTCAGTTCCAGATGCAGGCGTGCGGCCGGCAAGCCGGACTCGGCCAGGCACTCGGCCACGATGTCGATCAGGTCGCCACTGCGCAGTTGCCGCGGCGAAACGTTGACCGACACAAACAACCCCTCGCCGACCACCGGCCATTGCGCCGCCTCCAGGCAGGCCGCACGCAGCACCTTGGGGCCGATCACTTCGATCAAGCCGCTCTGCTCGGCAATATCGATAAAGGTGGACGGTGCAATCGTCCCAAGTGCCGGGTGCTGCCAGCGCAGCAACACTTCCACGCCGACCAGCAAGCGGTCACTGGTGCGATAGATCGGCTGATAGACCAGGCGCAGCTCGTCGCGTTCCCAGGCACCGCGTAGCTCGTGCTCCATGTGCACGCGGCGCTCGACGGCATGATCGGCGGCGCGGCTGTAGAAGCGATGACAATTTTTGCCGGCCACCTTGGCCTGGTACATGGCGATGTCGCCGTTCTTCAGCAGCGCGGTGGCGTCGCGTGCATCGTCGGGGAACAGCGTGATGCCGATCGAGGTGCCCAGGAATACCTCACGGCCCTGCACGTTCAACGGCCGGCTCAATTCGTGCACCAACCGATCGGCCAGTTGCGCGGCCAGCAGGCTGACGTCGCCATTCTGCAACAGGATCACGAACTCATCGCCGCCGAAGCGCGCCAGAATCGCATCGTCGCCGCCCAGCGCAGCAACCGCCCGATTGATGCGGCTGGCGAACTGCAGCAGAGCTTCGTCGCCTGCTTCGTGGCCCAGCGTGTCGTTGACGCGTTTGAAGTCGTCGATATCGGCGAACAGCAAAGCCAGCTTGCTGCCGGTGCTGCGCGCGGTGTTGAGCAGGTGATCCAGCCCTTCGCGGAAGCCCAGCCGGTTGGTCAGACCGGTCAGCGCGTCGGTGTAGGCCATGTGCCGCACTTCGCGGTCATGGCGGGCGATGCTTTCGCTCATGCGCCCGAACGCGGAAATGAGCTCACCGATCTCGTCGTTGCGCGGGTGTGGCGGCAGCTGTACCGCGTAGTCGCCACGTTCGATTTGTTTTGCCGCTGCCGCCAGCAGCCGGATCGGCGCCACCAGCGTGCGCTGCACGTAGACGGCCAGCAACACCCCCAACCCCACCAGCGAGGCCAGCAGGACCAGCAGCCAGCCTAGATCGCGCTTGCCGATGGCATTGAGGTTCTGCACCAATGTCAGATTGGCGCCGGATTCGATCTTGCGCACCCGCTCACGCGACATGCCCACGCGCACGCCACCGATGCGCTGGTCGCCGATCTTGATCGGCACCGTGACATCCAGCACCTCCGGCGAGTATTGCAACACCATCGCACGCGCGCCCCGCGCCTGGGCCGCGAGCGGATCGGTCATGGCCTGGCCGTAACGCTGCAAGGTCGGCGTGCCGTCATGCACCAGCCGGCCATGGCGGTCGAACACCAGCACATAGCTCACCACCTGCTGGCGCGAGACATTGCGCACCAGCGCGCCGACCGCTCCCAGGTCGGAGTAATACAAGGGGTTGGCCAACCCCGAGGCCAGTTCGGTCGCCAGCGTTTCGCCGCGTGTGCGCAGGCTGCGATCGAACAGCTCGTGCAGGATCTGCGCACTCAACCCGCGCACCTCGCGCTGCATGGCGCTTTGTCGCTGCAACAGCGAGGCAAGAATCGCACCGACCAGCAGCAGCGTCAGCGCCATCACCAATAGGAAGCGTGCCTGCAAGCCGAAGCGCACCTGAGTCATTCCACGTGTTCCCTGACGCGTTGCACGCCCGTGCTCAACTCCTGTAGCCGACGGCGGCTGGTGGAATCCAGCGGACGGAACCCGGTGGTGTCGAAGAAACACTTCAGTGCCGGACCCGCCTTGGGGTCGGAGGCGGCCTGCAGCAAGACCACCCGCAGACGCTGCTCCACTGCCGGGTCCATCCCCGCGCGCACCATTTCCACCGCGCGCGGTACCGGCGCCGTGCGGTGCACGATGCGGAAACCGCGTTTGAACACCGGTGGCATCTGGCGTTCGTCATCCCAATCCACGTTGCTGAGCGCGCCCACGTCGATCAGGTGTTTGTGCACGAACGCGGCAACGTTCAATTTGGACCCGACCATCAGATAGCCGGCCGATCCGGGCGCCGGCGTGTCGTCCGCCGACAGCAGTACATCGCACACGATGCCGTTGCGCAGCAGTTCGAGGATCGGCAGCAGATAGCCGCTGGTGGACGAGGCGTTCTGCAGTGCGAGGGTGTGGCCGCGCACCTGCGCGAGCGACTGGATCGGGCTGTCGCGGCGCACGAAGAACAACGTATGGAAGTCGCGCAGGCCGCCACGCTCGGTCATCAGCAAGGGGTGCGCGCTGCCGCGCTGCTCCAGCAGCATCGCCGCACCGGTGGTCTCGCTGACCCAATCGACCCGACCGCGCCGCAAGTAGCTGGACATCTGGCGCGCATCCGGGGCCATCAGAATTTCGCCACGGCTGATCCCGACCTCGCGCATTCGCGGCACCACGTAATCCAGCAAGGGCTTGAGCTGCTCGTAATGGGCAGCGGGATCATCGCTGATCCGTCCAAGCACCAGCACCGAGGAGGGCTTGGCCGCAGCCGCCGCGGCCAAGCATGTCCCGGCGATCAGCCAGCAGGCAATCAGACAGCATTGTAGACCGCGCAAAACGGACACTCCCCTAGAGCCGCGGACAGCCTAGCCGAATCCATGAAGATGTGACACACGTCAGTTTCCAGCCTGCTTGGCGAGCATGGCCATCCGCTGCGCATCGGACAGGATGCCACGGATCAGCCGCACCTCCTGCTCGGTCATTTCGGCGCGCAGCAGCAGCCGACGCAGCTTGCGCATCGCCGACTCCGGCGCACGCCCCTTATGGAAGTCGATCTCGTCCAGCGTGTCGCCCAACTGGCCGAACATGCCTTCCAGCTGCGCATGACTGGCCGGTCCGTCGCGCAAGCCGCTGGCCGCCGTCGGTGCCGGCTCGGCCTGGCCTGCCGCCAGCTGCGCCAGCCGCACCTCATACGCCAGCACCTGCACGGCTGCGGCGAGATTCAGCGAACTGAATTGCGGGTCCGAGGGAATGTGCACCGCGGCATGGCAAAGCTGTAACTCGTCGTTGGTCAGACCGGTGCGTTCGCGGCCGAACACGAACGCTACCTCGGCCGGCTCGCTCGCCCTGGCCAGGGCGCGTTGCGCGCCTTCGTTAGGCAGCAATTCTTCCAGCGCCACCCGGCGCGCGCGCGCGGTGCAGCCGATCACCAGCGTGCAGTCGGCCACCGCTTCGCCCAGCGTCGCGAAGAGCGGCGCTTCGCCCAGCACGTCCTCGGCGCCGGCCGAGCGCCGGTACGCGTCTTCATCGAGTGCGCGCTCGGGCGCCACTAGCACCAGGCGCGAAATCCCCATGGTCTTCATCGCACGCGCGGCCGCGCCGATGTTGCCTGGATGCTGGGTACCGACAAGAACAAAACGGATGCGCTGACTGACGGACATGAACGGAGACTGGAGAGCAGTTCGGCCGTAGATGGTAAACTGCGCGGCCGGCTTTCGCGCCGGACCGCTCTTTTACCTTCGCCATTTCCGATTCTGCCTTCACGGGAGCTTTAACCATGCAGAAACCCGCCGTCACCGTCATGGTCAAAGCCGCCCGCCTCGCCGGCAATGTGCTGCTGCGCGGTATCAACAAGCTCGATGCGCTCAACGTGGTGCAGAAAGGCCGCATGGACTACGCCAGCGAAGTGGATGCCGATGCCGAGAAGGTCATCATCAAGGAACTCAAGCGCGGCTACCCCGAATACGCCGTGTTCGGCGAAGAAGGCGGCGTGCAAGGCGGCAAGAGTGGGCGCTACACCTGGGTGATCGATCCGCTCGACGGTACCAGCAACTATCTGCGCGGCTTCCCGCATTACTGCGTGTCCATCGCGCTGGTGGAAAACGGCGAACCCACCGATGCAGTGATCTTCGACCCGTTACGCAATGAGTTGTTCACTGCAAGCCGCGGCGCCGGCGCGGTGCTCAACGACCGCCGCATCCGCATCGCCGAACGCAAGGATCTGGAAGGCGCGATGGTTCACACCGGTTTCCCGCCGCGCGAACGTGCGCGCGCCAGTGCCCAGCTCAAGTGCGTGGATGCGTTGTTGGTGCAGGCCGAAGACGTGCGTCGTACTGGGTCTGCCGCGCTGGACCTGGCCTATGTGGCCTGCGGTCGCGCCGATGCTTATTTCGAAGCCGGCGTCAAAGCCTGGGACATCGCCGCCGGCGTCTTGCTGGTGCGCGAAGCCGGTGGCCGCGTCTGCGATTACAAGGGCGCCACCCCGCCGCGCATGGATAACATGGGTCCGGAAACGCAGCAGATCGTCGCGGGCAACATCAAGATCAGCGAGGCGCTGCAGAAGGTCATCGTCAACACCGGCTATGCGCGCGAGTTCGAGGCCAAGTTCTGAGTGCCGCGCCTGACGGCGAAACGCACGCCGCATGTCGCTGCAGCAGGACACCCATACAGAAGGCCGGGATCAAACCCGGCCTTCTGCGTTGTATGAAGCTCAGGAAAGGGCCTCTTCGCCGCGCGCGTGTGTGCCTCAAGCGCGGCCGGCACGTCACATCGTGCGCAATCGCATCGTTGTGAAAAAAATCAGACCGCCTCACAGCAGAAGGCCGGGATCGCTCCCGGCCTTCTGGCATTACTGCACGGACCCAGGACTCAGGCGATCGCGGCGTGATAGCGGCGCTCGACTTCTTCCCAGTTGACGGCGTTGTAGAACGCGCCGATGTATTCCGGACGACGGTTCTGGTACTTCAGGTAGTACGCGTGTTCCCACACGTCCAGGCCCAGGATCGGAGTGTTGCCTTCGAACAGCGGGCTGTCCTGGTTGGCTGTGCTTTCCACCACCAGCTTCTTGTCCGCAGTCACGCTCAACCACGCCCAACCCGAGCCGAAACGGCTCACAGCCGCCTTGGTAAAGGCTTCCTTGAACTTCTCGAAACCGCCCATGTCCTTGTCGATGGCCTTGGCGACCTCGCCCTTGGGCTCACCACCGCCATTGGGCGACAGCACGGTCCAGAACAGCGAATGGTTGGCGTGGCCGCCACCGTTGTTGCGCACCGCGCCCTGCAGGTTTTCCGGCAGGCTCTTCAACTTGGAGACCAAATCCTCGATCGGCAGATCGGCGTACTCAGTCCCTTCCAGCGCCGCGTTGACGTTGTTGATATAGGTCTGATGATGCTTGGTGTGATGGATTTCCATCGTCTGCGCATCGATGTTCGGTTCCAGCGCGTCGTAAGCGTAGGGCAACTGCGGAAGGGTGTAAGCCATGAGGGTCTCCTGGACTTGCCGCCCGGCGAAGACCGGGCGTTGCGGGGTAGATGGTAAGGACGGCGACAGCGCTTACCAAGGGTGCAGGCAGGAAAACTTCATCCCATCGCATGCCGCGCGTCGTTCGCTGCACACCTTGCACCATGCCCCGGTTACTTGGGCGTGAACCGCACCGGCGTCCGGCACGTTCAAAGTCGGCACAGCCGCACGTCGGCATACTTGCGCTGCCGTAACCCTTCTTCGGACCGTCTTCATGCGCAAGCCAGCTTTGCTCATCGTTGCCGTCGCGCTGCTCGTCGCCGGCTTGTGGAGCATGCGCGCAATGCAGACGCCCAAACCGCAGTTCGCACCGCAACTCGACGCGCCGACGATTGCGACCACGCCAACGCGTGAAGTGCCACGGCTGCCGGCCTTTCTGCCGATCGAGGCAATGACGACGATCGTGCTGATCCAGCGCGGCGGGCCGTTTCCGCATCCACAGGACGGCAGCGTATTCGGCAACCGCGAGCATCGCCTGCCCGAGCGCCCGCGCGGCTATTACCGCGAATACACCGTCGATACGCCCGGCAGTCCGGATCGTGGCGCACGCCGTATCGTCACCGGCGGCACCCCGCCCGAGGCGTGGTACTACAGCGACGATCATTACCAGAGCTTCAAAGCCTTCGATGGCCCGACCCCGGACCAGGCACCATGAGCGCGGGCGACTTCGCACTGGATCTGTCCGATCCGCAGCAGTCGGGCGTCTATCAGGCCGATACCGACGATCTGGACACAATGGCGGCGCTTGCGCGCGATGCCGGCCTGCGCATCCTGCGCGTGGATCTGGCCACCTGCAGCGATAAGCGCATGCTGCTGATGCGCCTGGCCACGCAACTGGATTTCCCGGCCAGCTTCGGGCGCAACTGGGACGCACTCAGCGATGCCTTGCGCGACCTGGCGTGGCTACCCTCCCCGCATGGCTATGCACTGCTCATCGACGGCGCCCAGGCGCTGGCCAGCGCGGCGCCCAACGACCGCGACACCTTGCTGGATATCCTCGACGAAGTGGCAACTGCCTGGGCAGCACGCGGGCTGACCTTTGCGGCATTCGTTGCGCCTGCGAGCGCCTGCGACTAAGAGCCTCTGACAAAACCACTGCGCGGCCAGGCAGGCGCGGTCGGTGCGGGGAATCCTGATGTACCCCTTGTACCATCCGGTTCCCGCGCGCCGCCCGCACCCGCCCGACGACCGCTCGCGACGTTTTGTTAGCCGCTTTAGGCCGGCACGCAGCGAACGTGCCGGCCAGCCATCAACTATCCAGCTCGCTCCAGCGCGCGTATGCCGCATCCAACTGCTTCTGCGCATCGCCTAACGCGGCGGTGTGGGCCGCCATCGCCGCGCTGTCGCGCTGATAGAACGCCGGCTCGTTCATCGCCGCGGTGAGCGCGGCGACCTGCTGCTCCAACGTTTCGATCAGGGCAGGCAGTTGCTCCAGCTCGCGTGCATCCTTGTAGCTGAGCTTGCGCTTGGGCGCGGCGTCCGCTGGCGGCGTAACCACCACCGCTGCGGTCGCCACCGCAGTGGCAGAAGCCTTGGCCACCGCCATCGCATTCCCCACCGGCGTGCGGCGCTGGCGCAACGAATCGCTGTAACCGCCGATGTAGTCGCCGATCAGGCCATCGCCTTCCATCACCAACGTCGAGGTCACCACGTTGTCGAGGAAGTCGCGGTCATGGCTCACCAGCAGCAAGGTGCCGGTGTATTCGCCGAGCAATTCTTCCAGCAGTTCCAGCGTTTCCACATCCAGATCGTTGGTCGGTTCGTCCATCACCAGCAGATTGGACGGCTGCGCGAACAGACGCGCCAGCAACAGGCGATTGCGCTCGCCACCGGACAGGCGCGTAATCGGCGCGCGTGCGCGTTCAGGCGTGAACAGGAAGTCCTGCAGATAGGCATGCACATGCTTGCGCTTGCCGTTGATCTCCAGGAAATCGCGGCCTTCGGCCACGTTTTCGATGGCGCTCCAGTCCTCGCGCAGGGTCGAGCGGTACTGGTCGAAATACGCAATCTGCAAATTGGTGCCGATGCGGATTTCGCCCTGTTGCGCCTGCAAGTCGCCCAGCAACAACTTGAGCAATGTGGTCTTGCCGCTGCCGTTGGGGCCGATCAGGCCGATGCGATCGCCACGCTGGATGATGGTGGAAAAGTCCTTGACCATCGTGCGTGCGCCGAAGGCGAAGCCGACCTCCTTGGCTTCGATCACCTTCTTTCCGGATGACTCGCCCTGCGAGACTTCCATGCGCACGTTGCCGGTGAGATCGCGACGTTGCACGCGCTCGTTGCGCATCGATTCCAGGCGCCGCACACGGCCTTCGTCGCGGGTCCGCCGCGCCTTGATGCCCTGGCGGATCCAGATTTCCTCCTGCGCCAGCATCTTGTCGAAGCGCGCGTTTTCCTGCGCCTGCGCATTGAGCCGTTCTTCGCGGCGACGCTCGTAATTGGCCCAGTCGCCCGGCCAGCTGGTGACCTGGCCGCGATCGATTTCGACGATCCGCGTCGCCAACGCACGCAAAAAGCGCCGGTCATGGGTCACGAACAGCACGCTGCCGCTCCAGCCCTTCAGGAAGGTTTCCAGCCAATCGATGGCTTCGATATCCAGATGGTTGGTGGGTTCGTCCAGCAACAGCACATCCGGCGAGGACACCAGCGAGCGCGCCAGCAACACCCGGCGCTTCATACCGCCGGACAACCGCGCGAACTCCGCATCACCATCCAGTTCCAGCTTGGTCAGCGTCTCGGTGACGCGCTGATCCAGCGCCCACCCATCGGCCGCGTCGATCTTGGCCTGCACCTTGCCGAATGCATCGCCGTCGAACACCTCGGCATGGCTGAGTTGGTGGAATTCGGCCAGCCAATGACCCAACTCGCCCAGGCCCTCGGCCACCACGTCGAACACGCTGCCGCCGGTGCCCTGCGGCACCTCCTGCTCCAGCCGCGCGATGCGCACGCCCTGTTGCACGCGCACTTCGCCATCGTCGGGCTTCAGTTCGCCGGCGATCAGTTTCATCAGGGTCGATTTGCCGGCGCCGTTGCGGCCGATCAAGGCGATACGCTCGCCCGGCTCGATCGTGAGGTCGGTTTTTTCCAGCAACAAGGGGCCGCCGACGCTGTAGTCGACGCTTTGCAGAGTGATTAAAGGCATGGCGCAATTGTACGGGAATCGGGAATGGTGAATCGGGAATGGAAAAGCCTTCGCCGTTGCGATACCCGATTCCCCACTCACGATTCCCGCTAAAATGCGCCATGAACGAATTCTCCGCGCTGCCGCTGTCGCCGGCCCTGGCCCCCGGCATCGACGCCCTTGGCTACACCGTCCTTACTCCCATCCAGGCGCAGAGCCTGCCGCCGATCCTGCAGGGGCTGGACGTCATCGCCCAGGCGCCGACCGGCAGTGGCAAGACCGCTGCGTTCGGGCTGGGCCTGCTGCAGAAGCTCGACCCTGCGCTGACCCGCGCGCAGGCCCTGGTGCTCTGCCCTACCCGCGAACTGGCCGACCAGGTCGGCAAGCAGCTGCGCAAGCTGGCCACCGGCATCCCCAACATGAAGCTGGTGGTGCTCACCGGCGGCATGCCGCTGGGGCCGCAACTGGCCTCGCTGGAAGCGCACGACCCGCAGGTGGTGGTGGGCACACCCGGCCGCATCCAGGAGCTTGCCCGCAAGCGCGCCCTGCATCTGGGCGGCGTGCGCACGCTGGTGCTGGACGAGGCAGACCGCATGCTCGACATGGGCTTCGAAGAACCTATCCGCGAGATCGCCAGCCGCTGCGACAAACATCGCCAGAGCCTGCTGTTCTCGGCCACGTTCCCGGACATCATCCGCACGCTGGCGCGGGAGATCCTCAAGGACCCGATTGAAATCACCGTCGAAGGCGCCGACAACGCCCCGGAAATCGACCAGCAATTCTTCGAGGTCGATCCCACCTATCGGCAAAAAGCGGTGGCCGGCCTGCTGCTGCGCTTCAATCCCGAATCCAGCGTGGTGTTCTGCAATACCCGCAAGGAAGTCGACGAGGTGGCCGGTTCGCTGCAGGAGTTCGGCTTCTCCGCGCTGGCACTGCACGGCGACATGGAGCAGCGCGACCGCGACGAGGTGCTGGTGCGTTTCGTCAACCGCAGCTGCAACGTCCTGGTGGCCAGCGACGTGGCCGCCCGCGGGCTGGACGTGGAAGACCTGTCCGCAGTAGTCAACTACGAGCTGCCCACCGATACCGAGACCTACCGCCACCGTATCGGCCGCACTGCGCGCGCCGGCAAGCATGGCTTGGCGCTGAGCCTGGTGGCACCGCGCGAAACCGCGCGTGCGCAGGCACTGGAGGCCGAACAGGGCCAGCCACTGAAGTGGTCGCGTGCGCCGCTGGCCACTGCCCGCCCCGCACAACTGCCGCAGGCGGCGATGACCACCTTGCGCATCGACGGCGGCAAGACCGACAAGCTGCGTGCCGGCGACATCCTCGGTGCCTTGACCGGCGAGGCCGGCCTGTCGGGCGCGGCGATCGGCAAGATCGCCATCTACCCCACCCGCTCCTATGTCGCCATTGCCCGTGCGCAGGTCGCCAAGGCGCTGGCGCACTTGCACGCAGGCAAGATCAAGGGCCGCCGGTTCCGGGTCAGCAAGCTCTGACTCCAGCGCGGCCGGCGTGCTGACGGCCGCATGTTTCTCAGTAAAAACACGCCTGGATGCGCGCACATCCGCGCATCCAGGGTCGCCGCAGAACGCGCGAATCAGTAAGAAAGCGTCGCCAGCAACGGCACATCGTCGGCCCATTTCTGGCGACCCTGCAGCGCCTGCAACTCGACCAGCACCGCCGCGCCGACGACTTCAAGCTCAAGCTGTGCAGCCAGCCCCAGCGCCGCACGCAAGGTGCCGCCGGTCGCCAGCACATCGTCGACGATCAGCACGCGCGCGCCGCGCGGTAACGCGTCCTCGTGCATTTCGATGCGATCGGTGCCGTATTCCAATGCGTATTCCTGGATCAGCGTGCGCCCGGGCAACTTGCCCGGCTTGCGCACGGGTACGAAACCGGTCCGCAGTTCGCGCGCCAAGGCCGCGCCCAGAATGAAACCGCGCGCCTCGATGCCTAGCACCGCGTCCAGCGGCGTGGTCCGCCACGGCTGCGCCATTTCGTCCAGCGCCGAAGCGAAATCCGGACCATCGGACAGCAGCGGCGTAATGTCCTTGAACACGATGCCCGGCTTGGGGAAATCGACGATGTCGCGGATCCGTTCCGACCAATGGTTGGGTCCGGAAGAGCTGGTGCCGGTGCAGCGGCTGCAGTCAGTCATGAGGGCGGTGGCGTCTTAGCCGGTGGGGATGCACCTATTCTAGGCCGCGCACGCCGCTGCCGTTGGTTTTACGGCATACCTGCATCTGAGCGCCTCAGGAACTGCACGACAGCATCGAACACCCGGCGCGATCGCGTGCCCACTCCGGCCGCCGTGCAGCGAATGCATCGCGCCCGGGCTGATCGTCGTAAGGGCGGCGCATGACTTCCAGCAACTCCTGCACCCCGGACGGGTCGCCCTGCTCGGCCTGGTCGATCGCCTGCTGGGCCAGATAGTTGCGCAACACGTAGCGCGGATTGGCCAGGCGCATGCGCGCGCGGCGCTGTTCGGGCGACAGCGCGTCCTGCTGCAGACGCGCGGCGTAGCGCTGCAACCACGCCTGCAACTGCGGCGCATCCGCCGCGCGCTTGTCTTCATCGTAGAAAGCATCGCGCAGCTGCGCGGGGTCCGGATGCTCGGGCGACAGGTCGATCAGGCCTCGAAAGGTCAGGGTCATATCCATCTGCGCGTCGCGCATCCGTGCGCGCAGCGCATCGATCAGCTGCAGATCCTCGTCGTGGCACTCGGCCAACCCCAACTTGGCGGCGGCGTCGCGCCGGTCGCACGCCAGATAGGTCTCGCGGAAGCGATCCAGCCCCTGTTGCAGCGGCGCTTGGTCGGCGAACAACGGTGCTAGCGCCTGCGCAAGCCGGCCCAGGTTCCAATACGCCACCTGCGGCTGGGTGCCGAAGCGATAGCGCCGGCCCTGCGCATCGGTGGTGTTAGGCGTCCAGTCCGGGTCGTAATCGTCGACCCAGCCATACGGGCCGTAATCGATGGTCAACCCCATGATCGACATATTGTCGGTATTCATCACCCCATGCACGAACCCGACCCGCATCCAGTGCGCCACCATCACCGCGGTTCGCTCGCACACCTGTGCAAACCAGTCGGCGTAGAGCGCTTCGCCAGTACCGGCCAGCTCCGGAAAATCGCGCGCAATGGTGAAATCCACCCATTGCCGCAGCAAGGCGCTATCGCCACGTGCGCTGGGCAATTCGAAATTGCCGAAGCGGATGAACGAGGGCGCCACACGACACACGATCGCACCGGGCTCGCGTTGCGGGCGGCCGTCGTAGAACATGTCGCGCACCACCGCATCGCCGGTACCGACCAGACTCAAGGCGCGCGTGGTCGGCACGCCCAGATGATGCATGGCCTCGCTGCACAGGAATTCGCGGATCGACGAACGCAATACCGCACGCCCATCGGCACCGCGCGAATAAGGCGTCGGGCCGGCCCCCTTGAGCTGCAATTCGTAGCGCCCGCCATCGACACCAATCGCCTCGCCCAGCGAGATCGCCCGCCCGTCGCCGAGCTGCCCAGCCCAATGCCCGAATTGATGACCACCGTAATTCACCGCCCAAGGCTGCATGCCTGGGTACAGCGTATTGCCGCCGAACACCTGGGCGAACCGTGCACTGGCTATCTCGGCTGCATCAAGGCCCAGCACGTGGGCCATTTCTGCCGAATGCGCAATCAGGCAAGGAGCGGCGACCGGTGTCGGCAGCACTGCCGACCAGGCGGCAGTCACCTCGCGCCGGCGTGCCCCCTCTTCCGGGTCGCCGGGCAGCTGCTGGCGCAAGCGGTTGTCGAAGTGCAGTTGTGTCATGTCCGCAAGCCTAGGTCACCGGCGGTGAACCTGACATGGGTAACGCCGCATCCGGTGCTGCCTGCGCACCGTATCTTCACTCGACTGGCTTGCACCGAGCGGACTCGTCCTGCACATGCTTGCGACGTGCGATAGCCGCTAATAGCCGCTGGCCGCGGATCCGATGTAGACCAGACACCGGTGATGACGGAGACCGCAGTGCCGGGTCGCCACCGTCTCGGTCTGCGCTTGCCTGGCCTGTTGCGTTCGCAACTGCTACCAAACACCTTTCCCGCCCTCCTGCCGATATTGCCCATGCCCTCGCGCACCTCCCGCTGGTTCCGTCCTGCCATGCTGCTGCTCGGTTCGTTGACGATGACGGCCTGCAGCAGCGTCTTCTTTGGCGGCATCAACGCCACCTCCAGCCGGGCCGGTATCGTCGAGCATCGCGACCAGGTGTTCGATCCCGCACACGGCCTGGCACTGGATGTCTACCAACCGCGCGGGGCAGTCGACGCGCCGGTGGTGGTGTTCTTCTACGGCGGCACCTGGAAGCACGGTTCGCGCGCCAACTATCGCTGGGTTGGCCGCGCGCTTGCGCGCCAGGGCGTCGTGGCAATGGTGGCCGACTACCGCAAGTATCCGCAGGTCGGACTGCATGGCTTCATGTCTGACGCCGCAGGCGCCACCGCATGGGGCTACCGGCACGCGCACGCCTACGGTGGCAACCCCAACCGGCTGGCGGTAATGGGCCATTCGGCCGGTGCACACATGGCCGCGTTACTCGGCACCGATGCCCGCTGGCTGCAGGCACAAGGCCTCAAACCCCACCAGCTATGCGGCGTGGTGGGCCTGGCCGGACCTTACGATTTCATGCCGATGACCGACCCGGAATTGGTCGAGATCTTCGGCGACGCGCCGGCAGCGCAACGGCAATCCCAGCCGGTGCGCTACGTCGGTGGCGACGAACCGCCCATGGTGTTGCTGCACGGCGATGCCGACCGCGTGGTCGAACTACAGAACAGCATCTCGCTGCAGCGAGCGCTCAAACGCGAAGGCGGCTCCGCCGAGCTGAAGGTCTACCCGGGCATGGGCCATCTCGGCATCCTGCTGGCGCTACGCAAATCACCCGAGCACTCGCAGGTGCTGAGCGACACGCTGCAGTTCATACGTCAGTGTCGGGCGCCCTGAACATGGATACGCCTGACCTGGCTGGTCAACGATTACCTGCTGACAATGACTGAGAGAGTCGATGCCGACGAAGGTCTCGTTGGTCTAGGGATTGGGGAATGCATCGCCCAGTGGCGGTAGAACGCAATCCATTCCGCCCGCCCTGGCTTGCGCCCTACGACCCTGCGCAAATCACGTCGGCGACTTGCCTCCCATCAACTCGAACGGGCCACCTTTCTTCAGCGCGGCCTGATAGGCAGGACGGGCTTCGCTCCGTTGCAGAAACGCGCGCAGACGCGGGTACTTCTCCAGCCCGCCGCCGCGTGCAGCCGCGGCCTGTACCGGGAAGCTCATCTGGATGTCGGCAGCGGTAAAGCGTTCGCCAGCGAACCAGCTCCTGGATTGCAGCGACTGCTCCATCCAGTCCAGATGCAGCGAGAGCTGCGGACCAACGAAGCCGGACATCGCCTTGTCCACGATCGCACGCGCGATAGGTTTGGCGAAGAACGGCATCGGCGCGCTACGAATCCGACCGAAGATCAGTGTCATGAGCAACGGCGGCATCGCCGAGCCTTCGGCGTAATGCATCCAATAGCGGAACTGCAGGCGCTCGGGCGAATCCAGCGGCCGCGGCGACGGCGACAGCGCACACTCGGTGTCGTAGCGCTCGGTCAGATACTCCAGGATCGCCCCCGACTCGGCCACCACCAGATCGCCATCGACAAGCAACGGCGATTTGCCCAGCGGATGGATAGCACGCAGCGCTGGCGGCGCCAGCATGGTCTTGGGGTCGCGCTCATGGCGCACGATCCGGTACGGAAGCGCCAGTTCCTCCAGCAGCCACAGCACGCGCTGGGAACGGGAGTTATTGAGATGGTGAACAGTGATCATGAGATGGCTGCACGCGGAAAGTGCACATCCTACCGATCCACACGTCGTCGCTGTGCGCACGTAGCGCCTGGCGGACGCTTGACCAACGCTGCCCCACTTTTCTTGCAGGCAATAAAAAACGCCGGGCGCTTGCGCGACCGGCGTTTTTGGCAACCCTAGGGTTGCAGACGGATTAGACCGCCTGCACCTGGTCAGCCTGCATGCCCTTCTGGCCCTGCACGGCGACGAAGGTGACCTTCTGGCCTTCCTGCAGCGACTTGAAGCCGGTGCCCTGGATGGCACGGAAGTGCACGAACAGGTCCGGGCCGCTTTCCGGGGTGATGAAGCCGAAGCCCTTGGCATCGTTGAACCACTTCACGGTACCGCTCTGACGTGATGCATCTGACATTTTACTAACTCCTGAACTATAGATTGATAAATCGCAGCGTCCGAAAAGCCGGAACTGAGACTGAGTTGCAGGCGTTGGTAAAGCGGAACGATGAAGCGAGATCTGTAACGATCCGGCTGCACCAGGCCACGATTCACGGTGACCCTTGCAAACACAGTGCGTGCACAGTACTCGTGTTTTCGGCAAAAAGCGACACCTTGCGTCAAATCTTTTGCAGTCGGGCCAAATCCGACTGTCTGTCAGGCCCGTCCCGATCCACAATCGCCCCATGAATACGCTTCAAGCCCCCACACCAGCGCAGATCTGGGTCGATGCCGACGCCTGCCCCGCGGCGATCCGCGACATCCTGTTCCGCGCCGCCGCGCGCACAGGCATCGCCGTGACCCTGGTCGCCAACCACTCTCTCAGCACGCCCAGCCTGCCGCATGTGCGCGCATGGCAGGTGCCATGCGGCCCGGACGCAGCCGACGATGCGATCGCCGAACGAGTGACCGCAGGCGACCTGGTGGTGACTCAGGACATCCCGCTGGCTGCGCGCGCACTGGACGCCGGCGCCACAGCGATCGGACTGCGCGGCGAGGCGTTCACCGACAACACCATCAAGGAGCGCCTGTCGGTGCGCGGTTTCATGGAGGAGCTGCGCGGCGCCGGCATCGCGACCGGCGGGCCGCCGGCATTACATGCACGCGATCGCCAGGCCTTCGCCGCCCAGCTGGACCGCTGGCTGGCCGCGCAACCGCACGCACCGAGGTAACGCGCCGCAGCTGAAGCGGGCGCGTATCATGAGCGCCCTTTGCAACCGGCATCCTGATGGCCCTCACCGCCACCGTCCGCAGGGCGGAACTCCAGATCAGCGACATGGACCGCGGCTATTACGCCAACCATTCGCTGACCCTGGCCCAGCACCCTTCTGAGACCGACGAGCGCCTGATGGTGCGTCTGCTGGCGTTTGCGCTGTTCGCCGACGACCGTCTGGAATTCGGCCGCGGCCTCAGCAACGAAGACGAGCCCGACCTATGGCGCCGCGATTACACCGGCGATCCGGATCTGTGGATCGACCTCGGCCAGCCCGACGAGAGCCGTGTGCGCAAGGCCTGCAATCGCTCGCGAGAAGCGGTGGTGATCGGCTACGGCGGCCAGGCCACCGAAACCTGGTGGAAGAAGCACGCAAACGCCATGGGTCGGCACCGCAACCTGCGCGTGATCGAACTCGACTCGCAGGCTACCGAAGCGCTCGGCGCACTCATCCAGCGCGGCATGCGCTTTGACGTGATCATTCAGGACGGCGAAGTGCAGATGCTGGCCGACCACGGCAGCGTCACCCTGACCCCGATGGTGCGGCAAGCCCCTGCCGAATGAGCATGCGTTGCGAAGTGCTGGTCATCGGTGCCGGCGCCGCCGGGCTGATGAGCGCCTTCACTGCCGGGCGGCGCGGCCGCCAGGTGCTGGTGATCGACAATGCCAACAAGGTGGGCAAGAAGATCCTGATGTCCGGCGGCGGACGCTGCAATTTCACCAATACCGGCACCACGCCTGGCAATTTCATTTCGGCCAATCGGCATTTCTGCAAATCCGCGCTGGCGCGCTACAGCCCGGTGGATTTCGTGGAACTGGTCGAACGGCATGCCATCGCCTATCACGAGAAAGAACTGGGCCAGTTGTTCTGCGACGTCTCGTCCAAGCAGATCGTGCGCATGTTGCTGGACGAATGCGACGCGGCAGGCGTGCAGATCCGCACCCAGTGCGAGGTGCTGTCGGTCCAGCGTAGCAGCGATGGGTTCGAGGTCCGGACCAGCCAGGGACACGTACAGGCGCAGTCCTTGATCGTGGCAACCGGCGGGCTGTCGATACCGAGCATGGGCGCCAGCGGCTTCGGCTATGCGCTGGCCCAGCAATTCGGCCATACGCTGCTGCCGACGCGTGCGGGGCTGGTACCGCTGACCCTGAGCGGCAAGCATCAGGAGCGTCTGCAGGAATTGTCCGGGCTGGCATTGCCAGTCGAAGCGCACTGCAACGGGGTCAGCTTCCGCAATTTCATGCTGCTCACCCACCGCGGCGTCAGCGGCCCGGCGATCCTGCAGATTTCCTCGTACTGGCAGCCGGGCGACGACCTACGGCTGGACCTGTTACCTGGTCACGATGCAGCGGCGTGGCTGCGCGAACAAAAGCAGCAACGCGGCGCCACCGAGCTGCGCAACGTGCTGGCCGAGGTGCTGCCGAAGCGATTTGCGCAACGCCTGTGCGAGGTGTGGCTGCCAGACAAGCCGGTGCGTCAGCTGGATCCGCCGCAGCTGCTCGCTGCTGCCGAGCTGCTCGGAAGCTTTCCGTTGATCGCCAGCGGCACCGAGGGCTACCGGACTGCTGAAGTCACCTTGGGCGGGGTCGATACCAACCAGGTCTCCAGTGCGAGCATGGAGTCGCGCCTGGTGGCAGGCCTGTATTTTGTCGGCGAGGTACTGGATGTCACCGGCTGGCTGGGCGGTTACAACTTCCAGTGGGCGTGGGCATCCGGCCATGCAGCAGGAAGCGTGGCGTAACGCCGATGGCGAGACGACGCTGGTGGCTAGCGACTTAAGCCATGCGTGCGTACAGGCAAGGCATCTCCCACCCGTAAATTTTGCCCCACGTCTCACACTCCATGCGGCATGCTCCACACACGTGGACGTGCCAAACCCCCTTCGTGTATTAAAGCCCGTCTCCAGGGAGACTCGCATGCAAAAAGGCAAAGATCTCACCCTCCGCCTGATGATCGTCGACGACAGCGTGGAGAGTGCCGAGACCATCGTCACCGCGCTGCGCAACGGCGGGATTGCAGTGCGTCCTTCGCGGCCGCAAAACCAGGAAGAGCTGGCCGGCATGCTGTCGGGCCAGATCGATCTGGCCATCCTGGGTCAGGCGCAACAAATACCCATGAGCGCCTTGCAGACGCAAGTCGCCGGCAGCGGCAAGGACATTCCGATGATCTTGCTGGCCGAGCGGATCGAAGAGAATGCGCTGGTCGAGGCCGCTTCGCACGGCGTGCGTGCCATCGCATTGCGTCACCGCCCCGAACATTTGCTCGCGCTGGTGCGCTCGGAGTGGGACGACCTGCAGGCACGCCGCGGGTTGCGCCGTATCGAAGCGCAGATGCGCGAGACCGAGCGCCGCTGCGACGCACTCATCGCCTCATCGCGCGACCCGATCGCCTACGTGCATGAAGGCATGCACATCCGCGCCAATGACGCCTATCTGGAAATGTTCGGCTTCGAGTCGTTCGATGATGTCGAAGGTATCTCGCTGCTGGACCTGATCGCCGCGCAATACGTCGACGATTTCAAACAGCTGCTCAAGGCAATGTCCAAGGGCGAGCCGCCGCCCGCGCAATACAAGGTCGACGCGCGTCGGCTGGAAGGCGACACCTTCCCGGCCACGATGGAATTTGCCACCGCCACCTACGAAGGCGAGCCGTGCATTCAGGTGGTGTTCCGGCGTCGCGAGGAATTCGATCCGGAACTGGCGCGCGAGGTCGAGGACCTGCGCCAGCGCGACCAGGTCACCGGCCTGCTCAATCGTCCCACCTTCATGGTGGCGCTGGAACAGGCAGTGGCGCAGGCTGGCCGTAGCGAAGGCCAGTCCGGTTTCCTGCTGATCGAGCCGGATCACTACGCACGCATCCTGCCGGAATTCGGTCTGGATTCGGCCGATGCGCTGATTGCCGCGCTCGCCGCGCACGTGGCCAGCGTGCTCGACGACAGTGTGGTGGCCGCACGCTTCGGCGAACACAGTTTCGCGCTGCTGATGAACGGCAATTACGCGCGCACGCACGCACTGGCGGAAATCGTGCGCGACGCGTTCGCGCAGCATGTCTTCAGCGTCGGCACGCGCTCTGCCACGGTGACGGTCAGCATCGGCGGCGTACAGATCGGCGAAAAGATTGCCAGCATCGGTCAGGTGCTCAATCGCGGTACTGAAGCGGTACGTACCACCGCCGAGCTCGGTGGAAATGCGATCAGCATCTACGACCCGGCCGCATCCGACCGGGCGGAAGAAGAACGGATCGAACGCTGGGTCGAGCAATTGCGCCAGGCCCTGGTCGGCGATGGCTTTGTGCTGTATTACCAGCCAGCGCTCAATCTGCAGGGCGATCCGCTGGAGTTGTACCAGGCCTCCCTGCGTCTGGAGCGCAATGGCGAAATGATGTCGCCGAACGCCTTCATGGCCATTGCCGAAGAACACGATCTGATCACCGAGATCGACCGTTGGGTGGTGGCGCGCGCGATCCGGCATCTGGGCGAACGCCAGCGTGCCGGGCACAAGACGCACCTGCTGGTACGCATCGGGCCGAACTCGTTCTCCGACCCGCAGATGATCGACACCATCCGTGAACAATTGGCGGTCTACGGCGTGCCCGGTGAGCGGCTGTGGCTGCAGACGCCGGAATCGAAAGTATTCACGCATCTGCGCAACGCGCAGCAGTTCCTGGCATCGGTGTCGGCGATGGGCTGCAAGGTTGGGCTGGAACAGTTCGGCTCGGGTCTGGATTCGTTCCAGTTGCTGGCGCATTTCCAGCCCGCCTTCCTCAAACTGGATCGCGGCATCACCGGCGACATCGCCTCGGCCCGGGAAAGCCAGGATAAGATTCGCGAGATCACCTCGCGCGCGCAGCCGGCGGGCATCCTGACGGTGGCCGAATTCGTCGCCGATGCGCAATCGATGAGCAGCTTTTTCAGTGCCGGCGTGGACTACGTGCAAGGTGATTTCGTTGCGCCGACGGGGCCGTTGATGAATTACGAATTCGGCTGAAAACCGGCACCACCCCGCTCGTTCCACCACATCGCGCGCCAACAAAAAACCCGCATCTCGCGGGTTTTTTGTTGGCTGGCAGGCAGCGACAGCCTCGGCAACTTACATGGTAGTGCCGTTGGCGGCACGCAGCGCCGCGATACGCTCGGTCAGCGGCGGATGGCTCAGAAACAGGCGGCGTAGCCCCTCACCCACCCCGCCGGAGATGCCGAACGCCTGCACCTGCGAAGGCAAGGTGTTCTGGCCATGGTTGAGCGACAGACGCTCCAGCGCAGCGATCATCTTGCTGCGGCCGGCCAGCTGCGCGCCGCCGGCATCGGCGCGGAATTCGCGGTGCCGCGAGAACCACATGGCGATCATGGTCGCGAACATGCCGAACACCATCTCCAATGCGAACACGATGATGTAGTACGCAAAGCCACGCCCGCCTTCGCGGTTACCCGACACGGCGCTGTCGATGATGCCGCCGACCACGCGTGCGAGCACGATCACGAAGGTATTGAGCACGCCTTGCAACAGCGCCATGGTGACCATATCGCCGTTGGCGACGTGGGCGATCTCGTGGCCAAGCACCGCCTCGGCCTCATCCTGGTCCATGTTCTGCAGCAAGCCGGTGGACACCGCAACCAAGGCGTTGTTGCGGTTGGCGCCGGTCGCGAACGCATTGATCTCCGGGCCGTCGTACACCGCCACTTCCGGCATGCCGATGCCGGCGGCCTGGGCCTGACGGCGCACGGTCTCCAGCAACCAGCGCTCGATGGGCGTGCGCGGCTCGGTAATGACCTGCGCACCGGTGCTGCGCTTGGCCATGAACTTGGACAGCAGCAGGGAGATGAACGAGCCGCCGAAGCCGAAAATGGCGGCCATCACCAACAAACCACTCATTTGCGCAGGATTGACGCCCAGCACCGACATCACGATGCCGGCAAGCATCAGGACCGCAAGGTTGGTCAGCAGGAACAGGAAAATGCGGTTGAACATGGCGCGATGGCTCCACGGATGCGGGGTGAACTGTTGCGGATTTGCGGGTGCCGCGGCTTGAAATCAAGCGAGCACCTGACCGACGATTCAGCAGCCCATGCCATCGCCCTCCTATCTCGGGCGCTTCGCGCCCTCGCCTACCGGCCCCCTGCACTTCGGCTCCCTGCTGGCTGCGTTCGGCAGCTGGCTGCTGGCACGGCACGCCGGTGGACACTGGTGCGTACGCATCGAAGACATCGACCCGCCGCGTGCCGAACCTGGCGCCTCCGAACGGCAGCTGCGTACGCTGGCCGCGTTCGGGCTGCACTCGGACATGCCGGTAATCCGGCAGTCCGAGCGCGATGCGACCTACACCGCCGCCATCACCCACCTGCTGGAAACCGGCCACGCATTCGAGTGCAGTTGCAGCCGCGCCCACCTGGCTGGCATGGGCGGCGTCCACCACGGCTGCATCGCACCGTTGGGCAAGCGCCGTGCGGTGCGCCTACGGGTACCGCCGCAACCGGCGGTCGGCTTCGACGACGCGCTACAAGGCCGGGTGCTGCAGGATGTCTACGCCGATGTGGGCGATGTGGTGCTGCGCCGCGCCGATGGCTATTGGGCTTACCAACTGGCGGTGGTGGTGGACGATGCAGCGCAGGGCGTGACCGACGTGGTGCGCGGCGCCGACCTGCTCGACTCCACCCCGCGCCAAATCCTGCTGCAGCGCGCACTGGGCCTGCCGCAGCCACGCTACCTGCACCTGCCGCTGATACTGGATGGCGACGGCCGCAAACTGTCCAAATCGCACGATGCACCGCCGCTGGACGATACCGATCCACTGCCGGCCCTGCACGCCGCCTGGGCCGCGCTAGGCCAACGGCCGGCCGCGCTGCCACGGCATGCCGCGGTGGAGACGCTGCTGCAGCATGCCGTGCAGCATTTTTCGCCACACCGGCTGCCGCGCCGAGGCTCGCTGGACTTCGATAGGCGCGCATCCGGGCTCCAGCGTGACTAGAATTGCGCCCCAGCACCGGTGACCGGGCGCGGCAGCGTCGCCACGCGCCCGGATCGCCCTCAGCCTCACTTGTTTTGATTGGAGTCGTCATGACATCTCGCGTCGCATTGGTCACCGGCGGCACCGGCGGCATCGGTACCGCCATCTGCAAGCGCCTGGCTGACCAGGGCCACCGGGTCGCCAGCAATTTCCGCAATGAAGAAAAGGCACGCGACTGGCAGCAGCGCATGCAGGCACAGGGCTATGATTTCGCGTTGTTTCGCGGCGATGTAGCCTCATCCGAGCATGCGCGCGCCTTGGTGGAAGACGTCGAAGCGGCGCTGGGGCCGATCGAGGTGCTGGTCAACAACGCCGGCATCACCCGCGACACCACCTTCCACCGCATGACCGCCGAACAGTGGCACGACGTCATCAACACCAACCTCAATTCGGTGTTCAACGTCACCCGTCCGGTGATCGAGGGCATGCGCAAGCGCGGCTGGGGCCGGGTGATCCAGATCAGCTCCATCAACGGGCTCAAGGGCCAGTACGGCCAGGCCAATTACGCCGCTGCCAAGGCCGGCATGCACGGTTTCACCATTTCGTTGGCGCGCGAAAACGCCGCGTTCGGGGTCACCGTCAACACGGTCTCGCCCGGTTATGTGGCCACCGACATGGTGATGGCAGTCCCGGAGGAAGTGCGCGCCAAGATCGTGGCCGAGATCCCCACCGGGCGCCTGGGCCGCCCGGAGGAGATCGCCTACGCGGTGGCGTTCCTGGTCGCGGAAGAGGCTGCATGGATCACCGGCTCCAATCTGGACATCAACGGCGGCCATCACATGGGCTGGTAAGGTTTGCTGCAACTTTGCGGCGCAGCATGGATTCACGGCAAAAATCATGCTGCGCAACATTTTTAGTGTGTCCGCTTAAGCAAATAAGGCTATTTGGCTGTTGCAAGCACTGCTGCGGTGCGCCATCCTGCGCGCACTATCAGTGCGGGTGAACGTTCCATGGCCGGACTTCGCATCATCAAGAAGTATCCCAATCGCCGTCTCTACGACACGGAAATCTCTAGCTACATCACCATCGAAGATGTGCGCCAACTGATCATCGATGGCGAAGAATTCGAAGTGCGCGACGCCAAGAGCGGCGAAGATCTCAGCCGAGCGGTACTGCTGCAAATCATCGCCGACCGCGAACAGGACGGCGAGCCGATGCTCTCCACCCAGTTGCTGAGCCAGATCATCCGCTTCTATGGCGACTCGCTGCAGGGCTTCATGGGCAACTACCTGGAGCGCAGCATGCAGGTCTTCCTGGACCAGCAGCAGCAGTTCCGCCAGCAGATGGGCAACCTGCTCGGGCAGACCCCGTGGGCAATGATGAACCAGCTGACCGAGCGCAACCTGGAGTTGTGGCAGGAGTTCCAGCGCAACTTCGGCGCCGGCTTCGGTCGTCCGGGCGGCCCTGGCACGCCGCCGACTCCGCCGGGCGCCGGCAGCATGGGCAGCGGCCCGATGGGGACCGGCACGCACGGCTCAGCCGGCAATACTCACGGTACAACCGGCAAGCCACGCAATCGAGGCTGAGTCGAACGCTGCGCCAGGAGCATCACGCTCCTAGGCGCAGCCCATCAGCGGCCGGCCTGCGTTGCGCAGGCCGTGCAGATCCGCTCCACGTGGTAGCCGCGTGCGCGCAGACGCTCCACGACCCCGTCGTTCCCCAGCAAGTGCAGCGCACCGACCACCACCAGCGTGGTTCCACCGCCCTTGCCGAGCCGCTGTTCCAGACGCGGCACCCAACGCGCATTGCGCTCGACGTTGATGTCCTGATACAGCGCCGGATAGTGGCGGCGCATGTCTTCGGCCATCTGCGTAGAGAGCGTATGCACATCGCCGTTGCGCCAGGCCGCATGCAAGTGGCGTAGTTGGTCGGTGGCATCGGCCTCGTCCAGGGACTCTTCCAGCAACTGATGCTGCTCGGTCGGCGACATGCCATCGAGTAAAGCGATCTGTTCGGCGGCGCGCTCCAAGCCGTCGGCCGGCTTGCCGCGCGTCTGCGCCTGTTCCATCAGGTAATGGTCCAGCCCGGCGTTCGGGTCCATACCTTGCCGGGTCATCTCGGCCAGGCTGATCGTCAGCGCCACGAACCAGGGTTTGAGCGGCTGCAGGCTGTCCAGCGACATGCCGTACTTGCGCGCATAGGCACTCAGTGCCTGCCAGGTCTTCGCATCCAGGGTGGCCTGCAGCGTGTGCCCATCGGTGCGCCGCGCGGCCTGCAACATGCGGCTGGCCAGCTCAGGCGATTGCGCATCGTCAGGTGGCAACTCGAACAGCAAACGGTCGGCCTTGGCGAAGGCCTGCATCACATCCGGCGACAACGGGTAGTCGCTGGGCTTGAGCACATGGAACGAGCCCAGCAGATACAGCGTGCCGCCCTTGCCATCGACCTTCCACAACAGCGGCACCGGCGGGCCGGCCGGTGCATCGCTGGCACCGCGCGCCAGCACTGGCACGAGCGCCCCGCTCCACAAGGTCAGGCCGAGCAGCGCGCCGCTGCACCAGGCGGCGATACGTTGACGCGTCGAGGTAGCCGGTTGCTTTTTCATCGCGTTCCTCCGCGCATGTCAGTCTCACGCATGTCAGTGCGGCGCCTTGTAGGATTTCTCGCCCGCCGACACCGCCAGGTCGATGCGGTTTTCCGGCGGCGGCAATGGGCAGGTGGCAAACGGGGTGAACGCACAGGGCGGGTTGTAGGCGAGATTGAAATCGACCACCACGTGCCCGGAGGCGTCGGGCACGTCCAGATCCAGAAAGCGTCCGGCCGGATAGCTGCCGTGGCCGCTGGTGCGGTCGGCGAATACCACGAACATCGGCCGCCCCGGCTCGCCGATGGTTTCCAATCGATAGGTCTTGCCGTCGCGTTCGAACGCGATCGCGCCCGTGTTCGGCTGCTCGCTGCTGATACCGACGATATCCACGATCGGAATGGTCTTGTCGACAGGATTGGGCACATAGCGCGCGGCGATACGCCAGGAGGGATCCACCGGCCAGTAATCCAGACCCGCGAAGTGCGTGCGCGACGTCGCGTCGGCATGCTTGACGCGCAGCGCATAACGGTCGCCGCGATGGATCAGGCTGAGCACACCCTTGCCGTCGTCGAAATGGATGAGGGTGGGCTGCGGATCGCGGTCGGACTGGAAGCGGATCCTGCCGGTCAGCGGCTTGCCGTCGAGGGTCAGCGCCGCGCCACGCTCGGGCACGAACCAGACCGCGTTGTTCTCCGTGGCCACCATACCCATCTTCGGCGGGCCCACCGCCAGTTTGATGCCGCTGTCGGCACTGCTGCCGATGTAATGCGCCTTCAGCGACAGCCAGTGCAGGCCGACCAGGCTGGTCCAGCCGTCGGGCGCGCTCAGTTCTTTCAGGCGCGCTTGCCGCCAAGCGGCGGTGTCGGCCAGAAATGCCTTGTCGTGTGCCACCGGCGCGGCCGGCGGTGGTGCATCGCGCCCGCACCCGACCAACACTGCCACCACCAGCATGCCGAGCAGCCAGCGCTTTCCCCTGTGCACTGCCATCAACGTCCCCTGAGAAACCAACGATCGATATCGCTCAGCGTAAACCGCGCCCAGGTCGGTCGGCCATGATTGCATTGCCCCGAGCGCTCGGTGGTTTCCATGTCGCGCAGCAAGGCGTTCATTTCCGGCACGGTCAGGCGGCGATTCGCACGCACCGCGCCGTGACAGGCCATGGTGGAGAGGAGTTCGTCGCGTGCGCTGGCGATGCGGCGGCTTTGACCATGCTCGCGCAGATCGCCCAGCACGTCGCGCAGCAACGCCTCCGGTTCGGCATTGGCCAACAGCGCGGGAATGCTGCGCACGTGCAGCGATTGCGGGCCGGCGCGAGTGATCTCGAAACCGAGCGTGGCCAGCGTGTCGGCCTCGCGCTCGGCGGTGTCGGCTTCGCGCTCGCCGACCGCCAGCGTCATCGGCACCAGCAAGGGCTGTGCGTGCAGGCCGATGCTGTCGTGCGCATTTTTGAGCCGCTCATAGCCGATGCGCTCGTGCGCCGCGTGCATATCGACCACGATCAAACCCTCGGCGTTTTCGGCCAGGATGTAGATACCGTGCAACTGTGCGAGGGCATACCCGAGCGGCGGCACGCCGCTGTCTTCTGCGGTTGCCGGCAATCCGGTGCCGGCCATGGCCGGCATCCCCGCCGATGGCTGTGCGTTACTCGGCGGCGGCGCATACAGCGCGCTGTAGGCGGCGCGCGCTTCGTCCACGCGCAGGCCCAATGGCGTCTGCGAAGGCGTCCAGCTGGCGTAGCTGTACGCGCGATTGCTGACACCGGATGCGCTGCCATGGCTGGGAATGCCTCCGCCAGCGAGGCTGCCCATTCCGCCAGAGGTCGCACCCGTATCGCCCACGCCATCGCTGCCGATGCTATTGGGGGTCGCGCCGGCGCGGGTGTGGGCTAATGCATCCTGCAAGGTGCGATAGACGAAATCGTGGATCAGCCGCGCTTCGCGGAAACGCACCTCGTGTTTGGCCGGATGCACGTTGACGTCCACGCGTGCCGGGTCCAGCTCCAGAAACAGCACATAGGCCGGCTGACGGCCATGGAACAGCACATCGCCGTAGGCCATCTTCACCGCGTGCGCCACACTGCGGTCGCGTACCGAACGGCCGTTGACGTAGAGGTATTGCTGGTCGGTGCTGGCACGTGAGTAATGCGGCTGCGCGATCCAGCCATGCAAGCGCAGACCGGCGCCGCTGTGGTCGACGCGCAAGGCCTGGCGTGCGAAATCTTCGCCCAGGGTTTCGCCCAGCCGCGCATCCGAATACAGATCACCTGGCTTGTAGCGACGCGACGGCTTGCCGTTGTGCGAGACGCGCAATTCCACATCCGGCCGCGCCAGCGCCAACGAACGCAGCCACTCTTCGATATGGCCGAGTTCGGTGCGTTCGGCACGCAGGAACTTGCGCCGCGCCGGTACGTTGAAGAACAGCTCGCGCACTTCGACCGTGGTGCCCGGCGCATGCGCACGCGGCACCACCTCGCCCAGGCGGCCGCCATCGATTTCCAATGCGGAGCCGTGTTCGGCATCGTGCCGGCGCGAGGTCAGGGTGAAACGGCTGACCGAGGCGATCGAAGGCAACGCTTCGCCGCGGAATCCCAGCGTGGCGACGGTTTCCAGATCGTCCAGCGAGGCGATCTTGCTGGTGGCATGCCGCGACACCGCCAGCGGCAGCTCGTCCGGGGTGATGCCGCCGCCATTGTCGCGGATGCGGATCAGCCGCACGCCACCTTCTTCGAGTTCGATATCCACGCGCGTGGCGCCGGCATCGAGCGCATTTTCGACCAGTTCCTTGACCACCGATGCGGGCCGTTCGACGACCTCGCCGGCAGCGATCTGGTTGATCAGGATCTCGGGCAACTGACGGATCGCCATCAGCGCGCACTCCGGCGCAGGACGCGCGGCATGCAGAACAGCGGGGGTGACACGGACAAGACAGACCTCGGCACGGCAACCCGGCGGCGCACAGGCGCCGACCTCTCGGGAATCAGGACGCGATGATAGCCGAGCGGGTCAGCGGCTGCCGCCGGCCACGGTGCCGACTGCATCGGCCTCGGCCTGCGCACGCGCGGCGAACAATGTGCCCGGCGGGGGCTGGCGGGTAAAGAAGGTATCGATGCCGTCCAAGACGGCTGCGGCGATCCTGCGCTGGTAGGCCGGGTCGATCAGGCGACGCTCTTCATCCGGATTGGAGATAAAGGCCGTTTCCACCAGCATTGCCGGCATGTCGGACGTCCGCAGCACCGCAAAATTAGCCCGTTCCAGCTGCGGCTTGTGATTGTTGCCGATACGCTTCAGCCCACCCAGCACATGGCCGGCGGCGTCTTCGGAGGCTTTCATGTGCCCGCTCTGGGCCAGATCCAGCAAGACGTTGGCCAGTGTGCTTTCGGTCTGTTGCAAGCGCACGCCACCGACCAGATCGGCGGCGTTTTCCTTGTCGGCCAGCCAGCGCGCACGTTGCGACGATGCACCCTTGGTCGACAACACGTACACCGAGGAGCCGGTTGCGCTGCGGTTTTCGGCGGCGTCGGCGTGGATGGAGATAAAGATGTCGGCCTTGGCGGCGCGGGCTTTTTGCGCGCGCATCGGCAGCGGGATGAAGACATCGGTATCGCGGGTCAGGAAGGCCTTCATGCCCGGCGTGGCGTTGATCTGGCGTGCGAGTTCACGGCCCACGGCCAGGGTGACATCCTTCTCGCGCTTGCCGGTGGGCCCCATGGCGCCCGGATCCTGGCCGCCGTGGCCCGGATCGATCGCCACGATCAACGGACGCATGCCCGGTGCCATCTTGACCCGCGACGCTTCGCTGGGCAGCACCGGACGCGGTGGAAGGTCGTCGTCGTTCGCCTCAGCCACCGCACTTGCCGCACGAGTCGAGCTGACTGCTGCGGTACCACCGGACAGCGCACCCGTCGGCGCACTTCCGCCGTTCAAGATGGCAGCTGCAGACGCGCTACTGCCCGCTACCGCTCTATTGGTCGTGGTCGTGGTGGAACGGCTGGGCGTGTCGCCGGCGACGCCGGTCGGCGCTGCATGATTGATGATGGTGCCAGGCCGCGGCGTCGGTACACCGGTGGCAACGGTGGTCGGCACCGGAGCCTGCGTAACAGTCGGCATCGCCGATGCCGGCACGTATGGCGCAGGCGGCGGAGTCGTTGGCTGTGGTGGTGGCATGGAGGAGGCCCGTTGCGCAGACGCGGCCAACGCAGCGGTGGCGCGTGCGGCCTCGGTCTGTGCATCGAGCGGACGCGGTGCCGGGGCAGCCGGTGGCGCGGTGGCTGCGGCAACCGTAGATGTCGCTGACGGGGCCGGATCGCCCGGCCATTCGATCACCAACGTCGACGCACTGCCCATCGTCTGCATCTGCGGCTTCAGCGGGGTTACCGGCGTTGCCAGTTCGAACACCACGCGGAACGTTCCTGGCACCGGCTGGCCGGTGCGCACCGAGGTCACCAATCCGGCAGCAGGCGGCAGTTTGAGGCCGCGCACACCGGAGGAATCGGGAAAATCGACGACCAGGCGATTCGGGTTCGCCAGCGACAAGGTCTTGAAGCCGCCGCTGCCGGCCAGTTGGATTTCCGCACGCGTGCCGGTTGCGCCGGCACTCACGCCCACTGCCTTGATTTCGCCGGCCCACGCAGCAAAAACCGCCAGACTCAGGCTGGCGGTCAGGGCGGAAATACAGAGGTGGCGGATCCCCGGTGTCATGGCGCTGGATTCAATCATCCAACTGCGTGAATTGCAAGGTAATTTCCCTTAATAATCCGTAACCTGGCGTTCATTCTTCTCGTGAGGCGGCAAAAAGAGCCCGCAACTGGGGCTGCTGCGACAGGTGCTCCAGCCAGCCGTGCCCGGTCGCGCTGCGGCCGAGCAACCGAACGCTGCGACCTTCGCCGGCAACGGCCAGTTCCACATCCAGATCGACCGGCGGCAGAACCCCGGCACCGCGCTCCGGCCATTCCACCAACCACAGGCTCGCACTGCCTTCGTCTAGCCCGAGGAAGGCCAGCTCTCCGGCATGGCCGATGCGATACAGATCCAGATGCCAGGCTTCATCGCCGCTGCTCAGCGGATAGCGTTCGACCAAGGTGTATGTCGGGCTGCGAATCGGCCCGGTGACGCCGAGTGCGCGCAGCAGCGCGCGTGCGAGCGTGGACTTGCCCGCACCCAGGTCGCCATGCAACTGCACCACCGCGCTGGCGGGCCGCGCCGCAGCCAGGGCCTGGCCCAGGATTTCGGTGGCCTGCGCGTCGTGCAGGTGTCCGTTAAGGTCGCTCATCCAATGGCTCCAGCGTTGGCGAGGCGGCGCAGCTCGGGAAGCAGGTCGGTGGGCAGCAGGCCACGCTCGCCCGCGCGCGCAGCCGCATCGCCGGCGCAGGCATGCAGCAAGGCGCCAAGGCTGGCAGCGTCGAATGGCGACCAGCCCTGGCCCAGCAATGCCGCGATGACGCCGGTCAATAGATCGCCCATCCCGCCGACCGCCATGCCTGGATTGCCGGCATCGATGATGCGCGGCACCGCATCTGGCGCAGCGACCACGGTACCGGCGCCCTTGAGCACCACCACTGCGTCGTAGCGTTTTGCCAGTGCGGCGGCAGCGGCCGGGCGATCGCGCTGAATCTGCCCGGTCGAAAGCCCCAGTAAACGACCGGCTTCGCCCGGGTGCGGGGTCAAGATGCGCGGACCGCGCATCGGTACAGCGTTGCCAGCCAGCAGATTCAGGCCATCGGCGTCGATCACCGTCGCCGTGTCGGCGCCCACCGCTGCACGCCACAACGCCTGCGCCCAGGCGTCCTGCCCTAGCCCGGGGCCGAGTGCGACTGCATCGGCGGCCTCCGCCAGTGCGCGGATGTCGTCATCGGCCTGCACGGCGCGCACCATCGCTTCAGGGCAGCGCGCCAGCAACGCAGTCACATGCTCGGCACGCGTCGCGACCTGCACCAAGCCGGCGCCGCTGCGCAACGCCGCTTCGGCGGTCAGCAGGATGGCGCCACCGCTGCCGAGATTGCCGCCCACGCACAGCACCCGCCCGGATTCGCCTTTGTGCGTGTTGCGGCGACGCGGACGCAACTGCGCCGCCAGTGCATCGCGATTCCAACTATGCGCGGCTGGCGCCAGTCCATCGAATGCCGACGCCGGCACTTCCAGCGACGCGACGGCGCGCTCGCCAGCGTGTTCCAGCGCGTCACCGGTGTAGAGCCCAAGATGCGGCACGATGAACTGCAAGGTCAGCGCAGCGCGTACCGCCGCACCGAAGGCCACCCCGTGGTCGGCATCGATGCCGCTGGGAACATCCAGCGCGAACACCGGCACGCCGGCCGCATTGATGGCGTCGATCAAAGCGGCGGTCGCCTCGTCAGGCACGCGATTCAGGCCGATGCCGAACAGCGCATCGACGATCACATCGGCCTGCGCCAGCGGATAGGGAAACAATTCAATCGCGCCACCGACCGCCAGGTAGTCGGTGCAGGCACGCTGCGCCAGGTCCGAACCGGGGCCGTGCTCGGGCAGATGCACCACGCGTACCTGACGCCCTGCACGCTGGGCCAGGCGCGCCAGCACATAGCCATCGCCACCGTTGTTGCCGGTGCCGCATACCACCACGATGCGGCGCGCGCGCGGCCAGCGTTCCAGCAACCACTGCCACGCCGCCTGCCCGGCGCGTTGCATCAGGATATAGCCGTCGCCACCGAGCAGCGTGGTGGCCTGCGCATCGAGCGTGCGCGCGGCGGCGGTGTCGTAAAGATCGAGCGGTGCGTACATGCCGGGAATTCTATACTTGTCGCCATGTCTGCTGCCCTCGCCCGCCCCGACCCCCACGATGCCGCCGCGCGCATTCGCGTGCTTGCACGCGAAGCAGGCTTTCAACGCTGTGGCATCACCGGCATCGAGCTGGGCGAAGACGAAGCGCATCTGCGCAGCTGGCTGGAAGAAGGGCTGTACGGCACCATGCATTGGATGGCCCAGCACGGCGACAAACGCTCGCGCCCGCAGGAGCTGGTACCGGGCACCTTGCGGGTGCTGTCGGTGGGCATGGATTACGGCCGCAAGGACGACACCGAGGCATGGAACACCTTGCACGACGGCAACCGCGCCTACGTGGCGCGCTATGCACTGGGGCGCGATTACCACAAGCTGATGCGCAACCGGTTGCAGAAGCTGGCCGAACGCATCCAGGGCGAAATCGGCGCATTCGGCTTCCGCGTGTTCGTCGATTCCGCTCCGGTGCTTGAACGTGCGTTGGCACGCAATGCCGGCTTGGGCTGGATCGGCAAACACACCTGCCTGATCGATCGCAACGGCGGCTCGTGGTTTTTCCTCGGCGAGATCTATGTCGACCTTCCGTTGCCGATCGACACGCCCGCCATCGCGCATTGCGGCACCTGCACGCGCTGCATCGATATCTGTCCCACCCAAGCCATCATCGCGCCGTACCGCTTGGATGCGCGCCGTTGCATTGCGTACCTCACCATCGAACATGACGGCGCCATTCCGGAAGACATGCGCAAGCCGATCGGCAACCGCATCTTCGGCTGCGACGATTGCCAGCTGATCTGCCCCTGGAACAAGTTCGCCAAGCGCACCGACGAAGCCGATTTCCGCGCCCGCAACGACCTGGATGTGGCGACATTGCCGCAGTTATTCGCTTGGGACCAGGACGAATTCCTGCACCGCACCGAGGGCAGCCCGATCCGCCGCAGCGGACACGAACGCTGGCTGCGCAATATCGCCATCGGCCTGGGCAATGCGCCCGGCACACCGCAGGTGCTCGCAGCACTGGAAGCACGCCGCCACGACGACTCGGAGCTGGTGCGCGAACACGTTGGCTGGGCGCTGGCGCAACACGGCCTCTGACCCGGCCTCTAGTCAGCGCGCCGCACGCATGAAGCGTCTGCGATACCTGCGTGGCACGCGCTGGCCATCGTTGCAGCCACCGATTGCATGGGCTTGCTTCAGCCGATCACCCACGATCTTCTTCGCTGCGGGATAATGCGGCGATGGCAGACCGCAACGAACAGATCCTCACTCCCAGCCAGCTCAATTCGCTGGCGCGCGACCTGCTGGAAGGCAGCTTCCCGTTGGTCTGGGTGGAAGCCGAACTGAGCAGCGTCACGCGGCCATCGTCGGGGCATCTGTATTTCACGCTGAAGGATGCACGGGCGCAGATTCGTTGCGCGATGTTCAAGCCCAAGAGCACCTGGCTGAAATTCCAGCCGCGCGAAGGCCTGCGCGTGCTCGCGCGTGGGCGCCTGACCCTGTACGAAGCGCGCGGCGACTATCAGTTGGTGCTCGACCACATGGAAGAAGCCGGTGAAGGCGCCTTGCGTGGCGCCTTCGACGAACTGCGCGCACGTCTTGCTGCCGAAGGCCTGTTCGATGCCGAACGCAAGCAGGCACTGCCGGCGCATGTGCAGCGTCTCGCGGTGATCACCTCGCCCAGCGGCGCGGCGGTGCGCGATGTGCTCAGCGTCCTGGCACGTCGCTTTCCGCTGCTGGAACTGGACCTGCTGCCCTCGCTGGTGCAGGGCGACAGCGCGGCCGCGCAGATCACCTCGCTGCTGCAGCGCGCCGATGCATCCGGGCGCTACGACGTCATCCTGATCACCCGCGGTGGCGGCTCGCTGGAAGATCTATGGGCGTTCAACGACGAACGCCTGGCGCGCGCGATTGCTGCCGCACAGACGCCGGTAGTCTCAGCAGTCGGCCATGAAACCGACTTCAGCCTCAGCGATTTCGTCGCCGACGTGCGCGCACCCACACCCTCGGTCGCGGCCGAATTACTGGTGCCCGATCAACGCGAGCTGGTCGCGCGCGTACGGCGTGCACAGGCGCGTATGGCCCAACTGCAGCAACACGCCCTGGGCAATGCGATGCAACGTGCCGACCGGCTTGCGTTGCGCCTGCGTGCGCACAGCCCGCAGGCGCGCCTGCAATTGCTGCACCGCCGCCAGGAGGACGCCGGTCGCCAGCTGCGCGCGCGCATGGCGCACGTGCTCGAACGCATGCAGGTGCGCATGCAGCGTGGGCAAGCGCAGTTGCAGGCACACAACCCGCAACGCCATCTGGCCGGCTTGCAGCAACGCTTGCGCGCATTGCATCCGCAAGCAGCGATGCAACGGCGCCTGCAGCACGACCAGCTGCAACTGTGCGGCATTGCGCGCTCGCTGGAAGCGGTCAGCCCGCTGGCGACGGTCGCGCGCGGCTACGCCATCGTGACCCGCCCTGCCGATGGCAGCGTGGTACGCAGCGCCGCCGAAGTGGTCGCAGGCGAACGCCTCCGCGCACAGCTGGCAGATGGCAGTATCGAGGTGCGTGTGGAATCGGACGAAGGCTGACAACCACCAACGCACGACCACACGCTTCCGGCAATACGGCCAGCGCTTGGCGGTGACATGAACGTTCGAAGAGTTCAATTTCACATGGCACTGCCAGGGTCGGCGCGCTGCCGGGGAATCTTTGACTCCCTCACCCCCGGCGAGTGAGCTCGGGGGTTTCGCTAAATCACCGCGGTCATTCATGCCAGGAGCCGAGCTCCTGCACCTGTTGAAAGGTGCTCGGCGGTATTTCCCGGGTGTCGATCGAACGCTTGCGAGACCGATATGCCGCGCGTCGCGAGCTCCGGGCGGCGTTATGAGCGGCTCGGTGTTTGCGCCATCGGTGTTTGCACTGCGTGCTGCCAGCCTTGCATCAGCAGCCCGGCCAGCACCACCGGATCGTGGTCGAAATGATGCCCACCCGGGCGTGCCAGCACCTGCACGCCGCGTGCGCGCAGTTCCGGGCACAGCGTGTCTTTCTCTTCGTCACCGTAGATGCATTGCAGACGGTGCACGTCCAGCGACTGGATGGCCGGCTCCACATCGCGCTCGGCATCGTTATGCCAGCCCAGCCAGCCACCGACGCGCACTTTGAAGTCGGCCTGGTGGCCAAGGCCGAGCAGGCTGACGAACTGCACCGAGGCGCGTTGCTGCGGCGACAGTTCCGGGTAGGCAAACGGCAACACATCGGCACCGAACGAATAGCCCACCAGGGCGACGTGCTGAATATGCCAACGCTGGCGATAGCTGGCGATCACCCGGTCCAGATCCGCGCCCACCTGCTGCGGCGTGCGGCTACCCCAGAAGTAGCGCAGGCTGTTCCAGCCCACCACCGACACGCCCTGCCGCTGCAGCTGCGCGGCGATGCCTTTATCCAGTTCGCGCCAGCCGCCATCGCCGGACAGCATCACCACCAGACGGTCGCTGCCGGGTGCGTGCAGCTCTACTAGCGGTAGGTCGCCCAGGCCTTGCGACTGCGCAGCCAGGAAGTGGCCGCGTGTGGCCGCGGCGATCTGCATCGGGCTGGATTTATCGGCCAGATCGTCGAGAAAGCCCTGACTGGCATTGGGCATGTCGCGCGAGCACGCCAGGCCTGGATCCTTGCTGCCGGCGTCGGCGACCACCGCGCCACCCAGCACGTCGGGCGCGGCCGAGGCCACTGCCTGGCGCGCCAGCACCGCGCCGTCGCCCTGCCCGACCAACACCGGCGGCAGGAACGCATCGACATGCTCGGCGCGCAACAATTTCTTGCCCAGTCGCTCGGCATCGTCGGCCAGCGAGCTGCAGGCGGCTTGGTGCGAACGCACACGTTCGCGATACTTTGCGGTATCGACCACTGCCACCAGCGCGCCATCGTTACTGAGCGTGTCGGCCAGCCGCTGGCCGTCCTGGGGATCTGTGCTGTCGGGCAGCAAGATCACCATCGCCTTGGGCGTGCCTTCCGGGCGGATGACTTCCACCGAACCGTAATGCCCGGCCGTATTACTGTCCTGCAGATGCCGCGCCACGGCATAGCCGCTGCCGCCGATCAGCAAGATCGCCATGACCCAACGAAACATCTTAATCCCCATGCCCATCACGGCAGTCCTTGATAGCGGTCGCAATTTGACCACAGCAAGACACGACCGGTTTCACCGTGATGCGCGCGTTGTTCGCTGCTGTTAAGCCAGCCGATCCGCGCACGTTGCCTGGGGCGCTCGCCTGGCACTGCACGCAGTCTGCATTTCCCCCGCGGCAACGCCGATGAAAAGGCCGGGAACGCCCATCAGCGAGAATTCCCGGCCTTGGTTTGGTCCTCCTAGGAGCATTGCTGGTGGAGGTAAACGGAATCGAACCGCCATCCGCAAGCACTCCATGCACCAAAAAAAACCGCGTGCGCGAGTGCAGCGTTCTTCCGGCGGTGTTCGCTCTTGGTGCGGCAAAGGCGCCTAGCTCGTTCGCTTCCGCCCACGCCTGGACTCTATCGGCGCGAACATGCTTCGGTAGCGCCATCCCCTGTTCGCACGTTCGACCCGAGAGCGCTCCCCGGCGACTACAATCGCAGGCCGGATGAGGCCGTCACGCGGGACCACGATCACCGCGCCGCACGCCCTCTCAGCAGTCGCTAGATGCCGCGCGCCACGCGGAAGCCGATACGCGCACTGGTGGTATCCGAATCCTGCGACTGCCGCCAGGCCGCACGCGTCTGCTGCGGCGAATTGGCCCAGCTACCGCCGCGGATCATGCGCTGCCGGCAGCCCGGGTTGTACCAGGCAACCCCATCTGCCGGCGCACGGCGGTAACTGGCATGCCAGCAGTCGGCCACCCATTCGCTCAGGTTGCCGCCCATGTCGTGCAAACCCCAGGCGTTGGCGCGAAAGTTGCCGACCGGCGCCGGGCCCCAGAAGCCGTCGCCGTAGCCGACGAACCCATTGTTCCAGTGCCGACCGCTGCGCGAGACGTCGTTGCCACCGGTGAAATTGCCGGCATCGGCCGGCGGTGAGCCTGCATTGCCCCACGGGTAACGGCCGGTCGTGCCGGCACGCACGGCATATTCGAACTCGGCCTCGCTGGGCACGTGGTAGTGGCGGCCGGTCTGTTCCGAAAGCCAGGATGCATACGCTTCGGCATCGCGAATGCTCACGTGCATCACCGGGCTGTTGGGCGCAGCCTGGGCGCCGTTGTAATCGGACTGCCAATCCACGCCGCTGCGGCGGATGAAGTTGCCGCTGCGCTCGTCGTACACCACCGAATGCCCGCGCCGGGTGGCACGTGGGCGCGCACCGGTGGCTTCGACGAACTGGCGGAACTCGGCGACCGTGACCTCGGTGATCGACAACGCAAAGCCGCGTGCGAAGCGCACGTAATGGGCGGGGCGCTCGTTGTCGGATGCGCCCGGTTCGGCATCGCCGGCACCCATCTGGAACGCACCGTGCGGCACCACGAGCATCTGCGGGCCGCGCCCACCGACTTTGAGTCCGTCGGTGAACACCTGTCCGGGACGGAAGCTGCCGTAGTGCGTGGCCAGCTCCAGGCGCCGACGCAGATCGCCAGCCACCGGGTCGCCGGGGTCGGCGATGCGCAGCACTTCGGCAAGTGTTTCGCCGGCCGCCTTGAGCCCGCGCGGCGAGGTCAGATCGTGCAAACCGGCATCGTGCAAGGCGGCGATCTGCGCGCGGCGCATGCGTTCCACGCGCGCGCGCGCATCGGCAATGGCGGGCGCACGATCGCGCACCTGCCCAGCCATCTGCAGCCAGTAGCGGGCACCGATGAAGTCGGTTGCCTGTGCCGCCCGTTCGGCGCGCTCCAGCAGTCCGCTTTCCACTGCGGCCAAGCCCTGCCGGGTACGCGGGTTGTCGGGGTCCAGTTGCGCGGCATCGCGAAAATTCACCAGCGCGCCATTGCCGTCTTCGCCCAGCCGTCCACCGCGCAGGTCCTCTTCGCCAGCGCGGTTGAACGCAAGCACGCGCTGTGTAGTTTCCACCTGGCGTTGCAGTGCGCGCACCTTGGGGTCCTGTGGCGCGAGGGCGAGCGCGACGAAGGCCACCTCGCGCGCCTGCTCCAACGCCGTGTCCTGGCGCTCGGTCTGTTCGACCAAGGCCGCGCCGCGTTCGAGCAACCGGCCGCGCGCCTGCTCCAGCCCGCGATGGCTGGCTGCATCCTTGTCACCGGCACGCTGCTGGATCGCCAGATACAGCGGGATCGCATCGTTGGCATCGCGATACAGGCGATCTTCCTGCAATGCCTGGTCGGCGCGTTTGCGCACCTGCGCCAACGGCTCATCGCCCAGATTCACCGCCGGCGGTTGCCATTGCGCAACGGTCTCGGCGGATTCTTCGCCGCCGATCAACACATTCGGCGTGGCCGGCTGCGCAGTCGCTGCCGGCGCGCGCGCGGCGGCGGGTGCCGGTGGCGGTGCGGGAGCACGCGAACAGCCGCACATGCTGAGCGCGACCAATACCCACGCTACGATCGGCTTGCCACAGTTGCCCACCACCTGCTCCTTCCAGTGCTCTGCCGCACGACAGGCGATCGCGACGTTAGGCTATTCTGCGCGTTCTGCGCAAACCCTTGCTGTCGACGGAAATCACGTGCCCCATTGGATTACCCACCCCTCAGAGCTGACCAACCGCCTGCAGGCAGCGCGTCCATCGCGCATCGGCCTGGATACCGAATTCATTCGCGAACGCACCTACTGGCCGCAACTGGCGCTGGTGCAGATGGCCATCGGCGAGGAGATCCTGTTGATCGACCCGCTGATCCCGGGCATGAACGAGGCGCTCAAGGAGTGGCTGACCGCCACCGACATCGTCAAGGTGATGCATAGCGCCAGCGAAGACCTGGTCACGTTCAAGTGCGCGTGTGGTGTGTTGCCGCGGCCGTTGTTCGACACCCAGATCGCCGCGGCGCTCGCCGGTGTCGGTGGCGGCATGGGCTACCAGAAACTGGTGCAGGAAGTGACCGGCACCTTGCTGACCAAGGGCGAGACGCGTTCGGACTGGATGCGCCGCCCGTTGTCGCCGGCGCAGCTGGAATACGCTGCCGACGATGTGCGCTATCTATTCGCGATCCACGACGAACTCACCCGCCGCCTCACCGAGCAGAACCGCCTGGGCTGGCTGGCCGAAGATGCCGAACGCCTGCTCGCCACGGTGGAGCACGACGATGGCGAACGCTGGCCGCATGTGAGCCTGCGCACCGCGCAATTCCTGGAGCCCGCGGCGCAACGGCGGCTGCTGCGCCTGCTGCGTTGGCGCGACCTGCAGGCGCGTCAGAGCGATCGCCCGCGTAGCTGGATTCTGGACAACGAACTGGCCAGCCAACTGGCGCGGTTCCCGCCCGCCGATCTGGACGCCTTGCTGCGCCAGTTCGATAAATTTCCCAAGGCGCCGCGCAAGCTCGCCAATGCGGTGTGGGACGCGCTCAACACCCCGCTGCCCGACGAAGAGCATGCGCCACTGGCGCAAGCCGCTACCGACGGCAACAAGGCCGTGCTCAAACGCCTGCAGGACGCCGTGGCGCAGCGCAGCCGCGAACTCGGTCTGCCGGATGGCCTGTTGGCCTCGCGCAGGCACCTGGAAACCTTGATCGAACACCGCAGTTGGCCCACAGCGCTGGGCGAGTGGCGGCGTGCGGTACTGCAAGCGCAGCTGATGCCGCTGCTGGAAGAGACGGCGGCATAGCGTTACTGCGGTTTTGACCCCAAAGCGCAGCGATGCCTGCTCTTGGTGACGTGCCGGTGAGCCGTCACCAAGCTTGCTGAGAGCGTGTCACGCGCCGTCGTCGGCTGGACATGGACGATGCGAATCGCATGAACCGTACGCGCCGATGTTCAATCACGGTCGCGCCCGCCGAATGGCTACGCGATAGTTGTTCGCCGCACGTCGCGTCAGTCCTCATCCTGCTCCGCCCAGCGCGCCAGGTTCTGCTGGACGCGGTCCATGTCTGCCCACGGATCCTTGCGGCGGCGGCGCAGCTTCTCCGGCACATCGCGCAAGGTGAAGGCATCGGCGCGCTGCAGCTTGGACAGGTCCGACCACGGCAAGGGCAACGCGACCGGCGCACCCTGGCGGCCGCGTAGCGAATAGGATGCGACCGCAGTGGCGCCACGACCGTTGCGCAGATAGTCGACGAAGATGCGCTTGTTGCGCAGGCGCTTGGTGGCAGTGGCGATGAACCGCTGCGGCTCGGCCTGCGCCAGGGCATCGGCAAAGCCCTTTGAGAAGCGTTTGGTCACCTCCCAATCGCAGCCAGGGTTCAAGGGCACCACCACGTGCAGACCCTTGCCGCCGGAGACGCGCAAGAACGACTCCAACTCCAGTTGCGCCAGCAGCGTGCGGATATCGTTCGCCGCACGCTTGACTTCGGCAAACGGCACATCCGGGCCCGGATCGAGATCGAATACCACGCGGTCGGCAACATCCGGACGGTCGGCATGCGCCCCCCAGGGATGGAATTCCAGCGCGTTGAATTGCACCAGTTCCAGCAGACCGGGCGCATCTTCGACCACAAGGTAATACGCATTGGTGCCGGTCTCTTCGGTCAGCTTGACCGAGCTCACGCGCTCGAGGCCAGCAGTGTGGTGTTTCTGGAAAAAGCACGGTTTCTCTGCGCCACTTGGGCAGCGGATGACCGATAAAGGCCGGCCCACGATCTGCGGTAACAAGTGATCCATCACGGCCTGGTAGTAGTCCCAGACATCGCCCTTGGTGGCGCGGATATCCGGATAGATCAGCTTGGTCGGGCTGGACAGCGTCGGGATCACGGCCGAGCCAGGTGCGGCAACGGCCGACTTGCGCGTGGCCGCCGCTGCACGCGTTGCCGCACGCTTAGGTGCCTGCGTGCTTGCAGTCCCCGCAGTCTTGGCAACCGGGGTCTTGACCGAACGCTTGGAGGCAGACGCTGCGGCTGAGCCATCTGCCGCATCGCTGTCGGAAAGATCGGCAATGCGCTTATCCGGGCGCAGCGCCTTGAACGAAGCCTGGCGCAACAACTGTTGCCCGCCGATGCCGCGATAGAACACCTCCACCACGAAGCGCGGCGCAAACCAGGTGGCACTGCGCAGATCGGTGTCGGCAGTGGGGATATGCGCAGTGGGTTTGCGTCCACCGCCCTTCAGTTGCTGGCTCACCCCGTGCATCAAGGCGTCCGAAAAACCGGAGCCGACACGGCCTGCGTACAACCAGCCATGGACAGGATCCGGCGTGGCCAACAACAGCGAGCCGAAGCCGCTGCGGCTGCCCTTGGGCGCGGTGTAGCCGACCACCGCATATTCCTGGCTGGCCAGCTGCTTGGTCTTGCGCCAATCGTCGCTGCGCCCGCCACGATACGGGCGATCTGCACGTTTGGAAATGATGCCTTCGAAGTGCTGTTCGCCGGCCACCCGGAACGCCTCGGTAGCATCGCCTTCCACATGCGAACTGTAGGCCAGTTGCGCGTTGGGCGCGGCCTCCAGCACCTGCTGCAACAACTGCTTGCGCTCGCGCAGCGGTGCGTCAGCGATGTCCACGCCATCCAGATGCAGCAGATCGAACGCCACCAGCGCCAGCGGCATCTGACGTTCGCCGGACAAGGTGGCCTGCAGCAGGTTGAAGTCTTCCCTGGTGCCACGTCCGGCAATCAATTCGCCATCGATCTGCGCGCTGCGCAGGCCCAGCGCCTGGATCGCGCCGGCAATTTCCGGCGTCTTGTCGGTCCACTCCAGCGCATTGCGCGACCACAGCCGCACCTTGCCGTCGGTGACGGTGGCCAGGATGCGGTAGCCGTCCCATTTGATTTCATGCAGCCACTGCCCGCCTTCTGGCGGGGCCTGGCCGAGCTTGGCCAGCTGCGGCGCAAATGGGGCGTCCTGCATCTCGGCGCGCCGTGCGTTGGTCAGCGCCAGCGCCTGCTTCGCCCAGGTGCCTCGCTTTTTTGCGGCCGGCGTCGGCACGCTCGTCAGCGACTTGCGCCGAGCCTTGCCGGCGCCGGCGCGGCGCACGTCATCGGCAGGCGCGGCAGCGACATCGGCCAACAGATCGTCGGCCTCCAGCGTGCCTGCATAGCCATCGTCCTCTTTGAACAGCAGCCACTGCGGCTGCCGCGCCGGCTTGCTGGAGCGCACCAAATGCCAGCCGCCCTTGAGCTTGTTGCCGAACAGCTCGAAGCGC
Organism: Xanthomonas bromi; assembly: GCF_900092025.1. Lineage (GTDB taxonomy): Bacteria > Pseudomonadota > Gammaproteobacteria > Xanthomonadales > Xanthomonadaceae > Xanthomonas > Xanthomonas bromi. Next base: position 57,861 of record NZ_FLTX01000037.1, read on the forward strand.
AGATGCCCCTTGGCCAACTGCGATTCCGGGTCGCCCGTGGTGGCCCATACGCCATGGTCGAACTGCGCCACATGTCCGCCGCCGTATTCGCCCTTGGGAATCTCACCCTCGAAGCTGGCGTAATCGACCGGGTGGTCTTCCACCTCCACTGCCATGCGCTTGACCTTGGGGTCGTAGCTCGGCCCTTTCGGCACCGCCCAGCTCTTGAGCGCATCGCCCACCTGCAGGCGGAAGTCGTAGTGGCGGCGGCTGGCGTGATGCAGCTGCACCACAAAGATCGCGCGCTGCCCTTCCGGCAAGGCCTTGCCTGGCTCGGGCTCGCGCGTCTTATCGAAACTGCGCTTGCGGCGGTACTCGCTCAGGCTCATGGCAGATCGTTCCGCTTATTTGTCCAGGTGTTGACGCACGCTGACAGTCACGCGCACGAACTTCTGCACCGCTGCGCGCAGCGCGTCGGCAGTGCTGCCCAGGGTCATGCTCCAATAGCGCAACTCGTAAGCTTCGTTGACGTTGACGTTTGTCCGATGCGGTCCGGCGAGCCGCCGTTGCGTTTATCGTCACTCATTGCATGCTGCTGTATCGTCATGGTCGGGTTTGCTAAGTTGCGCCCTTGGGTCGTGCAGTGCTCATGGCGACAATGCGAAAGCGTTAGAGCAGGCATCGTGAAAGGCCTGTTCACGCAGTGTGCAAGCATCTGTTCCATAACGGCCTACCCCGGGCCGCATGTCATAATGGCGCGCGCCCTAGGGCGGCGTCTCCACTCTTATCCCGAGGCCTTACCTCTGTGAGCAATACCTCTTCGAAACTGGATTCCATCGCACAAGCCAAAGCCAAGCTGCTGGACGAACTGCAGAAGTTGGAAGAACAGGAGAAAACCGAGCGCGCCAGCGAGGCATCCTCGGCGCATGCCACCATCGTCTCGCTGCTCGAACAGTTCGCCGGTCACTTCAACACCAAGCAACGCAACGACATTGCCGCCTACCTGGGCACCAATGCCGCGCGCAAGGACGTGGTCAAGAGCGGACGCAGCGAAGTGAAGCCCAAGTACGAACTGCCGCACACCGGTGAAACCTGGTCCGGCCGTGGCCGTACCCCGAAGGCCTTCGCTGCCTGGGAAGGTTCGGTGTCGTACAAGGAATGGAAGGCCAAGAACCCCGACCTCAAGTTCCCGTTGGTTCGCGAGTAAGGCCAAGAGCCATATGACCGTGCCGCGTTGCACGGTCGGCCGCGTCCTTCGCTTGGCGAACCGCGCAGCTTGTGGGTAGAATCGAAGCACGTGGGGCGGTAGCTCAGCTGGGAGAGCGTCGCGTTCGCATCGCGAAGGTCGAGGGTTCGATCCCCTTCCGCTCCACCATGTTTCCGTCCTAGACGGTGCAGACGAGGCCAGAAAGCCCTGCGAAATAAGGCTTTACGGCCTTTTTTGTTTCCAGGGCAGTCTAGCCGAGACCGCGCAAATCCGACGGTAGCTGGCGGTAATTTTGGCGGTAGCGAGGGCATCACCTACCCTGTTACCGCCAAGGAGCCGCCCAATGCCTCTCACCGATACCGCCATCCGCAAAGCGAAACCCACCGCCACGCCCCAGAAGCTGCGCGACGGCAACGGCCTGTATCTGCTGCTACAACCGGATGGCGCGCGCTGGTGGCGCTATGACTACCGCCGCCCCATCACTGGCAAGCGCAACACGCTTTCATTCGGCACCTACCCGGAAGTAAGCCTTGCCGACGCGCGCGAGAAGCTTGCAGAATCGCGCCGCCAGCTTGCGGCCAAGATCGACCCCGGCGAGCAGCGGAAAGCCGTCAAGGCCGCTGGCGAGGCCGCAGTCGCCAACAGTTTCGAGGTCGTCGCCCGCGAATGGTTCGCCAAGCAACAGAAAGAATGGAGCACCCAATACGCGGACAAGATCATCCGCCGCCTGGAGAGCGACATCTTCCCGTGGATCGGCAGCCGCCCAGTCGGGACCATCACTGCGCCAGAGCTACTGAAGCATCTGGAGCGGATCGAGCAGCGCGGAGCCATCGAGACCGCTCATCGCGCCCTGCAGACCTGCGGAGCGGTCTTCCGTTACGCCGTGAGGACTGGACGAGCCGACGGCGACCCGACCGGAGCCCTAAAGGGCGCGCTGACGCCCTGGCGCCCCATGCCATTCGCCGCCGCGACGACTCCGGCAGCGGCGACCGCCCTGCTAAGGAAGATCGACAGCAGCACCAGCAGACCGATTGTTGGGAGCGCGCTGCGCCTAGCCCCATTACTCTTCGCCCGCCCCGGCGAACTTGTCAGCATGAGGTGGACCGAGTTGGACTTGGATGCGGGCCAATGGCGCTACTTCGTGACCAAGACCAAGCGCACGCATATCGCCGCCCTTTCGACTCAGGCAGTGGAAATCCTGCGCGACCTACACCCTCTTACCGGACGCGGCGAGTTCGTTTTCCCTGGTGGGCGCGACCCTCGCAAGCACATGTCTGGCAACACCATTTTAGTAGCAGCGCGACGTTGCGGCATCGAGAAAGACGAGAGCACCATCCACGGCTTCCGACACATGGCAAGCACGCTACTTAACGAAATGGGCCACTGGAACCCCGATGCAATCGAGTCCGCCCTAACCCATAAGATGCCCGGAGTACGAGGCATCTACAATCAAGCACAGTATTTGGACGAACGCCGCAAGATGATGCAGGCTTGGGCGGACAACCTCGACACATTGAAAGCTGACGCTGCGAACAAGGTTGTTCCCTTCAAGCACAGAGTGGCGCGTGGGTAAGCTATAAGCTGTGGACGGGGGCATCTTTTCCGAGCGCCCCACCCTTCGCCTACGCCACTAGAATCATCAACCGATTGGCCTGCTACCCATTGCTCGGTGCAGTAAGACAAACGAGTCGCGAGCACGCACAAGCCCCAGCCTTACTTCGGTAATGGATTCCACGGACTGACACATGTAGAAGGCCACATCGTCAGGCGATCCGATCATGCCTTCCAGCACCTCAAGCTGAGTCCCCGCAATGAGTGGGTTCGCCAACTTGCCGTAACTCAGGGAATCTGCAAGGCTTTTGAGACAGATTGCCATAAAGTAGGTTTTCTCTGCGGCATCGGCTCCCGCTTCCGCTGCGACGAAATCCGCTTTGGCTTTCACTGCTAAAGCAAGCGCCTCCACAGCATTGATACTTTGGCGGAACCGCCAGAAACTCCACAGGTACCGCGCAAGCCAAAGACCCGCTGCACATACCGCGACCATTCCTATGAACTCAAGCATTGCGCCTCCTGCGGTAACAGCATCTGTATCGTTTCGGTGGCTACTGCTGACTAGGCGAACCTGTGCACTGGAATTCAACGGTCACTCGTCTTGATCCGCAGTTTCCGAACCCTCGGCGCGACAGGCATTCGGTACTCTGCGAGCCGAAAGGTTCGGCCCCTTTATAACCCCAGTTCCGGCACTTCTGCTCGGCTAGATGGATTGCCTGCTGCTCGCTTAGATCAGTGCGCTGGAATTCATTGCGCTCATACGAAAGCGCAATCACACCATCTGCGCGGCTCATTTTGGTTGGCAGCCAGTCGGCGTGAGTGGCACATGCGCCGACAAGCAGCACGACGGCCGCCGCACCGCAAAACTTCAATTTCATGGTGAACTCCCTTGGCATTCGGACCTTAGTTGTACAGGGCAGTCGCAGAGCTGTCCGAGCGCTCCACCAAGGAATGATAGAAGAGCCAGGCACCTATGTCACTCATAGAGGGTGTCCTCATAGGGCGTGGCCTGATAGAGGTTGCCACCGCATCGTTCTCACATGCCAGAGAAAGCGATGCCAACCGATCCCCGTGTCCTGTTTGGGCTGCGACTTGCCGAGGTCCGTAAGGGCAAGGGACTCTCCCAGGAACGTCTTGCCTTGGAGAGCGGGTTGGCGCGCAGCTACCTGGGCGGCGTCGAGCGTGGGCAGCGCAACATTGCTCTGTTGAACATCTACCGTCTCGCCGAGGCGCTGGGCGTGCATCCAACCTTGTTGCTAGAACCCCCATCGGCCTCTAGCCCTGGGGAGCCCTAGTCATATCCGCCGCGACAGTCTGCGTTGCAAGTCATTGATCTTGAAGGCCGCATCATTTTGGTACACATCCAGCAGAAGAAGACATCTTCTGTCGGCGCGTACCTTCAGCACTAAGAAATAGCAGCTTTCCGTTGGGTCGAAGCAATCCCAGCAAGCTGCGCGCGTCTCCTATGACCACTTACAAGGAGACAGCCATGAGATATGACGCGGTAATGGAGCAGTTCAAACATGCTTCCACTCGCCTGATCCCAGTCGGCGACATACGAACCCACGACGCTTTGCAACCACGTGTTGCCCGCTTGCCGTTTAAGGACAAAGGGCGAGCCGAGGAAAGCAGCGAGCAACACGTCGCAACGCTTCGCTTAGTATTGGAAGCGACGGAGGATAAGCAGCTTGATCCGGTTTGGCTCGCCGACATTGGTAGCGCCGAGCCGGTAGAAACTGGCTTGTATCTGGTGGATGGTCATCACCGCCTGAAGGCATACCGACAAGCAAACAGACAGCAAGTCCCGGCATTTGTTCTGGCGTTAGATTGGCGAACTGCCCTGGTTGTTTCCAAACTGGTCAACTGCACTGGCAGATCGCTCGCCCTTCACAACGAGCAGCGCCGGGACGCGGCTTGGCAGTACCTTGCAGATCTAACGCATCGAGGAGCTGTCGAGCTTCCCAGTGTGCGGGAGTCTTTACGTTCTGTCGCCGCTCGATTTGGCATCAGCAAGAGCACGGTAAGCAGCATGCTCACCAATATGCCGCACGTCATCGCTACAGAGTTCCACGCGCTGGCGATAGACCCCGGCACGGGTTGGCCGAGGTGGCGACATGTACGCGAAGCAAAGAACCCTTGGCAAACAAGCCTGCCTAGCTCGGACCAGCAGCAGCTAGACCGGGATGCAGAAAGGGTTGCGCGCCACATAGTCAAGCTCGTGGACAGCTCATCCCCAGCCGTGCGCGCCAGAGCGCTTGAGATGCTGGCGAACGACGAGGTGAGTGCCACAGATCAACTCGCATCGGTGGAGCTTCTTGCTCCCTTCAGCCCACCACGCGGCCCTGTCCCAATTGGGACACCCGCTGTCCCAGCGCAACCGGCACATCTGGACAACTAACAGCCTCAGCCTGATTTGACCGCTATGCCGGCGGGAGAAGGAACAAGATTTTCGCTGCGAAATTACGCGGCAGTCACTTCAACCATCCAAGACCCAGCCGCCCCCATGCCGCCCCCTCCCGGGAAAGCTGCCCAACGGCAGGCACGACACCAACCCAAAGGCTCGCTGCAAACTTATGCAGCGGGCCTTTCTCATTTCAAGGAAGCCATGACGACTCAACCACAGACGACACTGCCGTATCACTTCATGCGCTTGCCCGAAGTCATCGCGACCGTCGGCGTCAGCAAGTCCACGCTCTATGCCTGGGCCGCTGCGGGCAAGTTCCCGAAGCCAGTACAATTCCCCGGTGACAATATTGCGGCTTGGGTCTCCACCGAAGTGGCCGCATGGATGAGTGCAGCGGTAGACGCACGCAATGGTACGCATCGCCTAGCCACATGAGCTTGGCGGTAACTATGGCGGTAACAACATTCACTGCATCGGAAATACCTATTGCATTACAGTCACTTGCAGGTATTATTCGGGAGCCTTCCGCCCACCGAATCAAACGCACAAGCCCTGGAAACGTCATGTTTCCGGGGCTTGTGCGTTATGAGGGGCGTTGCGGGGCGCAATCGCTGTGCCGGGCAACCGGGCAACCGGGCGCCATGGCGCAGGGATCACATGGCGCGCGCTAACGTCCGGCTTCACTCCATAGCGGACCCACACCATGAGCAATAAAGAGCAGCAGCAACCCGACACTGTCGCCGACGATGCGCACGGCGTGACTGAGAGCCAGCAGGACCGCAAGCACGACGACGCCGCCAAGCAGCGCCCTGGCCAGGAAGATCTGAAGGTGCACGACGAGCACAGCCGTCGCCCGACCGGCAAGGTTGGTCAGCCAGAGTGAGCTGGCCGAATCCTCGTCCTGGCGGCCAGCCAGTGCCACCGCTGCGCGGATGCGGCAAACCTGCATGCTCCGTCGCCTGCACGTCTTGCTCCGTATCACGCAACGGATAATGCGGGGTCTGCAGGACTGGAATCGGGCGCCGGTATGCGCCCCCGCTCCTGTGGCAAGATCTGTGATAGTGACCGCCGGTCTGCCGATGTCCAGAGACGTAGTGCGCTGGCAGCACTTGTCCAGAGACGTAGTGCGCTGGCAGCACTGCGATCGCATCGGCGGGCGCCTCGTCGCTTTCTCCCTTCATCGCCTTGATGGCGCCTTGTTCCGGTGGTGTTTTGCATGCAGATACCCGACGCACCCGCGTTGAACCTCATCCACGCAACGCTGCTACCCGGCGGCGTCAACGCCAATTTTGGTGCGCGTCTACCGGCCAACGAGGATGAGCGTGTAAACGCGCTGCATGCGTACCGCTTGCTGGACACCGCACCGGAGCCGAGCTACGACGCGTTCACCTCCATTGCAGCCACGGTCTGCCGCATGCCGATGGCGCTGATTTCGCTGGTCGATACCCATCGGCAATGGTTCAAATCCAAGATCGGCATGCAGCCGACCGAGACACCGCGCGAGCTGTCGTTCTGCGCGCACGCCATTCTCGAACCCGATCAGGTGATGGAAGTCGGCGATACCCATCTGGACCCACGCTTCACGAACAATGCCTTGGTCACGGGGGAGCCGCAGATTCGTTTCTATGCGGGCGCGCCGTTGCTGACCTCCGACGGCATCGCGCTGGGTACGCTGTGCGTACTGGATCGCACACCGCGGCGCCTGTCGGTGGCCGAACGCGACGCGCTGCAGGCATTGGCCAAACAAGTTGTCAGCACCATCGAACTGCAGCAGGCCGCTCGGCTGGTGGAGCTGGATGCCTTGCGCGACGCGCTCACCGGGCTATGGAATCGCGCCGGGCTGGAGCATGCATTGCACGCGCTTGCGGACGCGCCCAGCACCGCCTCTGACGCTAGGCTGGGTTTCATGCTGATCGAACTGGATGGCTTCAAGCGGCAAAAATTGCAGGCCGGTGCGGCGGCGGCCGATGCCAGCGTGCTCCAGGTCGCTAGCGTGCTCGAAACGCAGCTGCCGCCGGCCGCAATCGTCGCGCGCCTGGCCTGCGATCAATTCTGCGTGGCGCTGCCGACCACCTCTGCCTCTGCGGCGCTCGCTGCGGCCGACGGCTTGCGCAAGGCGGTGGAAGACGCGTCCTGGCCCACCGGCCCGTTGACTCTCAGCGCCGGGCTGGTGGATGTTGCCGCGCACGCTGCGTTCGACAGCAATACCTTGCTGGCACGCGCTCGGCACGCGCTGCAGCAGGCGCGTCGCGATGGCCGTAACCGGGTGCACCGCTTCCACGGTTGGCATCTGCAGGACTGATCGGCGCAATCAGCGCTGATCGTCCCAGCACACTGCTGCAGCTCAGGCCGCCAGTGCGTCGGTGTTTCCGGCGATCTCGTTCACCTGCAGCACCTGCTCCATGTCCAGCACGACCACGAAGCGCTCGCCGACCTTGCCCATGCCGCGCAGCAGATCGCGGCGGATGTGCGTGCCGAACGAGGGCGCCGCTTCGATGTCGTGATCGGCCAGTTCGATCACGGCATTGACCGCATCCACCAGCACGCCGATCACCTGCGTGCCCTGCGCCTGCTCGGTGGCCAGAATCACGATGCAGCTGCGCTTGCCGATCGCGCTGTCCGCGCGTCCCAGCCGCGCATGCAGATCCACCACCGGCACCACCGCGCCGCGCAAATTGATCACTCCGCGCACGCAATCCGGCATCGAGGGCACCGGCGTAGGCGTGCGGTATTGAATGATTTCACGAATGCCGAGAATGCTGGTGGCGAAGGTTTCGCCATCCAGTTGAAAGGTCAGATATTGCGCAGCGGCATCAGCGTCGCCGGGCATCACATCAAGCGTCGGTGCGGTCATTGGTCGATCCCTCAAAAACGCGCGAACTGGCCTTCGTCGGGGCCCTCGGACATCGCATAGGCCGGGGCTGCATGACTGCGCCAGCCACGGGTTCCTGCGGCACGCGCCGTGCGTGCGGCAACCTGCCTACCGCGCTTGGGCGGCGCAGTCGTCGCACCCTGCCCCCCCAGCCGGAAGAACGCCATGCTCTGTTGCAGCTGTTCGGCCTGCGCGCTCATTTCCTCGGCAGTGGCGGCCAGCTCTTCGGAAGCGCTGGCGTTCTGCTGGGTGGTCTGGCTCAACTGCACGACTGCCGAATTGATCTGGCTGACGCCGGAGGATTGCTCTTCGGAGGCGGCGGAAATCTCCTGCACCAGATCGGAGGTGCGCTTGATGCTGGGCACGATCGAATCCAGCAAACGGCCGGCACGATCGGCCAATTCCACGCTGGAGCTGGCCACCTCGCCGATCTCCTGCGCGGCGACCTGGCTGCGTTCGGCCAGCTTGCGCACCTCGGCGGCGACCACGGCAAACCCCTTGCCATGTTCACCAGCCCGCGCCGCCTCGATCGCGGCATTGAGCGCGAGCAGATTGGTCTGATACGCAATGTCGTCGATGATGCCGATCTTCTGTGCGATCTGCTTCATCGCCTGGGTGGTGGCAACCACCGCTTCGCCGCCTTCCACGGTTTCTTTCGCGGCCTGGGTGGCCATGCCGTCGGTGACGCGCGCGTTTTCGGTGTTCTGGCTGATCGATGCGGTCATCTGCTCCAGCGAGGCGCTGGTTTCTTCCACACCGGCGGCCTGTTCGCTGGCCGCCTGCGACAACGACTGCGCGGTGGCGCTGACTTCTTCGGACGCACTGGCGAGCGTTTCGGCGCTGGTGTTGACCTCGCCGACGACCTGCGAGAGCTTCTGCACCATCGTACGCATCGCTTCGAGCAATTGCGCGGTTTCGTCGCGGCCATGCACATCAATGCGCATGGTGAGATCGCCTTCGGACAAGCCGTTGGCCACCGCCACCGCACGGCGGATCGGCCCGGTGACGCTGCGGCTGATCACCACGCCGAGAATGGCACCGAGCAACACACCGCCGCAGATGATGGCGACCAGCAGCCTGGAACTGCGCGCATGAATCGCAGCGGCTTCCGCGTTGGCCGCCGCAGCGCTGCGCTCGCGCAGACCGCTCAGGTCGGTCATCAGGTTATCCACTTCGTCCGAACTGGCGCGGACCGCACGCGATAGCGAGGCCAGTTCCGGATTGGCCTCGCGCAGCGCCTCGCGGTTGGCGGCTTCGAGAAAGCGACCGCGCTCGTCCAGATATTTCTGCCAGGCGCGATCGAATTGCGCCAACTTGTTCTTGCCCTCTTCGCTTTGGAAGCTCGCACGCGCACGGGTCATGTAATCGACCACCTTGGCGGTGTATTTGTCGATGCTCTGCACATGCGACTGGCGCTCTTCTGCGCTGCTGGCCAATAGCAGATTGGCGCGTGCGCGGCCCGCATAGATGAGGTTGATATTGGCTTCCTTGACGTTGGACATGCCGAGCAATTCGCGCTCGTACAACGAACTCGACAGCGCGTTGATGCGGCCGGAGTTGGAATAGCCCACCCACCCGATGCATGCGCCGATCGCCGAGACGATCAGGAATGCCACGATCAGTCTGGTTCCGATTCTGAAATTGCCTAACATTTGGGGAGTTCTCTCGAGAATGATGCGTGGGCGGCATGCGCTGCGGGACGGCGACGGCGCTGCGCGTACCGCACACTGCGGCACAGCTCATCTAACCAATCGCTAATGGCTATCGGCGACGACCAAACACGCTTGAGAGACGCGCATAGCCTGAATGCGCATTCAGGTAATCCGATCTGCGCTTTTGTGACACATCACGCGTTCTTGACGCCCTGTATTCGGAAAAACCCTACCCATCCTCTGAACTGTCCAGGCCGGTCCGCAGGACATCACGCGCGCAGGGCGATGCTTTGACCATGTCGCGCATGCCGCTGCCTCGCACGTTTTATGCACACGATGCGCGTCAGGTTGCGCCGCACTTGCTCAACAAGGTTCTGGTCAGCGCTGACGGACACCGTGGACGCATTACCGAAGTGGAAGCCTATTGCGGCAGCGAAGACCCGGCCGCGCACTCGGTCCGCGGCATGACCCCGCGCACGCGGGTGATGTTCGGTGCGCCAGGACATCTTTATGTGTATTTCATCTATGGCATGCACTGGGCGATCAACGCCGTGTGCGGCGGTGCGCCCCGGGCATGCGGTGTTGATCCGCGCACTGGAGCCTCTAGACGGAATCGACCGCATGCAGGCCGCACGCGGCGCTGCGCCGGTCAAACGATCGACTACCGACCCAGGCCGCCTGGCACAGGCATTCGCAGTGACTGCCGTCGACAACGGACTGGACCTCACTACTGGCGTTGCGCGCCTCTGGATCGAAGACGACGGCGTGCCACCACCCGCCAACCCACAGGCGCCCCCACGCATCGGCATCCGCAAGGCGATGGATGCGCCATGGCGCTGGGTCGTTGCAGATAGCCGCTATGTGTCGCGCCCGCTTCCGCGCGTGGCTGGAAACGCCGCGACGCTGCCGGGCGACTGAGCCAGCCAGCGCTCCATCGGCGATTGCTCGGCCGCGCCCGGCCCACGCTGCAGCAGGCGCAGCGCCTGCTCGGCCTGCTCGGGTGTAAGTTCCTGCAAGGCGTGGAAGCGGTCTGCCGCCCACACCGCGATCGGCAGCCCATCCAGAAACGCGACACGATTGCCCGGCACACGCGCGACACGCTCGCCCGGCAGCAGACTGCCAAGCAGATTGCTCGGGTCGCTCGCACTCACGCAAACCCACTGCTGCGGCAATGCCTGCGCGCGCACGCGGCGCAATGCCGCAATCGCATCCGGCAACGCGAACTGCTCGCCGGACAGCCCGGCGATAAAACGCCCGCCACGGATTTCGCCGCGCGCTTCCAGCCGTTGATACATGCGCAGCAATTCGCGCCACGGCGGCAGCCATGCGGCCTCGCGTTCGAGCAGCCGCCAGCACACCACGCCATAACGACGCAGCAGCGTACGCGCCACGTGTTCGAGCATGTCTTGATGGCGCTCGCCGGCTTCGGCAAGCGGCACCTCGGGCAGCGCGCGCACCGGCGCCCAGCGGCCCGCATCGCGAATGCCCAGCGCACTTGCACGTCGGCGGTGACGCGACAACGCCGACGGCCGCTTGGACGCCGGCACCAACAACGCGCGCAGCCCGGCATAGCTGTCGCAGTGTGCACGGCCGCGCATGACCAACTCGCTCAAGGCATCTTCCAGCTCGGTGTTCATCAGATGCGCTTCATCGGCGATTTCGTCGAAGAACAGCGCGCCTTGCTGCTGCAACACCTGCATGACACGTTCGGCGCGGGAACCCAACGGTGCGTCGTCTGCAGCGCGCGCCATTGCACTCCAGCGCTGCGCTTCGCGCCGTGGCAGCAGCACGATCGGCGTGCTGCGCAGCGCAGCGCCGCTGCGACCACCACCGGGTCGCAAGCGTGCCCACAGCGTGCGCCCGGCGGTGCACAACTCGTCAAGCCAGGCCGGTTGATAGTCGCGCACGCGCGCCGGTAACAGTTCGCTCTCCCACACCACCGCAGGCGCCTCAAAGCCTTCGAGCTGCCCCACCACGCCGGCCAACGCATCCGGCCCTGACACGCGGCCGCTGCTGTCCACGTGCTGCCACTCGAACAGAAAGCGCGCGTAATCGCGCTGCGATACCGGTTCGATTTCGCGGCGCAACCGCCCCAGCGTGTAGCGATGGATGCGTGCCAACAGATGGCGCTCGCACCACTCTTCGGCCTGCGCGTGCGCACTGAACTGCCCAGCCATGACGTAGCCCTCGCGCTGCAGGGCCGCCAGCGCCAGCACGATGTCTGTTTCCGGCACCTGCAATGCCTTGGACAAGGCCGGCACCTGGGACGGGCCTACCGCGGACAAGCGCCCGCGCAGCAGTTCGCCCACCGCCCAGTCGCGCTCCCAGTCGGCAACGCGGCAATCGGCCGGCGCCTGCAAGGGCGGCCGGGCAACGGCCTTGGGATACAACGGCAGAAACCAGTCGATGCGCTCGGCACTGATCCACAGCGTCGGACTGCCGTGCAAGGCCACGCAGGTGGCGCGACCAGCCGCAGCCAGCGCGGACAACCAACCCTGCCACTGCGCATCGGTGGCTTCTTGGACCGGCAGCACGCCAAGCCCCACCAGCGCCTCGTGCATTTCTTCGGCATCGCGCGGCTGTGGCCAGGCCTCTTCGCGCACTGCCTCGATGGCCTGCGGATCGAGCCGGCCCAGGTCGTCGCTGGTCTGCGGCGTGTAGCGGCGACTTTGCACGGCCTGGGTACGCCGTTCTTCCAATGGCGCATCGTCGAGAAATGCATAGGGACGCGCATTCAAGGCTTCGGCGGCCAGCGGCGACGGTGCGGCCAGATCGCGCGCAATCAGCATGACTTCACCCGACTCCAGACCGCGCAACACTTGTAGCCAGCCATCGCTGTCCATGGAGTGATGCAGGCAATCGTCCAGCGCCTGCGTCACCAACGGGTGATCGGGCACCTCGCGTTCGCCGACCAGATTCTCTGCGCAGGCCACCTGATCCGGGAATACCGTTGCCAGCAGATCTTCCGACTTCATCCGTTGCAACTGCGGCGCCACCTTGTTGCCGCCACTGAAGCGCGGCAGCGCCATCGCATTGGTCGCATTCCAGCGCCAACGCACACCGAACAGCGGCGCATCCAGCAATGCCTGGATCAACACATGCTCGGCCGATGACGAATGCAGGTAACGGCCAACGTCTTCCAGCGCAAAGCTATGACTGGTGGACAGCGACAACACGATCGCATCTTCGGTGGCCGCAGCCTGCAATTCGAAGTTGAAGGTGCGGCAGAAGCGCTTGCGCAACGCCAGCCCCCACGCACGATTGATGCGGCTGCCGTAGGGCGAATGGATCACCAGCTGGGTACCGCCACTGGCATCGAAAAAGCGCTCCATCACCAGGCACTGCTGGGTAGGCATCGCGCCCAGTGCGGTGCATGCGTTGGCCAGATAGTCCACCAGTTGCCGCGCCGCTTCGGACGACAGCTCCAGCTCGCTCTGCAGCCAGTTGCAGGCCGCTTCATGTGGCGCGGTGTCCAGCCGCGCGGCAATCTCGCCACGCAGGCGCGACACCGCCGCCGACAGTTCGTCGCTACGGCCCGGCGCTTCGCCCAGCCAGAAGGGAATGTTCGGCGGCGCGCCTTTGGCATCTTCCACGCGCACGCGCCCGGCCTCCACGCGCAGGATGCGGTAGCTGGCGTTGCCGAGCTGGAACACATCGCCGGTGAGGCTTTCGATGGCGAAATCCTCGTTGACCGTGCCGATCTTCTCGGCCTGCGGCTCCAGCACCACGCTGTAGTCGCCGGTTTCGGGAATGGTGCCACCGGAAGTCAGCGCGGTCATGCGTGCGCCGCGCCGTGCATGCAGGCGCCGATGCACCGCATCGCGATGCAGATACCCTGCGCGCGGGCCAAGCCGCGTGCTGAAGCCCTCGCAGAGCATGCGCACCACGCTGTCGAACCTCGCGCGGCTCAACGCGGCGAATGGCCACGCCCGCCGCACCAGCGCGAACAGCGCGTCTTCGTCCCAGTCTTCGCATGCGGCCTCGGCCACGATCTGCTGCGCCAGCACGTCCACCGGCGCCAGCGGGATGCGCAAGGCATCCAGTTCGCCGCGGCGGATGCTGTCCAGCAGCGCGGCGCATTCGACCAACTCGTCGCGGGTCTGCGGAAACAGTCGCGCCTTCGGCGTGCCGCCGACCTTGTGCCCGGAACGCCCGGCGCGTTGCAGGAACGTCGCGATCGACCGCGGCGAACCGAGCTGGCAGACCAGATCGACATCGCCGATATCCAGCCCCAGCTCCAGCGATGCGGTCGCCACCAGCACGGTGAGCTCGCCAGCCTTGAGCCGTTGCTCGGCCAACAGGCGCGTCTCGCGCGACAGACTGCCGTGATGCGCCGCCACGCGCTGCTTGCCGAGCAGATCGCCCAGATGCCGCGCCGCGCGCTCGGCCATGCGCCGCGTATTGACGAACACCAGCGTGGTGCGATGCTGCTGCGCCAGCGCAGCCACATCTGCATAGACCTGCAGCCACTGGTCGTTGGACATCACCACGCTCAGCGGCGTGGGCGGCAGCGCCAAGGCCAGATCGCGCGTGCGGGTGTAGCCGATATCGACGATTTCGCACGGCGGCGGCAGGCCATCTGCACCGACACCGACCAGAAACTGCGCCACTGTTTCGATCGGCTTCTGCGTTGCCGACAGCCCCACCCGCGTGATCGGCTGCGCGGCCAGCCGCTGCAGGCGCTCCAGCGTCAGGCTCAGATGGCTACCGCGCTTGTCCGAAGCCACCGCATGGATTTCATCGATGATGACGGTGCGCACGTGCCGCAGCGCGGTGCGGCCGGATGCCGAGCCCAACAGGACGTACAACGACTCCGGCGTGGTCACCAGAATATGCGGCGGCGTGCGGCGCGCCTGCGCGCGCTCGCGTGGCGGCGTGTCGCCGGTGCGCACTGCCGTGCGGACCGGCACATCCGGCAGTCCGCTGGCCAGCAACGCCGCACGGATGCCCTGCAATGGCGCGTCCAGGTTGAGGTGGATGTCGTTGGACAAGGCCTTCAGCGGCGACACGTAGACCACGCGGGTTTCGTCGGGCAACGCACCACCGTTGGCCAGCCCGTCGCAGATCAATGCATCGATGGCGGCGAAGAACGCGGTCAACGTCTTGCCCGAGCCGGTCGGCGCGGCCACCAGGGTGTGGCGCCCGTCCTGGATCGCTGGCCACGCCGCGACCTGCGCCGGCGTTGGCGCCGCGAAGGCCTGCGCAAACCACGCAGCGACCACAGGATGGAACTGTTGCAGGACAGGATGCATTGGCGATGCCCGACACCTGACCCTCATCTTGACGGGACGGCGCGCGGATGTAACTCGGTGGGAGTGCAATGAATGGGGTTGCGCAGCGGCCCAGACAAGCCGCACGCCACGCCGGCGGTGAACCATTTAGCGCGCTGGTGCCGGCCTCTGCCGTCGACAAGGCGACGCCCTCGCAGCGCTGCGGCGCCTGCACGGCGATTGTCCACCGGCCGCATGCCATGGCACATTGACGACATGCCCAGTCTTATTGTTTTCATGATCGCCGGCGCCGCGCTGTTCGGGTTCTGGAACTCCTCGCGCGCTGCCGCCGAACGGGCCGACATCCTCGGCCGTAATGCCTGCCGCGCCGCCGATGTGCAGTGGCTGGACCAGAGCGTGCATTCCACCAACATCCGCGTCTGCCGGATGCCCAACGGCTGGCTGGGCTTCGAGCGCACCTTCCGTTTCGAATATTCCTACGACGGTGCGGATCGTCATAGCGGTAAATTGGTCCTGCGTGGCGATCAACTGATTGCGTTCACCGGCCCGCAAGTCGCCACCGTGCGGGCATTGCATCCGGAGCAACAGCGGCTGGAGTGACGGATGATTTGCAGCGCGGGTGATTTGCAGGGGACGTCGCGCGCTGGTGCCCCTGCGCAAACACGCACGACGGACGCAGCAGGTCGTCATCCTGCAACAAGCGCGCCTTGTCGCCCACTCCGAGGCAGAGAAAATGCGCCTCAGTCGGCGTGTCGCTGTAGCTGCGCGCTAACAGACAGCGCGCACTATCCACGACGCAATACGATGTCGTGCTTGTAGTCGACCGCGCCGGACGCATCCGGCGCACTGCAATCTAGATGATGGCTGCGCTTCACCCGCAGCTGAGACCCACCCACGCCGCGTACAGGCTGCCCGCGACTGGCGCTGCGATGGAAGCGGCTAACGCAGTGCGCAGTCGCCAAGCGGCCGTGGACGACGCGCAGGACGCGCAGTGCACGCGTGCCATTGCGAACTCCAAGCACCGACAGCGCCCAGCTGACGGCTGCACAGTCGTGTGGTTTAGCGACGCCTACTTCACCACGCGAAGATGCGGGCGCTTGCCACCGCTGGATGGTTCGTCCGGCGTCGGAGCGCTGGGCGGCGGCGCCCCCGGATCCGGTGGCTCGCTGCTGGTGCCAGGAATGTCGTCCGGCAGCGCCATGCCCTGCCCGGTTTCGCGCGCGTACACCGCCAGCACGGCCGCCATCGGCACCATCACCGGGTGGCTCACGCCACCAAAGCGCGCGGTGAAGCTCACGCTTTCGTTATCGACCTGCAAGCCGACCACGGCGCGCTCGGCGATATTCAAGACGACGCGACCGTCCTTGACGGCACTGGCAGGCACCTGCACACCGGGCAGGCCTGCATCCACCAAAACGTGCGGCGTCATGCCGTTGTCGTTGATCCATTCGACCAAGGCCCGCAACAGGTACGGGCGATGGCTAGTCATGCGGGGGAAATCTTCGGTCATTGTGTCATTTTACCCGCACACGGCCCGTCCCGGCGGCCACGCGATCGGACGTCGGTCTGTTGGCATACAGCCGTCGCATCAGCCCGGCAGATCGCGCAGCTTCTTTTCCTGATCGGTCAGGCTGCGGATGAAACCCGGATTGCGGAAGATGCGGTTGCCGTAATCCTCGATCGCCTTGCCGTCCTTGGGCAGACCGATTTCCAGTGCATCCAGTCGCCAGATGATCGGCGCCATCGCGCAGTCGGCCAGACTCATTTCCGGATTGAGGAAGAATTTGCTGGCCTTGAACAAGGGCACCGATGCGGTGAGCAGTTCTTTCAGGCGCTTGCGGCCGGCCTCGGCCTGGGTCTTGTTGCCTAACTGGACCGCCTGCACCTGCGGCACCCAGTCATGCTCGATGCGCAGCATCGCCAGCCGCAGACGCGCGCGCGATAACGGGTCGACCGGCATCAACGGTGGGTGCGGGTAGCGCTCGTCCAGGTATTCGCTGACCACCGACGCGGCGTACAGCACCAGGTCGCGCTCGACCAGGGTCGGCACCGAATGATAGGGATTGAGATCGATCAGATCTTCGGGGGGATTTTGCGGGTCGACCGGCACCAAGTCGTAGGTCACCCCTTTCGCCGCCAGGACCAGACGGACCCGGTGGCACAACACGTCGTCGTTGGACGAAAACAAAGTCAAGGTATTCCGCATACGCACACTCGTCGCCATTCAAGGCTCTCCGACGACCGGAATCCGCCGGCCGCATCGGCGCGGCCGGCCCAACGCCGACAGTCACCACGGTCTATCGAGTGTGCAATCACGTCACGCAAAAGCCAAGAGTGATACGGCTTATTAACGTCCCGATAAGGCGGTTGTTGCGCTTCTAGGCGGAAAAACTGGGTGACAACTAGCTGCCGCAGCACTGTCGCAGGGCTGGATGCTGGGGGCCTCAATAGACCCCGACGCGCACCCAAACCCTTCTCACGGAGGGAGAGGGGCTGCATCATCTCCCACGTGCAGAGAGGCTTAAGACGGTTGGCGCTACCGGCGGTATTCCAGACACCTGCCGATGCCCGCCCGGCACTGCATCTGTTTGCCTTGCAGCCGATGACGGCTTACGCAGCGCTCAATGCACGTCCTTCCAGTACTCCTTCTTCAGCAGGTAGGCAATGAAGGTGAGCAGCGCCAGGAACAGGACCACCCACACGCCCATGCTCTGACGCTTCAGTGCGGCCGGCTCGCCGACGTACTCCAGGAAGTTGGCGATATCGCGCACGGTCTGGTCGAACTCCACCGGCGTTTGGCGACCCGGCTGTCCCAGCTTCAACGCTTCCACCGGCTTGTCGCCAGTGGCCTTGTCGGGCGGGCCGAACTGCGCCTGCTGCAGGCCTTGCAACTCCCACAGCGGATTGGGCATGGATGCGTTCGGGAACAGCTTGTTGTTCCAGCCCAGCGGGCGGGTCTGATCCAGATAGAACGACTTGAGGTAGGTATAGACCCAGTCGGTGCCGCGCACCCGCGCAATCAGCGTCAGATCCGGCGGCGCCTTGCCGAACCACTTGGTCGCCGCATCATGCGGCATGGTGCCTTCGATGTGTTCGCCGACTTTGGCGCCGGTGAAGTTGAGGTTGCTCATGACCTCCGCTTCGCTCAAGCCCAAATCGCTGGCCATGCGCGAGTAACGCAGGTATTTCAGCGAATGGCAGCCGGAGCAGTAGTTCATGAACAACTGCGCGCCGCGTTGCAGCGAAGCGCGGTCGCCCAGGTCGTTGCCCGCATGCTGTACTGCCCCGCCCTCGGCAGCGACCACACCGCCAGCAACCAGCAGGCCGCATAGCAGCGCAACCACGCGCGACTTCCATGACGTCACATTGGAGTTAGTCATGGGTGGTCACCCGCTCCGGAACCGGCTTGGTCTTGTCCAGCCGCGTCCACACCGGCATGGTGATGAAGAAGGCGAAATACAGAAAGGTCAGCACCCGCCCGACATAGGTTTCGTGCGCGTCGGTGCCGGGGCCGGAACCGATCACGCCCAGCCACACGAAGCACACCACCAGCACGCCCAACGCCGCCTTCGAGATCCAGCCGCGATAGCGCACCGAGCGCACCCTGGCGCGATCCAGCCACGGCACCAGGAACAGGATGGCGATGGCCGAGAACATCACCAGCACGCCACCGAGCTTGTTCGGCACCACCCGCAACATCGCGTAGTACGGCGTGTAGTACCACACCGGTTTGATGTGTTCCGGCGTGACCAGCCGGTTGGCCTCGGTGAAGTTGTCATGCTCCAGGAACAGGCCGCCGAAGGCCGGTGCGAAAAAGATGATGAAGGCCGCGATCAACAGCAGGAAGCCGACGCCGACCAGATCCTTGACCGTGTAGTACGGATGGAACGGAATGCCATCGGCCGGCTTATGCGCATCCCAACGATTACCCTTGGGACCCTTCTTGATGTCCACGCCGTCCGGGTTATTCGACCCCACTTCGTGCAGCGCGCCGATGTGCAGCACGATCAGCAGCAGCAGCACCAACGGCAGCGCGATCACGTGCAAGGCGAAGAAGCGATTGAGCGTGGCATCGCCGGGCAGGTAGTCGCCCATGATCCATTCGGTCAAGCCATTGCCGATCACCGGAATGGCGCCGAACAGCGAGATGATGACCTTCGCGCCCCAGAACGACATCTGTCCCCAGGGCAGCACGTAACCCATGAAGGCTTCGGCCATCAGCACCAGATAGATCAACATGCCGAGAATCCACACCAGTTCGCGCGGCTTCTGGTAACTGCCGTACATCAACCCGCGGAACATGTGCAGGTACACCACGATGAAGAACAGCGAAGCGCCGGTGCTGTGCATGTAGCGGATCAGCCAGCCCCACTCCACGTCGCGCATGATGTATTCGATCGAGGCGAATGCATCGGCGGCGCTGGTTTTGTAATGCATCGTCAGGAAGATGCCGGTGACGATCTGATTCACCAGCACCACGATGGCCAGCGAACCGAAGTAGTACCAGAGGTTGAAGTTTTTCGGTGCGTAGTACTCGCTGATGTGCTTGCGGTACATGGGCATCAGCCCGGGCGCGCGTTCGTTGACCCAATCGAACACGCCGTTGGCGGTACGGACCAGAACATTGCTCATCAGGCAGCCCCCGTGCTTTTGGCCGACGCACCGGCACTGTCAGGATCGACGCCGATTACCAAGGTGTTGTCGTCTACATAGTGGTGTGGGGGCACCAGCAGATTGATCGGTGCCGGCACGCCGTCGAAGACGCGGCCGGACATGTCGAAGCGCGACTTGTGGCAGGGGCAAAAGTAACCGCCCTTCCATTGCGGGTCGTAAGGCTCGGGGCGGATTTCGGCCACCATCTCCGGCGAGCAACCCAGATGCGTACACAACCCGACCAGCACCGAGATATCGGACTTGATCGAACGGTACTCGGGGTTCTTCAGCACGTACTCGGGCTGCTGGTCCTTGTTCTCGGACTTGGGGTCCTTGAGCCGGTCGTCCAGCGACGGGAGTGCGTCGAGCATGGCTTTGGAGCGCTTGACGATCCAGATTGGCTGACCGCGCCATTCCAGGACCATGCGCTGGCCTTCCTGCAAGGCGCTGATGTCGGCGGTTACCGGTGCGCCGGCCAACTTGGCACGTGCACTGGGATTCCACGACTTCACGAACGGAACTGCGACGAATCCTGCTCCGACCGCACCGACCACGGCAGTTGTCGCGGTCAAAAACCGGCGACGCCCGAGATCAGCAGGTGCGTTAACCCCATCGTTGGCCATCCGGCTCTCCGATCTTGATTAGGTAGCGTGAGGCTGCCAACGGCTGGCGGGGGGTCCAGCCGCGATGAATCGACCGCAGTGTAGCGGAACGCTTAATGCACAGACAATGCAATGTACGCAGTCGGACCTATGCGATGCAACGGCCCGTGCAGACAGGCGCCGATCATGTGGATCGCAAACTGCGTGAAGGGCGTATGGCTGTGACGCAGCCTGTGCCTTGCCTGCAGCGGCAGCAATGCACGCGTGCGGCGGTTGGCAGGGATGATGCAGGCGCAGCAACCACGATTGCATGCGATTTGCTGCGGACAGCTGCCACGTGCGTCCGCTGCGACAGCAGCGCTGCCGTACTCCGCGCAGCGCCGTGGCGAACATCACCAAGAGCGGCCACCAACTCTTTCTAATCATCGTCTAGGGCCGTGGACCGCAGGAGCCGCAGCGGGCATGGCATATGCCGGCCCGAGCCACAGCTGCGCTCGCCTGGCGGTTACACCGTCGCGCTGTGGGCCACTCTAGTTGGCTGCCGTCGCCTGGCCACGGTAGCGGCCGGCCAACAGACCCACACGTTGCACGTAACGCTGGGTCTCGCTATACGGCGGCACGCCACCGTAACGGTCTACCGCACCCTCGCCTGCGTTGTAGCCGGCAGCGGCCAGGGTGAGGTCACCGTTGAAGCGTTTCAGCAGCCAGGACAGGTATTGCACGCCGCCACGAATATTTTGCGTTGCATCATAGGCATCGCTGACGCCGAAGCGTCGTGCGGTGCCCGGCATCAACTGCATCAGTCCTTGCGCGCCGGCGCGACTGAGGGCGAGCGGGTTATAGGCCGATTCGGCGTGGATGATCGCGCGCACGATCGATTCTTCCACCCCGAACTCGCGCGCCGCCGCTCCGATTTCCTGTTGATACGCATTGGTGTTGAGCCGGATCGCACCGAAGTTGACGCCCGGCCTGGCGCCGCAGGCGTAGCAGGTTTCGATAAAGCTGTAATGGATGGTGCGCAGGCCTTCGATGCTGGCAACCTGGCGCGGACGGGCGCTGGTGTAATGCCGCACACCGTCCTTCATATAGGAGTACACCTGCCCGCTGACGACCCGGCGCGGGTTGACCGCTGCTGCCGCTGGCGGGGGCACCACCGAAGTGGACGACACCGGCAGCGCACGCGGCAGCAACGTTGAAGCGATCTCGGCAGCGCGCCGTGGCGACTGACTGACCGGCTGGCTGATGATCGTTGCCGGCGCGCCGTTGTCGATCGTGGCCATGCGGGGCGCGGGGCTGGCAGGCACGCGCGCGGTGGATGCAGGCGACGGCAGACGACGGGCCGACCGATCAGGGGTATAGCTGCTGATGACACTGCAGGTGGCGCCGCTCTGGCGCTTGCTCAGATAGCTGGTGATGCCATCGGCGCTGACACATTTGTACAGCGTGCCGGCGCTGACCGGCGCAGCCGACAACGTGACGAGCATGAGTCCCAGCAATCTTGACATCCCCTTCATGTCGCGGAGTGTCCCAGCTTGCCCAGGGCTTGCCAAGTGTCGACAAGCCTTACTGCGGCAGCCGGTCCAGTTGCGCGTGCAACGCGTTCAGCGCCTGCATCAGCGCGGTGCGCGCTTCGGCAGGCGCAATCGCATCGAACGGAAGGTCCAGCAACAACAGGTTGGCCGTCAACGCGGGCATGCTAGGCGCACCAAGGCCCAGCCAGCAATGCGCGGGGCCGTCCGCCTCCAGTGCCCCAAGCCAGGGCGGGATGTGCGCTGCCAACGCCTCCACGGTACCGGCCAGGCGGACCCGCGCCCGGCACGGGAACGGCGCTTCGCCGATGGCTCTGCGCACCAGTTGTAACGGTTCTTCGGGCAATGCGCGCGGGGCGAAGTGGGCGCCGGTGGCGAGTGCCTGGTCGATCCGGTCCGCGCGCAGGTTGCGCCAGTACTGGCGTTCGCAATCCCAGACCAGCAGATACCAGCGCCGTCCGTAGTTCACCAGCAACGCCGGCTAGACGTTGCGAGTGAGCGCCGCGCCGGAATCGCGCCGATAGTCCAGCCGCAACGTGACCCGGTCGCGGCAGGCGGCGGCCAGCTGCGCGAGCAAGGCTGCATCGACCAGCGCGTCCGCTTCGGCGGCCGGCAGGCTGGCCATGGCGGCATGGGCGCGCTGTCCGCTACGTCGCGGCAGTAACGGGTCGAGTTTGGCCATCACCCGTGCAGCCGCAGCGTCCATCCCGCGCACCGCTGGCGCGGCGGCACGCAACGCGACTGCCACGGTCAGCGCTTCGTCCTCTTCGAATACGCTGCAGCGCCCTGCCCCAAGCGGTAACCGCCGCCGCTACCGGGCACGGCGTGCACCGGGTAACCCAATTCGCGCAAGCGCTCGATATCGCGCCGCAGGCTGCGCGGATGGATCTCCAAGCGCTCTGCCAGCACCGCGCCGGACCAACTCCGGCCGCCCTGCAGCAGAGAGAGCAGACGCAACAGACGGGCAGCAGTGGACGCCATCGCATCACCCTATTGCGGACAGAAACTGTCCGCACGCGCTCCGTAAGATCTGCATAGCAGCCATGACCAGCTGCCTCGCCACCGCAGCCACCCTGGAGACCGCAATGTCCGACGACCGCCACATCACCCTCTTCCACAATCCCCGCTCCCGCTCGCGTGGCGTGCTGGTGTTGCTGGAAGAACTGGGCGCAAGCTACAGCCTGCAGGGCATCGATCTGGAAAAGGAGCAGCAGCGCACGCCAGAATTCCTTGCCATCAACCCGATGGGCAAGATTCCGACCATTGTTCATGGCACCAGCGTTGTCACCGAACAGGGCGCCATCTACCAGTATCTGGCCGAGCTGTATCCCGAAGCCGGCCTGTCGCCGGCGCCGGGCGAGCCTGACCGTGGCGCCTACCTGCGCTGGTTGGCGTTCTATGGCTCGGCGTTCGAGCCGGCGATCATGGATCTTGCGCTCAAGCGTGAAGCCCCACCGCGCTCGCTGTCGCCCTACGCCAGCGCCGACACCGTGCTGCAGGTGCTCGATGCGCAACTGGCAAAGGGCGATTACTTGCTGGGCGCGCGCTGCAGCGCGGCCGATGTGCTGTGGGGTGGCGCACTGGCGTGGATGGTGGGATTCGGCTTGATCGACCCGCCCGCCCCCACCCGTGCCTATATCGCCCGGATGTGCGAGCGCCCGGCATTTGCCCGCGCCGAGGCGATCAATGCCGGGCTCGCGCCCGCGGACGGCGCAAGCACAAGCGGGTAAACTGCGCGGCTCTCTCTACCCGCCTGGAATAAGCGCCATGCCCGGGACATCCGTTTCCGACCTGTCTGCGGCCACTGCCGTGGACGCTCCCGCCCTTGTGCCGTTGCCGGTCGCCCGCCCGGCAGCGCCTGCCGTGGTGCGCGGCAAGCTCTACATCAAGACCCACGGGTGTCAGATGAACGAGTACGACTCGGCCAAGATGGCCGACGTGCTCGCCGCCTCCGAGGGCCTGGAGCTGACCGACAACCCGGAAGAAGCAGATGTGGTGCTGGTCAACACCTGCTCCATCCGCGAAAAGGCCCAGGAGAAGGTGTTCAGCCAACTGGGGCGCTGGAAGGCGCTCAAGGCCGGCGGCAAGCCGGTGATCATCGGTGTCGGCGGCTGCGTGGCTTCGCAGGAAGGCGAAGCGATCGTCAAGCGTGCGCCATACGTCGACCTGGTGTTCGGCCCGCAGACGCTGCACCGGCTACCGGAGCTGATCCGCGCACGGCGCGAATCGGGCAAGTCGCAGGTGGACATCAGCTTTCCGGAAATCGAGAAGTTCGACCGCCTGCCCGAGCCACGTGCCGAGGGTCCGTCGGCGTTCGTGTCGATCATGGAGGGCTGCTCCAAGTACTGCTCGTTCTGTGTGGTGCCCTATACCCGTGGCGAGGAAGTCAGCCGTCCGTTCGAAGACGTGCTGGTGGAAGTGGCGCAGCTCGCCGCGCAAGGCGTGCGCGAGATCAACCTGCTCGGCCAGAACGTCAATGCGTATCGCGGCGCGTACGGCGCCGATGCAGGCGACGTCGCGCAATACGCCGATCTGGGTCTGCTGATCCGCACCATCGCGCAGATCGAAGGCATTGGCCGGATCCGTTTCACCACCTCGCACCCGCTGGAGTTTTCCGATTCGCTGGTGGATGCGTACCGCGATGTGCCGCAGCTGGCCAACTACCTGCATTTGCCGGTGCAGGCCGGCAGCGACCGCATTCTGTCGGCGATGAAGCGTGGTTACACCGCGCTGGAATTCAAATCCAAGATCCGCAAGCTGCGCGCAGTGCGCCCGGATATTTCGATCAGTTCGGATTTCATCGTCGGCTTCCCCGGCGAAACAGAAGCCGACTTCGAAAAGACCATGAAACTGATCGAAGACGTGGGCTTTGACCAGAGCTTTTCGTTCGTGTATTCGCGTCGCCCCGGCACCCCGGCATCGGATCTGCAGGACGATACGCCAGAGGCAGTCAAGCAGGCGCGGCTTGCGCGTCTGCAGTCGCACATCAGCGCGCATGCAGCGAGCATTTCGCAATCGATGGTGGGCAGTGTGCAGCGCGTATTGGTGGAAGGCCCCTCGCGGCGCGATCCGAACGAGCTGACCGGCAAGAGCGAGAACATGCGCCCGGTGAATTTTCCGGGCAATCCGCGCTTGATCGGACAATTCGTCGATGTGTTGATCACCGAGGCGATGAGCAATTCGCTGCGTGGTCGCATTCAACTGGACGACAGCGCGCACTGATGGCGTGTGGGCGCCGCGCACTGCGGCGCCCCTTCCAGCAGCGCAACGTTGCGTCGAAGCGTTTCGCGCGCGGTGATCAAAATTTCACCACACATCTGTAGCGTCTTGCAGCGCAAGGCTTCGCCAGACTTACCCACAGGCTTTGCCGAATTCGATCCACATCCTGTGTGGACAACCCCGCCGATACTGGTGATTTTTTCACCACCAGTCCTGCAGACCTTATGCCAGTAAGCGCGACAACGTTTATCCACAGGTTAGTGATGCGTGACTCCACAGCGGTTGTGGAAAACCTGCACGCACCTGCGGACAGCCGCATTGCTGAGAAGCCGCGCCGTCCGGGGTGTTGGTGGGATCACATGCCGCGCGCTACCCTTTCGCTCCCGTCCTACCGACGCGCACCTGCATGCGCTGTCCGATCCGATCATGAACGCATCAGCACATCGCGATTTCACCCTGGAACCCGCCGACACCGAGCGTCTGGCCAATCTGGCCGGCCCGTTCGATGCGCATCTGCGCCAGATCGAACTCAAGCTTGGCGTCGAGATCGCCAACCGCGGCAACATCTTCCGGGTCACTGGACCAGAGTCGGCCATCACCGCCACGCAGTCGCTGCTGGCTGCGTTATACGAAGAGGCTGCAACCACCACGTTCGATCCCCACGGCATCCATCTGCGGCTCAACGATGCCAACCTCGAGCATGTCGCCGAGCGCGCGTATCAGGCCCAGGATGTGGCGATCAAGGTCAAGCGCGGCACTGTGCGTGGGCGTGGCGCCAACCAGGCCAAATACCTGCATGCGATCGCCACGCACAACATCAATTTCGGCATCGGCCCGGCCGGTACCGGCAAGACCTTCCTGGCGGTCGCATGCGCGGTGGAGGCGCTCAACGAGTCGCGCGTACAACGCTTGATTCTGGTGCGCCCAGCCGTGGAAGCCGGCGAAAAGCTGGGCTTTCTGCCCGGCGATCTCAGCCAGAAAGTCGACCCATACCTGCGCCCGCTGTACGACGCGCTGTATGAAATGCTGGGCGTGGAAAAAGTGGTCAAGCTGCTGGAGCGCAACGTCATCGAAATCGCGCCGCTGGCCTATATGCGCGGCCGCACGCTCAACGATGCGTACGTGATTCTGGACGAAGCGCAGAACACCACCATCGAGCAGATGAAAATGTTCCTGACCCGCCTGGGCTTCGGTTCCACGGCGGTGGTCACCGGCGACCTCACCCAGATCGATCTGCCCAAGCACGTCAAATCCGGACTGCGCGATGCGATCGAAGTGCTGCGCGATGTGGAGGGCACCAGTTTCACGTTCTTCGAAGCGCGCGACGTGGTGCGTCACCCGCTGGTGCAGCGCATTGTGACTGCCTACGACAAGCGCGATAGCGCCCTGCTCCCGCTCGCGGCCGACTGACCATGCGTGGCAGCGGTCTCCTGTTGGGGATCTGGTTGATGCTGGCTTGCCACGGATGGGCGCAAGCGCAAGCATCCCAACAGACCGACACGACGAAGCGCGTCATGTTACGACAGCAACTTGCCGCGTCCTGTGTCTCGTTGGCCGCTGCACCAGCGACCATCCTGCTGGACCGGACCGAGCTTGAACGACTTGCGTCGATGAAGCCTGCACCATCAGTTGCGGCTGCTGACGACGATGAACAGCGGCAGGCGCGGCTGGCGGGCACACGGGCGCAGGCGCTACTTGCCTCTACCGGCAAGGCGCACGACCGCTTCGGTTGCGCAGTGGCTCAAGATGATAAGGAAAGCGCCGACACGCGCTATCTGCTCGGTCGCCTGCTGGAGCGCGGCCAGGCCGCAATCTGGACGCAATCGCCACCAGGTTTCGCGCCGGCTCTTGAGGTCAGGCGGGTCGATCCGCACTGCCAGAAGGGGCCGATGGGCAGTGCCTTTTATCGCATCGCCGGCGGTGGTGCGCTGGTGCTGGTACTGGTGGAGTGCGTCCGCTAGTGCCCGTCCAGTCGTTCACGGGCCTGCGCGCAGGCGTCGCGGCAAGACGCCACTCGCGCGATACTGTCAGCTCTGCCTGATCTGAAGTGCTGGTGTTCCCATGACCAAGGGCCCTGTCCGTCTCGACGTTGCCGTCAGTTACGCGTTGCCGCGCGCCGGCTTGCCGTCGGCGCTGAGTTTTCGCAAGTGGGTGGCTGCGGCCCTGAAGGGACGCATTCGCGAGGCGGATCTGGCGGTACGCGTGGTCGACGAGAAGGAAGGCTGCTCGCTCAATCACCATTATCGCGGCAAGGATTACGCCACCAACGTGCTGAGCTTCCCCGCCGAGTTGCCGGAAGGTCTGCCAGAGGGCATCAAGATGCCGCTGCTGGGCGATCTGGTGATCTGCGCACCGGTGGTGGCGCGCGAGGCGGCCGAACAGGGCAAGTCGCTGGCCGCGCATTACGCGCACCTGACCGTGCACGGCACCTTGCATCTGCTGGGCTGGGATCACGAAGACGACAAGGAAGCCGACGCGATGGAGCAACTGGAGCGCGAAATCCTGGCCGATCTGGGCATCGACGACCCCTATGCAGGAGAACACTGATGCGTTTTTGCATTGCCGGTGTCCTACTGATGGCAAGTGCGACCGGCGCGTGGGCGCAGACCACGCCAGTGCGCCCGGACCTGCCGGCGTTGATCGAATGCCGCCAGCGTATCGGCGATTTCAGCGCGCTGGCGCCGGTGCTGGCCGACCCGCTCAAGGCAGTCGCGCTGGGCTGGACGCCGCTGGATCAATCCAACCTGTTCATGACCGAGTACACGCTCAACACGCCGATCAGCGTGTTCGGCCACCGCACCAACCACATTGCGTTTTCCGGCGCCAGCATCATGGCGATCCTCGATCTGCCCGACCCGCGCCCGCTCGCCAAGCAGTTGAACCTGGAACTGGGCGTGGATAACGCCGAGAAGGTGATGTACGGGCGTGAGATGGTCAGCGAAGACACGACCAACCCCAAGACCGGCGAGGCGATGATCGAATCGGTCGTGCTGAGCGTGACCAACGTCAAATCGCACCCTGGTAAGACCGTGGTTGGATGCGGTTATAGCCTGGATCTGCCCTGAGCCGGCAGGCAACGGCGCATCCACAGCGCGTTGCCGTCTTCCTGCTAGACTGATGGCTAACGCCTGGTTTGCCGGGTGCCCTTCCCCGTCACGATGTCCGAAGACGACAGTAGCCAATCTCTAGAAGCACCGGAAAAACGCCGCAGCTGGCTCGAGCGCCTGAGCGCCGCCTTCTCTGGCGAACCCCATACCCGCGACGAACTCGTCGCCTTGCTGCGGACCGCCGAACACGACGGTCTCATCGCCGCCGACACCTTGCGCATGATGGAAGGCGCGATTTCCGTGTCCGAACTCACCGTGGGCGATGTGATGATTTCGCGCTCGCAGATGGTCTCGCTGCCCGTGGAAGCGCGCTTCATCGACCTGATGAAGCAGGTGGTCGAATCCGGTCATTCGCGCTTCCCGGTCCACGGCGAGAACAAGGACGAAGTCCTCGGCATCTTGCTTGCAAAGGACTTGCTGCGCGGCGTCGTTGCCGACAACGGGCCCGGCAACGTGCGCGAGTTGCTGCGCCCGGCCGTGTTGATCCCCGAGTCCAAGAAACTCAACGTGCTGCTCAAGGAATTCCGCCTCTCGCGCAACCACATGGCGATCGTGGTGGACGAGTACGGCGGCGTCGCTGGCCTGGTCACCATCGAGGACGTGCTGGAGCAGATCGTCGGCGAGATCGACGACGAGCACGACGATGCCGAAGAAGAGAATTCGCTGATCGCGATCCAGGCCGATGGACGCTATGTGGTCGATGCGCTGACGCCGATCGAAGACTTCAACGAACGCTTCGGCGCCGAGTTCCCCGACGACGAGTACGACACCGTCGGTGGCCTGGTCACCGATGCGATCGGGCATCTGCCGGAAACCGGTGAGGAACTGACGCTGGGGCGGTTTGCGTTCCGGGTGGCCAAGGCCGATGCGCGGCGCGTGCACGCTTTCCACGTC
Organism: Xanthomonas bromi; assembly: GCF_900092025.1. GTDB lineage: Bacteria > Pseudomonadota > Gammaproteobacteria > Xanthomonadales > Xanthomonadaceae > Xanthomonas > Xanthomonas bromi. The sequence continues at coordinate 86,761 of NZ_FLTX01000037.1, forward strand.
ACCATTCTGCCGCCCGACCCGCAGGACGACGCTTGAAGCTGTCGCATGGCATGACCGCTGCGGCGCAGGTTCGCTGCAGCGCCCGGCGTTGGACCGCATGCTGGCTGCTGGCGTTGCTGGCGCTCTTGGTAATGCCGACTGCTTTGGCGCAAGCGCCCGCTGCGGAAGTCGCCGCGGCGTCCATGCCGACACCGCGGATCGGCGTGGTGACCATGCAGCCGGGCGAAGTGTTTTTCGAACGCTTCGGCCACGATGCCATCGTGGTGGTCGACCCGCGCACGCAACAGGCCACCTCCTACAACTTCGGCTTCTTCGATCCGGGCGAGCCCGACTTCGTGCCGCGTTTTGCCCGCGGCGAAATGATGTATTACCTGGTCGCGCTGCCTCTGGAAGAAGACCTGTCGCAATATCGGGACGCTGGCCGTGGTGTCAGCATCCAGTGGCTGGATCTGCCGCCAGACCAGGCGCGCGCGCTGGCCGACGGTCTGGCCGTGCGGAGCCAACCGGAAAACGCGCGCTATCGCTACGATTATTTCATGGCCAACTGCGCCACCATGGTCCGCGACACGCTGGACCGTGCGATGGGCGGCGCGCTCAAATCGCAGCTGGCCGGCCGTTCGCGCGGCAACACCTTCCGCAGCGAGGCGGTGCGCCTGGCCTCCCCCGCCCCCTGGATGTGGCTGGGCTTCGACCTGGGGCTGGGGCCATACGCAGACCGCCCACTGTCGCGTTGGGAAGAAGCCTTCGTACCGATGCGCCTGGCCGACAGCCTGACCCAGGTACACAACAGCGCTGGTCGCCCGCTCGTGCAATCCACGCAGGTGGTGTTGCCGCATCGCATCGCGCCAGAACCTGCCGAACAACAACGGCATTGGTGGACGTGGCTGTTGACCGGCCTGATTGTTGCGGCCGGTGTGCCGGCCTTGGGCCGCAGACAGCGCTTGCTGGCAGGACTTGCGTTGCCGCTATGGTTGTTCTGCGCCATTGGTGGCGGCCTGCTGGTGTATCTGTGGGGCTTTACCGCACATCAATCCGCCTGGGCCAACCGCAACCTGCTGCTGGTCAATCCGCTATGTGTCTTGCTGTGCTTCGGTGGCATCCGGCTGCAGCTCGGCCATCGGCCGGGCCGCTGGTTCAACGTGCTGTCCTGGGTGGTCGCTGCATGTGCACTGCTGGCGCTACTGATCCACTGGCTGTCGTTCCAGGCGCAGGACAACCTGCAATGGGTGATGCTGCTGTTGCCGATCCACACCGCGCTCGCCATTGCCCTGCGACCGCGTGACTTGCCCGTCCGTACGCGCTGACCTAAGGATGCGCCCATGAACAGCCACGGCCATCATCCCGATAACCCGTCCTGCGTCATCACCTGCGCCTACTACGACGGCGAGGGCAAGCGTCACGACATCAGCCTGGAACGGATCAGCGACGTGCTGCTGCGCCCGGACGGCTTCGTCTGGGTGGGCCTGTACGAGCCGCAGGAATCGGTGCTGCACAAGTTGCAGGACGAATTCGGCCTGCACGATCTGGCGATCGAAGACGCACTCAAGGCGCATCAGCGACCGAAGGCCGAAAGCTACGGCAATTCCTTGTTCGTGGTGGTCAATACGGCGCAGCTGGTCAACGAACGCATCCGCTATGGCGAAACGCATGCATTCCTGGGCCAGCGCTTTTTGCTGACCGTGCGCCACGGCGCATCGCTGTCGTACGCACCGGTGCGTCATCGCGTCGAACGCGAGCCGGTGATGCTGCGCATGGGCGCCTCGTTCTGCCTGTACGGCGTGCTCGATTTCGTGGTCGACAATTACCTGCCGATCATGGACGAGTTCCGCGACACGCTGGAGCGCCTGGAGAAGGACATCTTTGCCGACGACTACAAGCGCGAGACAGTGGTGCGCCTGTACGAGCTCAAGCGTGAACTCAACAAGATGCGGCTGGTGGTCGCGCCGCTGCAGGACGTGCTCTCGCACCTCAAGCGCAACCCCGGCTCGTTGATCCACGAAGAAGCAGGCATCTACCTGCGCGACGTGCTCGATCATGCCGTGCGCATCAACGATGCGATCGACACCTTGCGTGAAATGCTGGGCACCGCGCTGAGCGTCAATCTTTCCATGGTCACGCTCGCCCAGGGCGAAACTGTCAAGCGCCTCGGCGCCTGGGCCGCCCTGCTCGCCGCCCCGACCCTGATCACCAGTTGGTACGGCATGAACTTCGCCCACATGCCCGAGCTCGACGCCCGCTACGCCTATCCCCTGCTGGTCGCCGGCGTGGTGGGCTCGTGCCTGGTGTTGTATCGCCTGTTCAAGCGCGCTCGGTGGCTTTAGAGCCGCGTCGCGGCTCGGGAATGGGGAGTTGGGAATGGGGAATCGGTAGAGCGGGCTTCTCGAACCTTTCTCGAACCTTTGAGGTGTGCGTATTTCCTGCAGCGAATGCACCTCGCAAGGCTCTTGCCACCGGAAAAATCGCAATAGCGCTCTTGCGATTCCCCAATCCCGATTCCCAGCGGTCAAGCCACATAAATCGTCTTGATGTTCATGAACTCATGGATGCCATGCTCGGCCAGCTCGCGGCCGAAGCCGGAACGTTTGATGCCGCCGAAGGGCAAGCGCACGTCGCTTTTGACCACCGAATTGACGAATGCAGCGCCGCATTGCAACTGCTGTGCCACGCGCTCGCCGCGTTTGACGTCTGCCGTCCATACGCTGCCGCCCAGGCCGAAGGTGGTGTCGTTGGCGACGCGCACCGCTTCTGCTTCGTCGGCAACCCGGATGATCGAAGCGACCGGGCCGAAGAATTCTTCGTCGTATGCTGGCATGCCTGGTGCCACCTGGTCGAGGATGGTTGCCGGATAACCGGCATGCGAGCCGGCTACCGGTTCGCCGCCCAACAAGACCTTGGCACCCTTCGCGACGCTGGCCTGCACCTGCTTATGCAGTTCGTCGCGCAGATCGGCGCGTGCCATCGGCGCCAGTGTGGTGCTGTCCTGCTGCGGGTCGCCGACGACGCGCGTTGATGCCGCCGCGACAAAGCGCTCGACGAACTTGTCGGCAATCGCATCAACCACGATGAAACGCTTGGCTGCGATACACGTCTGCCCGCTGTTGTCGAAGCGCGACTGCACTGCCGATTGCACGGTGTGCTCCAGATCGGCGTCTTCCAGCACCACGAAGGCGTCGCTACCACCCAACTCCATCACGCACTTCTTCAGCTGATCGCCTGCATTTGCGGCCAGCGAGCGGCCGGCGCGTTCGCTGCCGGTCAGCGTTACCGCGGCGACGCGGTCGTCGCGCAATACATCGGCGGCCTGGTCGTTATCGATATGCAGCACATCGAACACGCCCGGTGGAATGCCGGCGGCGTCCAGCACCTCCTTCATGGCGTCGGCGCAGCGCGGCACATTGCTGGCATGCTTGAGCAGCGACACGTTGCCAGCCATCAGGCCCGGCGCGAGAAACCGGAAGGCCTGCCACAACGGGAAATTCCACGGCATCACTGCGAACACGCAGCCCAGCGGCTCGTAGCGCACATAGCTCGATTGCGCCTCGGTGGGAATGTCGCGCGGCGCCAGATAGTCGGCTGCATGTTCGGCGTAATACGTGCAGGCCTGTGCGCACTTGTCGATCTCGGCCAGCGCCTCACGGCGCAGCTTGCCCATCTCGGCGGTCATGATGCGTTGCAGGTCCTCGCGTCGCTTAGTCAACTCGTCGCCAACGCGGCGCAGCAATGCACCACGTTCGGCCAGCGGCAACGCGGCCCAGGCCGGGAATGCCTTGGCCGAAGCGGCCAGACGCGCTTCGATGGCCGCGGCGTCCAAGGTGTGCTGGGTATGCTCGACCTGGCCATTGGCCGGGTTGACGGTGTCATAAGACATGGCGTTCTCCAGTAGCAAGGCGCTCATGCTAATCGTCGGAAAGTGGTAGCCGCGTTACAAGCGCTGCAAATCACTGCAACGCTGTGTTTACCCGCGCTGCGACGCCATGCCGCATACCGCTGCACATCGATCGAAATCATGGCATCCGAAGTCACACTGCCAGAACAACGTCACCGGGCGCGGTGCCTTGTCACACTATTTCCGCCGCACAATGTGCTTTAGCATGCGGCACTTGGCAGATTCATCCATCCATGGAAGACCACTACGATGCGCCGGGATCTCGTTGTTCTGCTTGTTCTTGGCACCAGCGTGTGCCTGCCTGGATGCGCCGCCTTCCAGGACCTCTTGCGTGGCCCGCGGCCCGGCCCGGCCGGGTTTGTCACTGTGAGTTGCAACAGTCTGATGCCTGATACCGCGCAACCCTGCGAGGAAGAGGCACAGCGTGCCTGCGCGGACACCGCCATCCGCCAACTCATCACCGCGCAGTCGTCGCCGAACATGGTCAAGATCTTTCCCGAGAAGCGAAAGTCCAAGGACGACGACAAGAACAACCGCAAGGACCGCGCCGACGAGCAACCCAGAGTCGAGCAACATGGCTACGACATCAGGGCCGAATACCAGTGCTACCTGACCAAGCCGGAACCCTGGGACAACGGTTACACGCCACCAGCCCGGTAAGAGCCGCCGGTCGAATGGCTGCGCGCATCGGCCAGCAGGCACATCGAGCAGTCTGACTCGACGTGCAGTCTTCTCACTCGTCGGTGGCTCAAGCGCTACGCCTGTCTGGAGGCCAGCCGCTGCGGTTCATTGGCCACCTCAGCGATGGCGCATCAGGGAGCAGCTTGCAATGCAGGTTGCGCATCGCGCTGCCGACGTTTTTCGCTGCGCGCCAGCAACCACCAGCCGATTACCGCTGCCATTGAGACCGTCAGCACCAGCACCGTCGCCAGGGCGTTGATCTTCGGGCTGATGCCCAGGCGCACCGAGGAAAACACCTTGATCGGCAAGGTGGTGGAACTGGGCCCAGCCAGGAAACTGGCGATCACCACATCGTCCAGCGAGAGCGTAAGAGCCAGCAGCCAGCCTGATGCCAAGGCCGGCGCGATGATCGGCAAGGTGATCAGAAAAAACACCTTCAACGGCGTGGCACCGAGATCCATCGCGGCTTCTTCCAGCGAGCGGTCCAGCTCCTGCAGGCGCGAAGAGATCACCACGGTCACAAACGACACGGTGAAGGTGACATGCGCGACCCAGATGGCCACTGCCCCGCGTGGTGCGATGCCGAGCGCGCCGCCCATCGAGACCAGCAACAGCAGGATCGACAAGCCGATGATCACCTCGGGCATCACCAACGGTGCGGTGATCAGTGCGCCGAACAGCGTTTTACCGGGGAAACGCCGCATGCGCACCATTGCCATGGCGGCCATCGTGCCCAGCACCGTCGATGCGCAGGCGGTCCAGAACGCGACTTCCAGGCTGACCCAGGCCGCCGCCAGCAATTGCCGGTCGCGCAGCAATTCGCCATACCAGCGCGTCGAAAACCCGCCCCACACCGTGGCAAGACGCGAGGCGTTGAACGAGTACACCATCAGCAACAGGATCGGCAGATACAAAAACCCGAACCCCAGCGCGAGCACACTGCCGCCCAGCAAGCGCACAGCGCGCGAGGCGCGCATCATGTCAGCCGCCCTTCCAGCTCGCGCTGCTGGTAACGGTGGAAGATCACGATGGGCACCAGCAGCAACACCAGCATGACGGTGGCGACCGCAGCGGCCACCGGCCAATCGCGATTATTGAAGAACTCACCCCACAGCACGCGGCCGATCATCAAGGTGTTCGGGCCGCCCAACATTTCCGGGATGACGAATTCGCCCACCGCCGGAATCATCACCAGCATGCAGCCTGCCACGATGCCATTGCGCGACAGCGGCAAGGTGATGCGCACAAACGCTTGCCACGGACGCGCCCCCAGATCGTAGGCCGCCTCAAGCAAGCGCTGGTCGTGCTTGACCAGGTTGGCGTACAGCGGCAATACCATGAAAGGCAGATAGCAGTAGACGATGCCGATGTAGGCGGCGATCGGCGTGTAAAGCAACTGCAGCGGCTGCCGGATCACACCGATCGCCAGCAGCGCCTGATTGAGCAGGCCGTTGCCGTCGAGAATGCCGATCCACGCGTAGACGCGGATCAGGAACGAGGTCCACGACGGCAGCACCACCAGCATCATCGCCACGTTGCGGGTCGCCAACGGCAAGCGTGCGATCACATACGCCATCGGGTAACCGATCAACAACGCCAGTGCGGTGGAAATGGCCGCGATTTTGATCGAACTCAGGTACGCAGCCACGTACTGGCTGTCGCGCAACAGCACCAGATAATTGCCCAGATGCAGCTTGACGCTCAGCGCACCGTCGGCGGCAACCGCGAACAGCGGCGTATAAGGCGGCATCGCGGTGGCGCGTTCGGCGAAGGAAATCTTCAGCACGATCAAAAACGGAATCGCGAAGAACACCAGCAGCCATAGGTACGGCGCGGCAATCACGCCCCAGCGCGCGCCCGGCACTCCCGCACGGAGCAGCCGCCGCATCATGCGGTGAGCACCACGCCGTCGTCTTCGCCCCAGCCCACCCACACGGTGTCGCCCCAGGTCAGCGCGTCGCTGGCCCAGCGCTGGCGATTGGCGAAGTTGGCCATCAGCTTGACCCCGCTGGGCAAGCGCACGTGATACACAGAGTGGCTGCCGAAATAGGCGATGTCTTCGATGACCCCTTGCGCCTTGTTGCAGGCCTGCGCCGGCTCGTCCTTGCCGATAGCGAGCGTTTCCGGTCGCAACGCAAACGCCACCGCCTGCCCTGCGAAGCCGGTGATGCGGTGGCCGATACGGATCGGCGTGTCGAAGGCAGGCGTCTTCAAGGTGACGTAATCGGGCGCGTCGTCGGCGATGACCGCATCGATCAAATTGACCGAGCCGATGAACTCGGCCGCAAAGCGGTTCGCCGGTTGTTCGTATATTTCGTCGGGTGTGCCGACCTGCTGGATCCATCCCTGGTCCATCAGCGCGATGCGCGTGGCCATGGTCATCGCCTCTTCCTGATCGTGGGTGACCATCACGCAGGTGACGCCGGAGGTTTTGATGATGTTGACCAGTTCCAGCTGCATCTGCGAACGCAGCTTCTTGTCCAGCGCGCCCATCGGCTCGTCCAGCAACAGCAGCTTGGGCCGCTTGGCCAACGAGCGCGCCAGCGCAACACGCTGCTGCTGCCCGCCGGAGAGCTGATGCGGCTTGCGCTTGGCCAACGCACCCAGCTGCACCAGCTCCAGCATCTCGCCGACGCGGGCGGCGATGGCGGCCTTGGACAAGCCTTCCTGCTTCAGACCGAAGGCGATGTTCTGCTCCACGCTCATATGCGGAAACAACGCGTAGGACTGGAACATCATGTTGATCGGACGCTCGTACGGCGGCAGCGCGTCGATGGGTTGAGCATCCAGCACGATGCGCCCCTTGGTGGGCCGCTCGAAACCGGCCAGACAGCGCAGCAAGGTGGATTTGCCGCTGCCCGAGCCACCCAGCAGGGCAAAGATTTCGCCCTTGCGGATCTGCAGGCTGACATCGTCGACCGCGACAACGCCGTCGAACTCCTTGCGGACCTCGTTGATGCTCAGGTAGCCGCTGTGGTCAGGGACAGCATGCGGCTGCGGCGTGGTCTCGGGGGATGCCATGGACCCTCTCACTGTTCCCAGTACCTGCCGCCACAACGGCGACGGCTGACCATGATGGCAAAACCTGCGCGCTGGGGCGCGTTTGCCGCCGCAGCGCCCGCGCCATGCCCGCCTGGCCGCTGCGCAGTCGCGTTGGCGACCGCGCTCAGCGCGCGTCCTGCGCCTGTTCGCTCCACCCCAGCCCCAGGCTCTTCTGCAGCGCGACGTAGTTCACCAGCAATTGCACCTGCGCCTGTGCGGCGGCGTCCTGCGCCGACAGCTGCTGACGCTGCACATCCAGCAGATCGATGGATGAGGTGACGCCGGCATCGCGACGTCGCTGCATCAGCCCGGCCGAGCGCGTGGCCGAGGCTTCGGCCTGGCGCGCGACCACCAGTTGCTTGCGCGCCGAGCCGAAGCGCGCCAATGCCGAGTTGGCGTCCTGCAACGCAGCCAACACCGTCCCTTCGTACGCCGCCTCGCGACCGGCGTTGCCGGCGCGTGCCTGTTCCACCTGTGCGCGGGTCTTGCCGAAATCGAAGATCGACCAGCGCAGCATCGGCACGGCCAATTTCGTCAGCGCATCGGAGTTGAAATCGCTCGGCGAGCCGGCGACCCAACTCAACCCGCCCAGCAGACTCACCTGCGGGAAATAACCGTTCAGCGCCTCGCCGATCTGCGCACTGGACGCGGCCAGCTCGCGCTCGGCCTTACGCACGTCCGGGCGTCGGCGGATCAACGCACCCGCATCGTCCACGCGCACTTGCGTCGGCAGCATCGGCAACGGCTGCGGCGTGCTCAGCTGCGCATCCAGCGCGCCGGGCTCGCGTCCAACCATCAGCGCCAGCTGGTCCAGCGCTTCCTGCGACTGCATGTCCAACGGCAGGCGCTGTGCTTGCTGCTGCTGCACCTGGGTGGCGATCTGCTCGACCTGCAGGTCCGACGCGGCGCCCTGCCCACGACGTTGCTGTACCAACTGCAATTTCTGGCGGATCTTGTCCAAGTTGGCATCGGCGATGCCCAGGCGCGCCTGCAAGCCGCGGTAATTGAGGTAGACCTGCCCGACTTCGGCGGCCAGCTGCACCTGCGCATCGGCCAGCTCGGCCTCGGAGGCCTGTGCCTGTGCCAATGCGCCTTCGGCGGCGCGACGGCGGCGGCCGAAGAAATCCAGCTCCCAACTAGCATCGAAGCCGGCGCTGTAGATCTGGGTCTTGTCCAGGTCCAGCGCCTGATCGCCTGTGGCCGGCGGTTGACCGGGCTGGCCCTGCCGCAGCCCGCCCAGCGTATCGACGATGGTCTGCGGCGGCTCGGCGTAGGCATACAGCGCGCTGGCATTGAGCTTGGGCAGGCGCTCGGCGCGGCGTTGCTGTGCCAGCGCGCGGTTGGCGCGCAACCGCGCCTGCGCGGCGCGCAGGTTGGGACTGTCGGCCAATGCCTGGGTGACCAGCTGGGTGAGGGTCGGGTCGTGCAGTTCCTCCCACCAGTGGTTCAACGGGGCGGCGGCCACGACATCCGCCCCACTGGCGCGATGCAAGGCCGGCGCCTGCATCGCCGCATCGGCCACGGCCGGCGGCTTGGTGTAGTTGGGGCCGAGCATGCAGCCACCGAGCATCAACGTGCTCAACGCCGCGGCCAGGGGCGTGCGGAGCAGGCGCATGGAATCAGTGCATTGCAAGGTGTGCCCCCTTGGGTAACGGCTTGAGCAAAAAGGCCAGCGGAATCGTGCAGACCACGATCACGCCGAAGATCCAGAACAGGTCGCTATAGGTCATCACCAGAGCCTGCTGCTGCACCAGCCGGGCCAGCTGCGCGACCGAGCGCATCGCGGCCTCGCCGCCGGCGCTAGCCTGCAGTTGCGCACTAAGCCCAGCCAGAAAATCCTGCGCACGCGACGAATTGGCCGTGACGGCGCTGCCGATGGTTTCGGTGTGGAAGGTCATGCGGCGCTCCTGAAAGGTGGAGATCAGCGCCAGACCGACCGAGCCGCCCAGGTTGCGGCCGGCGTTGAACAGCCCCGAGGCATCGCCTGCCAGTTCCGGCGGCACCGACGAAATCGCCGCCTGGTTGAGCGACATCATCGCCAGCGCCAGGCCACAGCCCTGCAGCAACTGCCCGGCGACGAAATGCGTGCCCACGGTGTCGGCGGTCAGCGACAGATTGACGAAGCAGGCAGCGGCAAAACAGATCAGCCCGGCAATCACCAGAATGCGCACGTCCACCGTTTCCAGCAGCTTGGGCATCATCGGCATCAGCAGCACGGTCGGTAGCCCGGACAGCAGCAGCACATACCCGGCCTGCTCGGTGTTGTAGCCAGAGATCACCGCCAGGAACTGCGGAATCATGTACATGACACCGAACAGGATCATGCCCACCGCCATCACCATGATGAAGACCGCGCCGAAGCTGCGGTGCACGAGCAGCGACAGACGAATCACCGGCGGGCGGCGCCGGAACTGGCTGATCACCAAGGCGATGAATCCGCTCAATGCGATCAGGCTCAGCGTGTTGATCTCGCTGGATTCGAACCAGCGCTCGCGCTGACCTTCTTCCAGCACCACGGTCAGCCCGCCCAGGCCGGCAGTCAGCCCGTAGATGCCCAGCCAGTCGGCGTTGAGCAGGCCCGCCCAGTCGCCTTTTTCATGCTTGAGGCCGAGCAGCAGCAGCGCCACCAATCCGACGCAGATCGGCACGTTGATGAAAAACGCGTAGTGCCAGCTGACGTTTTCGGTCAGCCAGCCGCCGAGTAGCGGGCCGATCACCGGGCCCATGATCACGGTCATGCCGAACAGGGCGGTGCCCATGGTCTGCTGGCTGGGCGGCAGCCGCGTGGCCACGATGGTCAGCGCGGTCGGGATCAAGGCGCCGCCGGCCAGACCCTGGCCGACGCGGCCGATGATCATCATCGTGAGCGACGTCGACAGCCCGCACACCACCGAGAACGCGGTGAACATCACCGCGCAGATCAGCAGGAAGTTGCGCAAGCCCAGCGTCCGCACGAACCAGCCGGTCAGCGGGATCATGATGATCTCGGCCACCAGGTAGGCGGTGGAGATCCAGGTGCCTTCGGTGCCGCTGGCGCCGACTTCGCCCTGGATGGTGGGCAATGCGGCGTTGACGATGGAAATATCCAGCGTCGCCATGAACGAGCCGATGGTGCCGGCCAGCACCGCCAACCACGCGCCCGGCTCGGCCTTCTCGCGCTGGGCGCTACCGCCGGCACGCGGGCCGGTGGCGGCCGCTGCACTCATCGCGCGCGCTCCTGCTCCTGCACGCGGTCGGATTCTTCTTCGGCACGCTGCTTGGCGTCCTTGGCCGAGCGGGTATCCACGGTGACTTCCACCGACATGCCCGGCACCAGCACCTTGCGCGCCTCGTCACCGGCCAGCACGCGGATGCGCACAGGAACGCGCTGGACCACCTTGGTGAAGTTGCCGGTGGCGTTTTCCGGCGGCAGCAACGCGAACTGCGAGCCGGTGCCCGGCGACAGGCTTTCCACCTTGCCGTGCAGCTTCACTCCGGACAGCGCATCGACCTCGATCTCGGCCGGCTGGCCGGGACGCATCAGGCCGACCTGGGTTTCCTTGAAGTTGGCGACCAGGTACAGCGATTCCTGCGGCACGATGGTCATGGTGCGGGTGCCGGCACCGAGGAACTGGCCGACCTGCACGGTCTTGTCGCCGACACGGCCGTGGATGCGGCTGGTCAACCCGGTGTCCTCCACCGCCACGCGCGCCTGGTCGGCATCGGCGGTGGCCTGCTTGACGCCGGCCTGCGCCTGTTCCAGCTGTGCACGGCTGGCCTGGATCTGGCTCTGGCCGGCCTTGGCCTGCGCCTGCGCGGCATCGTACTGGGCACGTGCGCGGGCCAGGTCGTGCTGCAGGCTTTCCTGATGTTCGTGGGTGTCGGCGCCGGAGGCGGCCAACGGCGCGAAGCGTTTCACTTCGGCCTGGGCGAACTTCAGGCTGGCGGCGGCGGCGGTCACCTGGGTGCGCGCCTGCAACAGCGCCGATTCCTGCGCGGAGACATTGGCGGTGGCAGCGACGATATCGGCCTGGCGTGCGGCAATGGCGGCTTCGGCCTGCTGCAGGGTGGCCTGATAGGTACGGTCGTCGATCTGCAGCAGCGGCTGGCCGGCCTCCACGATCTGGTTGTCGCTTACCAGCACCTTGGTCACGTAACCGCTGACACGCGGCGCCACGGCCACCGAATCGGCCTGCAGATAGGCGTTATTGGTGTTCTGCATATAGCGGCCCTTGATCAGGTAATAGGCCAGCCACACCACGAGCAGGATCAGCACCAGCACGCCCACCAGGAGCAGGGCCCACTTGACCTTGGGATTCTTCAGCGGCGACGGCTTGGGCGGCTCTTGGGCCTCAGCGCCGTGTGCATCGGCGGACGAGCCGCGGCCATCATTGGACGGGTGGTCTTGGTTGCTCAAAGGAGGCGTCCTGTGTCGTGGGCAAAGCGTGCGACGGCGTGCTGCCACAGTGGCGCCAGCGAACGCCGCAACACCATACAATTATTTAAACCCATCAGTACAGATTGCGTGATGAGCCTGGTCGAGTACCGCCGGGTGTGCGCAGACCTTGGCGCCGAGCCGGTTGGCTACGCGCGACGCCCCGGCGGACTTGCGACCACGAGACGTCCACATACCAGCCACACACATCTGCGATCAGGGTTGCAGTGTTCGCGACCACGCCGGTTTTTATGAGGACGTGGCGGCCTGTGCCGTGTCGATACCTGCGCGTGCACCTGTGAGCGGCCAGCAACCCGTCGCGAGCGGCGGTCAGGTGAATGTGGACGGCGCGCAACAACCTGGCCAAGGCGCCCGAACAGCGGCCTCGCCCGCTCGGCCGCCGCACAGGTATGAGCTGCTGTCAGCGCCCAGTCTTGATCTCGGTCCACAGCCGCGTGTACAGGCGGTCCACCTCCGGCGGATTGATCGCATAGGTGAACATCTTGGCGGTCACCTCCGGCGGCGGATAGATGGTGGGATCGTTGCGGATCGCCGCAGCCACCAATGGCGTGGCGGTACGCACCGGGTTGGCGTAATGGATGAAGTTGGTATTGGCCGCGGCCACCTCGGGCTTCAACAGGTAGTTGATGAAGGCATAGGCGTTGTCCGGATGCTTGGCGTCCTTCGGAATGGCCAGCATGTCGAACCACTGCGGCGCGCCTTCCTTCGGAATCGCGTAGGCCACCTTGATGTTGTTGGCGGCTTCCAATGCACGGTCGCGCGCCTGGATGATGTCGCCCGACCAGCCCACCGCCAGGCAGGTAGTGCCGTTGGCCAGCGAGGTCACGTACTGGCTGGAATGGAAGTTCTGCACGTACGGGCGAATGGTCTTGATCAGCGCGGCGGCCTTTTCGATCTCGGCCGGCGCGGTGCTGTGCGGATCCAGCCCGAGATAATTCAGCGCGATCGGAATCATGTCCGACGGCGTGTCCAGAATGGTCACGCCGCAGTCCTTGAGCTTGGACAGGTTCTCCGGCTTGAACACCAGATCCCAACTGTTGGCCACCTCGGTGCTGCCGAAGATCGCCTTGAGCTTGTCGACGTTGTAGCCGATGCCGGTGGTGCCGATCATGTACGGCACGCCATAGGCGTTGTTGGGATCTTGCGCGGCGATGCGGCGCATCACGTCCGGATCCAGATTGACCAGGTTGGGGATCTTGCTCTTGTCCAGCGGCAGGAACACGCCGGCCTGAATCTGCCGGCCGAAGAAGTTCAGCGTGGGCACCACCACGTCGTAATCGCTGCCGCCGGCCAGCAGCTTGGTTTCCACCATCTCGTCGCTGTCGAACACATCGTAGGTGACCTTGATGCCGGTGCTCTTTTCGAACGCGGGAATGGTGTCTTCGGCGATGTAATCGGAATAGTTGTAGACGTTGAGCACCTTGGCCTGCGCATCGGTCTTGCCGGGCGCGCCAGCACCGCCACAGCCGGACAACAGGGTGATGGACAGCGTCAGGGCGAGCAGGCGCAGCGTCATGTGGGTCTCCAGGGCAACGCGATGGGGGGCCGGAGTCGACGCCCGGTCTGGCCCCCAGCCTACGCACCGCGCCCGGGTTTGCCCAGCGCAGCGGGGCTTGCGCACAGGTGGACATCACCAGTTTGCGAGCGCGGCAGGCACCGGGATGGCAATCGTCAGCAACGCCTTCTCTGCCTGCCGCCGTGCAGCGGGTGGGTTGTGGTTGGGTACGGGGCTACCTGCCCAGTGCTTGCGCGGTGTCCTCGAGCGCAGCCCAAGCCTTGTCGAACAACTCGTCTACCTGCTCGCGGGTGATGATCAACGGTGGCGACAGCAGCATGGCGTCGTAGGTCGCGCGCAGGATCAGCCCGCGCCGCAGTGCGAAATCGCGGCACAGTGCCCCCACCCGCCCGCGCCCCGGGAAATAGGCCCCGCGACGCTGCTTGTCCGGCACCAGCTCCAAGGCCCCCACCAGCCCGGCAATGCGTGCCTCGCCTATCAACCGATGCTCGCCGAGCGCGGCCCAGCGCTGCGCCAGATACGGCGCAATCTGCGTGCATGCGGTCTCGACAATGCCTTCGTCCTGCAGCAGGCGCAGGTTCTCCAACGCCACCGCCGCACACACCGGGTGCCCGGAATAGGTGCCACCGTGCGCCAGTTCGCCACCCTGCGTTTTGAGCACACCGGCCACGCGATCGTTGAACATCGCTGCCGCCAGCGGGATGTAACCGGAGGTGATGCCTTTGGCCAACGTCATCACGTCGGGCTGGAAACCGAAATACTCCGCGCCGAACCATTCGCCCGTGCGTCCGAACCCGCAGATCACTTCGTCGGCCACCAGCAGCACATCGTAGTGCCGGCAAATGCGCTGGATTTCCGGCCAATAGCTGCGCGGCGGGATGTACACCCCGATCGCGCCCATGATCGGCTCCCCGATGAATGCAGCGACGTTTCCCGGCCCGAGTTCAAGAATCTTGTCCTCCAGACGACGCGCCGCAAGCAACCCGTATTCCTTCAGATCCATCTCACCGCCGTCGCCAAAGTGATACGGCGGCGCGATGTGGTGGATATCGGCAATCGGCAACCCACCCTGCTTGTGCATGCCCTTCATGCCACCCAGGCTGGCCCCGGCCATGGTGGTGCCATGATAGCCATCGTGGCGGCCGATGAAGACGCGTTTTTGCGGCTGCCCCTGCACCGCCCAGAAATGCCGCACCAAGCGCAGAATGGTGTCGTTGGCCTCCGATCCGGAGTTGGCGAAGAAGGCATGGTTCAAATCGCCGGGCGCCAACTCCGCCAACTTGGCCGCCAGTTGGATGGTGGGCTCGGTGGTGCACTGGAAAAAGCTGTTGTAGTAGGCCAACTGCTCCATCTGCCGCGCTGCCGCCTGCGCCAGTTCCTTGCGTCCATAGCCCACATTGACGCACCACAACCCGCCGAACGCATCGAGTAACTGGTTGCCATCGGCATCCCACACATACACGCCCTCACCGCGCGTCAGAATGCGGGTGCCCTTCTGCGCCAACGCCGCGTTGTCGTTGAACGGATGCAGATGATGCGCCGCATCCAGCTGCTGCAACGACTTGAGCATAGAAGGATCCACGACCTGCTCCGCGCATGATGAACCGACAGCATACCCGGGCCGTGTTGCCGCTTCGTGGATGGCATGACGCGTGACACCGTGATTCGCTGCGCTCCCGACCCGCGGGTAATGTGCAAGAAGCCAGCCTTGCCACCGATCTCGCCCTCATCCGCCCTGCGGGCACCTTCTCCCGATGGGAGAAGGAATGCAGCGCGCGGCAAGGTGCGAAAACACCTCACACATTCAGCAATAAAAACTCGCGCTCCCACGAACTGATCACCCGAAAGAACGTCTCGTACTCCTTCCGCTTCACCGAGATATAGGCGCGCACGAAACGCCGCCCCAACATCTCCTGCAACGCATCGCAGCCTTCGAGTTCATCAAGCGCCTCCCCCAGCGAGCGCGGTAAATCGTAGCCCTGCTCCTTGCCGTTGCTGCTGATCGGCGCGGTCGGTTCGAGCTTTTCGCGAATACCCAATAATCCGCACGCCAGCGTCGCGGCCATCGCCAGATATGGGTTGGCGTCGGAGCCGGCGAAGCGGCTTTCCACCCGCATGTTCTGCGGCGCATCGATGGGCACCCGCAGCCCGCAGGTGCGGTTGTCGAAACCCCACAGCACATTGCTTGGCGACACCTCGCCGAACATCAGCCGCCGGTACGAATTGACGTTGGGCGCCAGCAGCCCCATCGCCATCGGAATGTACTTCTGCAGGCCGCCCAAGTAATGCGCGAAGGTATCGCTGAAGCCACCCTGGCGCTTACCGCTGAATACGTTTTTGTCGGTACCGGCATGCAGCAGGCTCTGATGGATATGCATCGCACTGCCGGGCTCGGTTTCCATTGGCTTTGCCAGAAATGTAGCGTACACGCCATGCCGCAGCGCGGCCTCGCGCATCGTGCGCTTGAACAGGAAGACCTGGTCCGCACGCGACAGCGGATCGGCATGGGTGAAGTTGACTTCCAGCTGCGCGGCGCCGGATTCGTGGATCAACGTATCCACGTCCAGCTCCATCGCATCGCAGTAGTCGTACATCAGATCCAGGATCGGGTCGAATTCGTTGACCGCATCGATCGAATACGACTGCCGCGCGGTTTCCGGGCGTCCGGAGCGCCCGGCCGGCGGCAATAACGGGAAATCCGGGTCGGTGTTCTTCTGTACCAGAAAGAATTCCAGTTCCGGCGCCACCACCGGTTGCAGCTTGACCTGCGCATAGGCCTCCAGCACGCGGCGCAGCACGTTGCGCGGGGCAAGTTCGTGCGGCTGGCCATCCTTGGTATAGCAATCGTGGATGACCTGCGCGGTGGGGTCTGCCGCCCACGGCACCATGCGCACGGTGCTGGCATCCGGGCGCAGATGCATGTCCGAGTCCGAGGGCGAGGTCAGTTCGTAATAGTCATCAGGGAAATCGCCGGTCACGGTGGTGGCGAAGATGCCTTCGGGCAGGCGCGTGCCGTAATCGTGCGAAAACTTGTCGGCAGGAATGATCTTGCCGCGCGCATTGCCGGTGATATCCGGCACCAGGCATTCCACCTCGGTGATGCTGCGCTCCTTGAGCCAGCGGCGCAGCGCACTCTCCGGCTGCTTGGGCGTGGTTTTGCGCGAACGTGTGCGGATGGACATGCAACCTCACTTGCCGCGTTGTGCGGCGTATTGGCGACAGGCCTCGCCGAAGGCCTGAAAGATGGCACGGTAGAACGGATGCTGTGTGACACGCCACTCCGGATGCCACTGCACCGCCAGCAGAAACCCTGGACCGGGGCCGCGGAACGCTTCGATCACACCATCCGGCGCGGTGGCTTCGATCAACAGTCCTTCGGCCAGCGTGGCGATGCCTTGCCCATGCAGCGAATTCACCCAGACCTGCGCGCTGTCGCTCATCCCGGCCAGCCAGCCACCAGGATGCAACTGCACCATGTGCGCCGGGCCGTACTGCGTGTCCAACGGAGCGCTGCGGTCTTCGCGGTGGTCGGCCAGGCGCGGCACCTCATGCACCCGTTGATGCAGACGCCCGCCCAGCGCCACATTGACCTCCTGCAAGCCGCGGCAGATCGCCAGCACCGGCAGGCCACGCGCAAGCGCCTGCGGAATCAGCCCCAGGGTGGTGGCATCGCGCGCCGGGTCGTGTGGATTGCCTTCCCAGCTGGGCTCATCGCTGTAGTGATGCGGCTCGACATTGCTGACCGCACCGGTCAGCAATAGCCCGTCCAGGCGCTCCAGCCACACGCCTGCATCCAGTGGAGGCTGCAGGCTGGGCAACAGCACCGGCATCGCACCGGCAGCCTCTGCCACCGCGCGGACGTACTTCTCGCCGGCGGCCAGGAACGGGTGCGCCCCGTGCAGGATGCGATCGGTCGGCAGGCCGACCAGCGGAACGACAGCCATGCGCAGAATCCGATGCGTTGGGTTGAACGGCCATACGGACGAACTTACCGCGCCATCGCCGGCATTGCCAAGCGCGCCGCTGCGCTTGCGATTGCTCACGTGCGCTTTGCTACTCTGCGCACCGACTCCGCAGGTGTTGCCCATGGCTTCCGAACACTCGATCGCGTCCCTGCCCGCTTCCGATGCCGACACCCTGTCTCGCATCGCAGGTTGCGAGTCCGTCGATCTGTTATTGCCCGACACCAACGGCGTGCTGCGCGGCAAGCGCGTGACCGCCGACGCGCTGCGCAAGGTCTATCGCGATGGCGTGTGCCTGCCGATGTCGCTGATCGCCACCGACATCACCGGCAACACCGTGGAAGAAACCGGGCTTGGCTACGCCATCGGCGATGCCGACCGCATCTGTCGGCCGATCGAAGGCTCATTGCGCCCGGTGCCCTGGGCACCCCGGCCGATGGCGCAGTTGCTGCTGGCGATGCATACTCCCGAAGGCGGTCTGTTCGAAGTCGCCCCACGCGCGGTGTTGCAGCGCGTGCTGCAGGGATTTCGCGCGCTCGGCCTGACCCCGGTCATCGCAGTGGAGCTTGAGTTCTATTTGTTCGACGCGGTGGCCGATGCGCAGGGGCGGCCGCAGACCCCACGCGACCCGCTCACCGGCGAACGCAGCGACAGCACCCAGGTGTATTCGCTACAGGACCTGGACGACCAGCGCGGCTTTACCGATGCCGTCACCGCAGCGTGCAAGAAGCAAGGGATTCCGGCCGACACCGCCGTGGCCGAATACGCGCCCGGCCAGTTTGAAATCAATCTGCAGCATCGCGCCGATGCGGTGGCGGCCTGCGATGAGGCGATCCTGCTCAAGCGGACCATCAAAGCCATTGCGCAACAACAGGGCAAGCTTGCCAGTTTCATGGCCAAGCCGTTCCCCGGCCAGGCCGGTAGCGGGCTGCATCTGCATGTGAGCCTGCTCGATGGCGCCGGCCACAACGTACTGGCCAGCGTTGCCGACGCGCCTGCAGACCCGCTACGCCACGCCATCGCCGGGCTGCAGCGGCATGCGGATGCCTCGCTGTTGCTGTTTGCCCCGCACGCCAACAGCTATCGGCGCTTTGTCAGCAATGCCTTCGTTCCACTGGATGCGAGCTGGGGCTTCAACAACCGCACCGTGGCGCTGCGCATCCCGCACAGCGATACGCACAACACCCGCATCGAGCACCGCATTGCCGGCGCCGATGCCAACCCGTATCTGGCCGCCGCAGCCGTGCTGGCTGCCATGCTGGACGGCCTGCGCACGCCGGCCGAACCCACGGCGCCGATCACCGGCAACGCGTATGCGCAGTCGGTGTTCACGCCGCGCACCTGGCAAGGCGCGGTGGATGCGTTTGTTGGCAGCGACTTCGTCGGCGAGCAGTTCGGCACGCAATTCCAGCATGTGTTCGGCCAGCAAAAACAACGCGAGCTGCTCGACTACCAGGCGCTGGTGCCCGACCTGGATTACACGCGGTACCTGCGCACCGTGTGATGGCCAACCCGCATACGTCCCTGCCGCAACGCGATTCGCCGGACACTGGCTATCCGGACAGCTGGTACGCACGCAGCACGCCGGCCCTGCCCCAGCAGCCGCGCCTGCAAGGCGCCGAGCATGCCGATGTCTGCATCCTCGGCGGCGGCTACACCGGCCTGACCGCCGCGCTGGCCCTGGCCGAAGCCGGATACACGGTCATCGTGCTGGAAGCCCGGCGCGTGGGCTGGGGCGCGTCGGGGCGCAACGGCGGCCAGGCCATCGTCGGTTACGGCTGCGAGCAGGACACGCTGGAAGCGCTGGTCGGCAACGACGATGCGCGCCTGCTGTTCGACTTCTCGCGCGAGGGCATGCGTTTGCTACGCGCACGCATCGCACGCCATGCCATCGCCTGCGACTGGCGCGACGGCCATGCGCATGTCCCGCTGAAGCCACGTCAGGTACGCGCGCTGCAGCACGGCATCGTGCGCATGGCCGAACGCTACGACTACCCGCTGGAATGGTGGGACCGCGCACGCACCCGCCAGGTGCTGGACAGCCCGCTGTATCTGGGCGCCATGTTCGACCCCGCCAGCGGTCATCTGCATCCGCTGGCTTATGCACTGGGCCTGGCACGTGCCGCGCTGGCGGCCGGGGTACGCATCTACGAAGACTCGGGCGTGACGAAGCAGCAACCCGGCACGCGCGTGGTCATGCACACCGCCCATGGCAGCGTCAGCGCCGACTTCGGCGTGATCGCCGGCAATGCCCTGCTGCACGGCATCGCCGCGCCGCTAGAGCAGCGCATCATGCCGGTGGGCACTTATGTCGGCGCCACGCCGCCGCTGGGCGGAGCGCGCGCACGCGCCCTGATCGCCAACGACATGGCGGTAGCCGATACCAACTGGGCACTGGATTACTACCGGCTCAGTGCCGACCACCGCCTGCTGTTCGGCGGGCGTGCCAGTTACTCCTCGCGTCCGCCCGCCGGCCTGCAGGCGCTGATGACCCGGCGCATGCACACGGTGTTTCCGCAACTGCACGATGTACCGCTGGAAACACTGTGGGGCGGCTACGTGGACATTTCGCGCAATCGTGCGCCGCACTGGGGCCGGCTGGCGCCCAACCTCTACTTCGCGCAGGGCTTCTCCGGGCACGGCGTGGCTGCCACCGGCATGGCCGGCCAAATCATCGCCGAGGCCATCACCGGCCAGAGCCAGCGCCTGGACGTGTTCGAACGCATCCCGCATCGTCCGTTTCCGGGCGGGCAACGGCTGCGCACCCCACTGTTGGTGGCGGCGATGAGCTGGTATCGGCTGCGCGATGCGCTGTGGTAAACGGCACGCTTCGGAGCCACGTGCTCAAGTTTTGACGCGCAGGGCCGTTAGTTGACCTGACGGTTCGATCCAGACGGCCAGCCGATGTCTCCAGGTACCCTACATCGCAATAGTGAAAGCGCAGTCCTGCCACAGCGCGTGCTGTTGGTGGAGAACTCGCGCACGTTCACCAGCATGCTGCGCGAAGCCATCGAGCAACGCGTGGAACTTGCGGTCACGGTCGTCTCGACCCTGGCCGAAGCCGCACGCGTGCTGGACGAAGAGGACGGCTGGTTTCTGGTCCTGACCGGACTGGTACTGGTCGACGGCGACCGCGACAAGGTGGTGGAATTCTTTCTCTCGCGCAAATTGCCCACCGTGGTGGTCAGCGGCGTGTACGACGAAGATCTGCGCCAGCGCGTGCTGCAGCAGCAGATCATCGATTACGTGTTGAAAAATGCGCCGGGCAGCATCGAATACCTGGCATGGCTGGTGCAGCGCCTGGAGCGCAATCGCCGGATCGCCGCCCTGGTCGTGGACGATTCGCTGTCGGCACGCACCTATGCTGGCGCGCTGTTGTCGATGTACGGCTACCGCGTGGTGCTGGCCGCCGACGGCGCTGCCGGGCTGGAAGCGATCGAACGCGACCCGGGCATCCGCCTGACCATCGTCGACCAGGAAATGCCTGGGATCGATGGCGTGGAATTCACCCGCCGGCTGCGTGCGATCCGCTCGCGCGACAAGGTGGCGGTGATCGGCATTTCCGGTAACAGCGATTCGTCGCTGATCCCGCGTTTCCTGAAGAACGGCGCCAACGATTTCCTGCGCAAGCCCTTCTCGCGCGAAGAATTCTTCTGTCGCGTTTCGCAAAACGTGGACCAGCTGGAACTGATCGGCACGCTGCAGGATCTGGCGACCCGCGACTTCCTCACCGGCCTGCCCAATCGACGCTATTTCCTGGAACAGAGCCAGCGGGTCATTCCCACACTGTTGTCACAGGACCAGACGGTGACCGCGGCGATGGTGGATATCGACCACTTCAAACACATCAACGACACCTGGGGCCACGAAGCCGGCGACCAGGCGCTGCGTGCGGTGGCCGCGTCGGTGTCCGGCCATGCGCGGCCGCAGGATCTGGTCGCGCGTTTCGGCGGCGAAGAATTCTGCCTGTTGGTGCCGGGGCTGGATCTCGCCAACGCAAGCAGCTATTTCGAAACCCTGCGCGAACGCATCAGCGCCCTGCGGGTCCGTATAGGCGAAGAGACGCTGAGCATGACGGTGAGCATCGGCGTGTGCATCGCCAGCGAAGGCGAGCAATCGCTGCATCATCTGTTGAACGAAGCAGACAAGTACCTGTATCTGGCCAAGGCCGGCGGCCGTAACCAGGTGCGTCTGGCAAGCTGATCCTGCATCCTCTGCTGGCCCGGGCGGCCCCTCGCAGATGACGCGTTTTCACAACGCACACTGATCCAGATCAACGCGCACACGACGCGCGCGACTCACCGTATGCCCATCGCAGTGAACACGCTGGTTCGCTGGCACTGCCGGTCTGGGGGGGACGACCTCGAAGGTCAGACCATCGACACCGGCGCATCGTGGACATGATCACCGCCCTGCAGCCGCACCCGCATGCGCGATCGGCCTGGCCTCATTGCGCGCCGAGGCGTCGCTGCACGATCCGCACGATCAATCAGACCTGCGGCGATCTGCGATCAACGGCGCCACCGCCGCGCCACCGCCAGCGCGACCAGGCTCAGCACCGCGGCACCGCCCAGGTAATACCCCACCGATTGCACGCCGTAGCTGGCCGCCAGTTGCGTGGCCACGTAGGGCGCCGGTGCCGCGCCCAGAATGCCGGCCAGATTGAATGACAGCGATGCGCCGGTGTAGCGCACCTCGGTGGGATACAACTCGGCCAGCAGCGTGCCGCAGGGGCCGTAGGTCAGCCCTATTAAGAAAAATCCCAGCGACAGAAATGCCAGCACCTGCAAGAGGTGGCTGGCCTGAAACAACGGCGCGAATGCCAGGCCGAAGGCCACGATGGCGATGCTGGCCAGCATCATCGCCAGCGGCGCGCCGTGGCGGTCGCCGAACTTGGCCGACAGCGGAATGCCCAGCGCGAAAAACACGATGCCGGCCATCTGCAACAAGAGGAATTGTTCCTTGTCGTAGCCCAGCGTCTTGGTGCCGTAGCCGAGCGCAAACACCGTCATCAAATAAAACAGCACGAAGGTGGCGAATGCGCCGAACGTACCGATGAGCAGTGCCGGCCAATGCTGCGAGACCACCGTGCCCAGCGGTAGCTTGACGCGCGCCTTGCGGTCCAGCGTGTTCTGGAAATCCGGCGTCTCGGTAATGCTCAGGCGCACCCACAAGCCCGTCAGCACCAGCAACGCACTGGCCAGAAACGGCACACGCCATCCCCACTGCATGAACTGCGCATCGTCCAGCACTGCACCCATGCCCAAAAAGGTGCCGGTGGACAAGAGGAAACCCAGCGGCGCACCCAGCTGCGGAAACATGCCGTACCAGACGCGCTTGCCGGGCGGCGCATTCTCGGTAGCCAGCAGCACCGCCCCGCCCCATTCGCCGCCCAGGCCGAGCCCCTGGCCGAAGCGACATAACGCCAGCAACGCAGGCGCAAACACGCCAATCTGCGCGTAGCTGGGCAACAGCCCGATCGCCACCGTGGACAGGCCCATCGTCAACAGCGCGGCCACCAGCGTGGCCTTGCGCCCAACCCGGTCGCCGAAGTGCCCGAACACTGCCGAGCCCACCGGCCGCGCCACAAACGCCACTGCAAAGGTGGCCAACGATTGCAGCATCGCCGCACTGCCATCGCCGGCGGGAAAGAACAGCGTCGGAAACACCAGCACTGCAGCAGTGGCATAGATGTAAAAGTCGAAGAACTCGATGGTGGTGCCGATCAGGCTGGCGAACAGCACGCGCGCGGGTGAATTGGTGGGCGTGGCGAGCGGCGCGGCGGCAGTCATCGTTGATCGGCATCCAGGAACAAGACGTCCGATTCTGGCAGATCGCGGCGACGCTTTGCGCAGGCTAGCCAGTCTACAAAAAGTTACACACGTGACCGACACCGATGCGGGACACGTCCTCTTCGCTTTGAAGCAGATGCATTCGCACGCGTGTCCGACGACGCGTAACCCGCTGTCGTTTGGCTTCGCTGCGGATCGCTTGACCGCCCACATCGCAGGACACGCGGCAAGTAGCGCTGGAGCTTTTACGCGGCATCACTGCCGCTTGGGGTCTCGCGACGGTGAGCGAGCAAGGATCAGTTG
Organism: Xanthomonas bromi; assembly: GCF_900092025.1. Taxonomy (GTDB): domain Bacteria; phylum Pseudomonadota; class Gammaproteobacteria; order Xanthomonadales; family Xanthomonadaceae; genus Xanthomonas; species Xanthomonas bromi. The sequence continues at coordinate 110,378 of NZ_FLTX01000037.1, forward strand.
GGAAAGTCGGTACACAGAACTCTCCACAGAACCATCATCAACGATCTGATGCGCTGCCTTGGTTCTTCAAAAAAGTTATCGGCAGCATGTCTGGTGCGGTGTGCTCACCGATTGCTGGACCGTTGGCGGCTTGGATGCCGCCATCGAGCTCCAGCGATGGATTTAGAGCGGCC
>NZ_FLTX01000029.1 GCF_900092025.1 Xanthomonas bromi
ACTGCAGGTGGCAGCTCAGGCGACGGCGCCGGCGGACCGCCTGACGTACTACACCGTGTACAAACCTGACGGAGCGGTACTGAACTCGATGACTGCCGGATCCAATGGGATCTCAGCGAATACGCTGAATCTGCCCAACCTGCCGACAACGGGGACCTATACGGTATTTGTGGATCCCAACCAGGGCGAGACGCTGAGCACGCAGTTGATGTTGGCAACAGGCGTGACTGGCGGACAGGTGACTAATGGTGCCAGTGGCAGCTTTGCCACCAATATTCCTCAGCAGAGCGTGTATTTGACCTTTACCGCCACGGCCGGACAGAACCTGGGTTTGGGGCTTAGTGACTTGGTGACACCGAATGCAACAAGCTATGCGTACTTGACGGTCAACAAACCTGACGGCACCACACTGGGCGGTCAGTACTGCTACGCAAGCAACAATGGCTGTCAGACCAATTTAGTTAATCTAGAGTCGGGCACTTACAGCGTGGTGATTACGCCGCCGTACGACGGCGATCGGACGATGAGT
>NZ_FLTX01000088.1 GCF_900092025.1 Xanthomonas bromi
GGCCAAGCAGCGCGTCCAGGGGCAGGCCGGCGTTGGCCGACAGTGCACCCACCTCGAAACGGAAGCCGCCGCCATCGACCGACTCGCGGCCGTCCAGGGTCTCGGCGACCAGCACGTCGGGGCCCAGCGGGGTGTGCAACCGCAGCAGGCGTTCTTGCTGGCCCGGCGCAGCGCTCAGGGCGGACAGTAGTGTGGCGACTGGGTCCATAGGTGCTCCTTGCGATCACAGATCCGCCGCCCGCGCCTGGCGGCCAAAGGCCGCGCGAGCGCGGCCTGGAAGGTGGCGCGTGGTGAAACGGCTCAGGCGGCGATGATGCGCTCGAGCTGCAACGCCGGGCTTTCGGTGCACTGCAGCTTGAACTCGCGGCCGGCGGCTGTGATCGCCACTTCGCGCACGTTGCTGACCAGCTGGTTGGCCTTGCCCTGCGTCGGCCCCTGCAGATGGATGCGCCAGCAAGCGCGCGCCATCAACGAGGCCAGCATGCGCGCATCGGCGCGCGCGTCGGCGGCGGCATTGCTCAGCAGTTCGACCACGTGCTCCGGACGCAGGCGGTTCCAGCTGCGAAGGCTGTCGGTCTCGCGGCTTGCCCGTCCCACGGCCAGGCTGTCGCAATGGGCAATGGCTTTGGCGCGGTTGTATCCGTAGAAATCCATGGGGTTCCTCCTTGGTGATGGACTGCGGGGGTCAGGATAACTTGTATTTGAACGCGCCGTTCTTGCCGGCGCCTACCTTGATGGCGTTGATTTTGCCGCCTTCGGCCATCGCCGCGAGCACGCTCTCGGCGATTTCCGGCAACAGCGTCCCATTCAGAATGTGGTCGACGTTGCGCGCACCCGAATCCACCTCCGTACAGCGCGCCAACACCGCCTCCACCAGGCTCTGGTCCCACTGGAAGGCGGCCTTGTGGTTGGCAGACACGCGGTCGCGGATGCGGCCGAGCTTGAGCGCGATGATTTGCGCCAGCACGTCGTCGCTGATCGGGTAGTACGGCACCACCTTCAGCCGGCCGAGGAAGGCCGGCTTGAAGCTGCGCATCAGGATCGGGCGCAATGCCTCGGCCAATGCGTCGGCGGCCGGAATCTCCTCGGCCGGCTTGTTCAGGCAGGCCTGCATGATCTGCGAGGAACCGACATTGGACGTGAGGATGATCAAGGTGTTGCGGAAGTCGATCTCGCGGCCTTCGGCGTCGTCCATCACGCCCTTGTCGAACACTTGGAAGAACATCTCCAGCACGTCCGGATGTGCTTTCTCCACCTCGTCCAGCAGCACCACGCTGTAAGGATTGCGCCGCACCGCCTCGGTCAGCACGCCACCCTCGCCGTAGCCGACGTAGCCAGGCGGGGAACCCTTCAGCCCGGACACGCTGTGCGCTTCCTGGTACTCGCTCATATTGATGGTGATCAGCTTGCGCTCGCCGCCGTACAGGATGTCGGCCAGCGCCAGCGCGGTCTCGGTCTTGCCGACGCCGGACGGACCGACGAACAGGAAAACGCCACGCGGCTTGTTCGGGTCTTCCAGCTTGGCGGTGGCGGTGCGCACGCGCTGGGCGATCGCGGCCAGCGCATGGTCCTGGCCGATGACGCGCTCGACCAGCAGGCTGTCGAGGTTGCGCACGGTCCGGATCTCGTCCTTGACCATGCGCCCCAGCGGCACGCCGGTCCAGGCCGAGACGATCTCGGCGACCACGCCACCGTCGACCTGCAGCGGCACCATCGGGGTCTCGCCCTGCAACTCGCCCAGCTCGGCGAGCAGCGCGTCCAGCTGCGCGTGCTGTGGCGCCGCTGCCGCGGCGGCCTGCTTGGCCGCGCCGCGTGCCGGCTTGGCGGCGACGCTGGCGGCCGCGGGTTCGGCGGCGGCCGGCGCCGCTTCCATCTGCGCGCGCAGGGCGACGATGCGCTCGGCCAGTTCGCGCTCGCGCACCAGCCGCGCCTCGTTGTCGGCCAGCACCTTGCGTGCGCGTTCCTGCGCCTGCAATAGCTCGGCCACGCGCGCGTCGTGGTGCCGGGCGCCGCCGGAGGTCTCGCGGTTCAACGCGGCCAGCTCCGCGGCCAGCCGGTCAAGGTGCTTGCGCGTGTCCTCGATGATCGCCGGCGTGGCGCTCTGCCCGAGCGCGACCTTGGCGCAGGCGGTATCGAGCACGCTGACCGCCTTGTCCGGCAACTGGCGGCCGCTGATGTAGCGGTGCGACAGGCGCACCGCCTCGGTGACCGCCTCGTCCATCACCCGGATGCCGAAGTGCTTCTCCATCAGCGGCACCATGCCGCGCAGCATCGCCGCGGCCAGCGTCTCGCTCGGCTCCTCGACCTTGACCACCTGGAAGCGCCGCGCCAGCGCCGCGTCCTTCTCGAAGTACTTCTTGTATTCGCTCCAGGTGGTGGCCGCGATGGTGCGCAGCTCGCCGCGCGCCAGCGCCGGCTTGAGCAGGTTCGCCGCGTCGTTCTGGCCGGCGGTACCGCCGGCGCCGATCATCGTGTGCGCCTCGTCGATGAACAGGATGATCGGATGCGGGCTCTTCTTGACCTCGTCGATGACGTTCTTCAGCCGGTTCTCGAACTCGCCCTTGACGCTGGCGCCGGCCTGCAGCAAGCCCATGTCCAGCACATGCAGTTCCACCCCCTGCAACACGTCCGGCACGTCCTTCTCGGCGATGCGCCGGGCCAGCCCCTCGACGACCGCGGTCTTGCCGACGCCGGCTTCGCCGGTGAGGATCGGATTGTTCTGGCGCCGCCGCATCAGGATGTCGATCACCTGGCGGATCTCGCCGTCGCGGCCGATCACCGGGTCGATCTGCGCATCGCGGGCGCGCTGGGTGAGGTTGGTGGTGAACTGGTCCAGCGCCGGGGTCTTGCTCAGGCCGCCCTTGCCGTCCGGCGCGCCGGTGAGGCCATCGACCGGGTCGCCGCCGGCGTCGGCCTGGCCGGCATCGGCGAAACGCAGGCTTTGCCCGGCTTCCTGCGAGCCTTCGGTGAGGCGGGCGAAGTCGTGCTTGAGCGCGTCGAGCTTGATCTTCACGAACTGCTTGGAACCGCGGTAGGCCAGCTGCGACAGGTCCGGCTCGGTCAGCAGCGCCAGCAGCAGATGACCACTGCGGATGCGCGTGGTTTCCGAATCCAGCGAGGCGATCAGCCAGGCGTGCTCGAACAGCGTGGGCAGGTGCTGGGAAAATACCGGCGTGCGCGTATTGCCGGCCTTGAAGCGGCCCACCTCCTCGCTGAGATCGCGTTCCAGCGTGTCCGGCGAAATGCCGCAGCGGCGCGCGATCAGCACGAAATCGCTTTGCGGTTGCTCCAGCAGCGCCAGGAACAGATGCTCCAGGTCGACTTCGTAGTTGCCGCGCGCCATGCACAGATTGGCCGCGCGCTCGGCCGCCTGCCGGCAGGTGTCGTCGAGTTTGCTGATCAGGGTCTTGAGATTGATGCTCATGCGAAAACAGGACGCTCCATGCTGGCGGTTTCATGATGTGGCGCCGACGTCACTGCCTGCCGTCGGCGTTGGGCTCGCGCCCGGACTATTGAAGGGTATGCAGGCCGTAGGTGGTGTCGGCGCGCGGCTGGGTCTGCGGGCGCGAGCATAGGTAGCTGTCCCAACCCAGGCGTACGCCCAGTTCTTCGCCGACGCCGGAGCCGCGTACGTCCTCGGCGCGCAGCACCAGCTTGACCTCGTATTCCAGCCCGCCGCCGGTGAGCAGCGTCAGCCATTTCGACAAGGCCTTCGCGGCGCTGCCACCGGGCAGGAACTGGTCGAACGCCTCGCGCTGCAGCGGACCGAAGCGCAGGCGCATGCGCAGGTCGCGCTGCCACACCCGGTCGCCGGCCAGCGCACTGGACCCGAGCGTGGCGTTGGCCTGGCCCAGCCGCGTGGCCTGTTGCGCCGGCACCTTGTACCAGGCGCCGACGAACTGTTCCAGCTCCACCGGCACCTTGAAGTAGTCGGCCAGCACGCGCTGCAGCAGCTTGGCCGAGATCGGCCGCTGGCGGATGGCGCCGGCGTAGTACGCCACCGCCTGGTCGAAGACGTCGCCGCCGCCATCGACCATGCGATCGCGCAGTCCCGGCATGCCCATGCCCAGCAGCGACAGCACCAGCGGCAGGAAGCGTTCGCGCCGGTCCAGCTCATACTGCAGCGCCAACCGGTGCTTCTTCCACGCGGCGTAGTGCAGCGCCACCGCGCGGTTGGAGAACATGTCCAGGAACGCGCGCGGGGTCCGGTCGCGCTGGTACAGCTCGCGTTCGTGCAGGGTCTCGGTGTAGTGCAGCGGCAATGCGCCGGAGGTACCCAGCAACCCCATGAAGTTCGGGGTCAGATGCACTTCGCCCAGGCGCTCGGTCTCGATCGCGAACGCCAGCGCCGCATCGCTTTCCAGGCGCTCGCCGTCCTGCGAATAGGCTTGGCCGACGGGGTCCAGCTCGGTCGCCGGAAACGCCAACGACAGCGAGTTGTGGAAACGCACGCGCGTGGGTAGCGCCTGACCGGCCTTGACCCCCTGGCGCTGGAACACCCGCTCCAAAATCCGCATCGCCTGGAAGAACTGGAAGCGATGCGGCTCGGCGAGCAGTTGCAGCGCTAGGCCAGGATCGATTCGCCGCTTCGCGGTAAGCATCGGACGAGTTCCTCCCCTGTTTCGCTGGAAATGAGCACCAGCCGGGTAAAACTGTTGGCGTGGACGTAGAGACCGAAGAAGTGGTCGAGCACGTGCGCGAACGCGGCCACGCCGGTCCCGACGAAATGGTTTTCGCTGATGGTCAGACGCACTTCCAGGCCGCGCACCACCGATGCGAAATGCTTGCCCGACAGCCAGGTGGTGACCGGATGCTGCTCGATGCCGACGATGCCGTCGATCTGCCGCGACGACACGCTGCTGCCGGAGATGTCGTACAGCCGCAGCATCTCCTTCAACGCCGGCAAGCCGCTGCCGGTCAGCGACAACTGATTCAACGACAGGTGCGAGATCAGCCGCCATTGCGCGCCGCGCCCGTGGCGGAACCGCAGTGGCCGGCTCGGCTTGCGCAACAAGCTGATCGCGCGCGCCGGGGTTCCGCCCTCGATCGACAGGTCGCCGCCGGCGATGCCGTAGGCGAGCTGGCTGGGCAGATCGCGATTGCTGCAGGTGAGCTCGACGCTGACCACATCGGTCTGCGGCAGGGTCGGATTGAATTCCAGGTCCACGAAGCTCAATTCGGTTTCGTAACCGGGGCTCTGCCGCGCCACGTCCTCGTCGCGCCGCGCCACCCAATACTGGCCGGCGCGCTCGGGGTCTTCGCCATGGTGCAGCGAATAGAACGGGCGGAACTCCTGGATCAGTTCGCCCTGCGGCGTCTGCCGGATACGGTGCACCGAGTCGATCGAGTGCACTTCGTAGGCGAAAGCGCGGCGCCCGTCGGCGATCACCGGATAGGTGACGCTGCGATGGGTGACGCGGATCGGCTCGCCATGCTGCGCGAACAGGTTCACCACCGGGGTGCAGCCCAGGCGGATGTTCTTGCGATCCAACTCCTCGAGCACTTGGTTGGCGGCGCGATCGGGCGGCGTCGCCTGCAGGACCAGGTGCAGCGTGAACCAACGGCTGGCGCCAGCGGTCACCGGCTTGAGCTGAAGATCGAAGAAGCCGAACTTGTCCGGGTAGCCGAACAGCTCGGTCAGCAGGCGGTAGGCCGGGTGCGAACGCGCCGGGAAATCGATCAGCGATTCGTCGTCGGCGAAGCCCACCGGCGCCAGCGGGGTTTCCGCCAGCCGGCGCCAGCGTCCGCTGCCGTCGGACTCGACATAGGCCGCCTTGATCCCCAGCGCCAGCGCATCGCGCATCGCCGAGCAGAACGACGGCTCGCCGTCGACGAACAAACGCAGCGCGTCGGTGCCCAGGCCGGCGAACGACGCCTGGTCGGACAACAGCTCGAAGCTGATCGAGATCTGTGCGCCGGTGCCCGGCGGCAGGCTGACCGCCATCGGCGCTTCGGCCACGCCGCGGTAGCTGGCGGCCTTCACCGCCACCGGCGCCAGCACCACGTCGTAGGCGGTGCGGAACCGGCAGTTGATCCCGCGCACCGGGCGCGACTGCAGGTAGCTGCCGCGCGGCACGCGGATCGGCGCGCTGAGCTTGGCAGCCACGCCTTCCATGTCGAAATAGGCGATGGAGCATGACGGAAACGGCCGCAGATAATGCGGATACAGCACTTCCAGCAGCGCGTCGGTGAACTCGGGGTAGTCGTCCTCGATGCGCTTGGAGATGCGCGCGCCCATCAGCGCGAACGCCTCGATCAGGCGCTCGACATGCGGATCCTGGCTGCCGTCGGCCGACAGCTGCAGGCGCCCGGCAATCTTGGGATAGCGCTCGGCGAACTCGCGCCCGTAGCGACGCAGATAGCCCAGTTCGCGTTCGTAGTAGGGAAGCAGGTCTTGCATGGTCAGGACGTCGCCTGGCGCCGCAGGCGGCTGACCGAGTACTGCAGCGTGGACGGTTGCAGCATGGCGTCGAAGCTCACCGGCTCGCGCGCCTGCTCCATGTCCAGCAAGGCATGGATGGTGAAGTGCAGGCCGCCGCCGAACTGGCCGCCGGTTTCCAGCTTCACGTGCACGTTGCGCAGGCGCCGCTCATGGCGCGCGATCGCCTGCTCCAGCGAGCGGCAGATCATCGTGCGGTCGTAGCCATTGGCCAGGCTCATCGCGGAAAAATCGCCGAGGCCGTAGGTCAGCAACGACTGCTTGCAATTGGGAAATTCGGTGAGGCCTTCTTCGCTGAAGGCCGAACGGGTGTTCAATAGGCCTTCCAGGTCGCGAGCGACCGATTCCTTGTACTGGTCGATGGAGATGGCTTTGAACACATGCGATCCACCCGTGGACTTGGGCGTATCGTCGAACAATTTTTCCAACAGACTGGGTTCGAGTCCCTTCATTGACCGCCCCTACGTGAAGTCGTCCTTGAGCCTTGCTGCCGACTAGGCGCAACCGGCCGATGGCGCGGCCCTGCTGTGCGTCGGTCCTGTGTCTGCGCGCGGCGCAGAAATGCGATGGCGCGCGAAGGCGCCATCGCAAAACAAACATCAAACGGTGTAGTTGGGAATGTTCTTGGTAGCACTCCACTGCGCAACCGCTTTGCCGCCGACTCCGCCTTCCGGCTTCTGCTGGTTGTAGGTCCACTTGATCGCGCCGAAGCTCAGCTGGACGACTTCCTGCGGCATGCCGTCCTCGTCCACCGTCGTGGTGACGCGGTGGACCAGCACGTTCATCAACTCAACCAGGTAGTAGTTGATGGCATTGCCGTCCTTGTCGGCGCGCATGAACTCGATGCGGGCCTTGGGGAAGGTGGTGCCGTTGGCGCACGCCTGGTTCAGCGCGGTGGTGGACAGGTCGATCGACTTGACGATCTCGATCGGCGACAGGTTGACACGAGCGGCCGACTGACCGCCGGCGGTGGAGGCGGTGGCCGAGCGCGGCTGCAACAAGTCCTGGGAGAACGACTTGATCTCCACCCAGTCCGTGTGCTTGTCGTCGTGCGATTCACCCTTGATGGTATCGATAGAAAGAAACGCGTGCTGCATATCTGGTCTCCTAAATTCCGGTCTTCCGTGAGATTGATTTGCCAGGCAGGGCCTGGCGGTTATTTGCCTGTCCCGAAGGACATTGCGTCAACTGCAAAACAGTGGGATCTCCGTCCCTCGACGCTACGACAACAAGAAACGCTACGCCTTTTTGGTACCAGCCGGCAGTTCGGCCACCAGACGCAACGAAACAGACAGCTCATCGAGCTGGAAATGCGGCCTGATGAAGGCCACCGCGCGGTAGACACCGGGTTTCCCCGGCACTTCCGAAACTTGGACAGACGCTTCCCGCAAGGGGTATTGCGCCTTCGCTTCCTGACCGGCGTTGTCGTCCAGCAACACGTACTGGGAGATCCAACGGTTCAGGAAATCCTCGACATTGCGCGCCGAGGCGAAACTGCCGATCTTCTCGCGCATCATCGCCTTCAGGTAATGGGCGATACGCGACACGGCGAACATGTACTGCAGCTGCGCCGACAGGATCGCGTTGGCATTGGCCGAATCGGTGTTGTACTTCTTCGGCTTCTGCGCCGACTGCGCGCCGAAGAACGCGGCGTAGTCGGTGTTCTTGCAATGCACCAGCGGGATGAAGCCCAGGTCGCTGAGTTCCTTCTCGCGGCGGTCGGTGATCGCGATCTCGGTCGGGCACTTCAGCGCCACTTCGCCGTCGTCGGTGCGGAAGGTGTGGGTCGGCAGGTCTTCGACCAGGCCACCGCCTTCCACACCGCGGATCGCCGCGCACCAACCATAGTCCTCGAACGCCTTGGTCAGGCGCGTGGCCATCGCATAAGCGGTGTTGCACCACAGATACTTGCTATGGTCGGCGGCGTCGACGTCTTCGACGAAGTTGAAGCCTTCGACCGTCGTGCCGTCTTTCGGGTTGTACGGCAGCCGCCCGAGAAAACGCGGCATGGTCAGGCCGACGTAGCGGCTGTCCTCCGACTCACGGAACGACTTCCACTTGGCGTATTCGACAGTGTCGAACACCTTGGCCAGATCGCGCGGTTTGCCCAGGTCGGTAAAGGTTTCCAGGCCGAACATCGATTCGGACGCGGCAGAGATGAACGGCGCGTGCGCCGCGGCGGCCACATGCGACATCTGCTCGACGAAGTACATGTCCTCCGGCTGGCGACCGATATAGTAGTCGCCGACCAGTGCGCCGAATGGCGCACCGCCGAAGGTGCCGAACTCTTCCTCGTATACCTTCTTGAAAAGCGCGCTTTGGTCGAAGTCGATCGCCGACTTGAAGTCGCGCACCAGATCCCGCTGGGGCGAGTTGAAGACCTTGATCTTCATCGTCACGCCGGTGGACGTCTGCTCGCACATGTAGTGCAGGCCGCGCCAGCTGCTCTCCAGCTTCTGGAACTCCGGCGCATGCATCACCGCACTCAGCTGCTCGGAGATGATCCGATCGATCTCGGCGATGCGCGCGTCCAGGGTCAGGTTGAGGTTGTCCGACACCACGACGGTGCCTTCCAGCACCTCCTTGGCCAGCTCGGAGATGATGTCCTTCGCACGCTGGTGCTCGGTCTCCGATTTGGCGACCTTGCTCTGCTCGACGATCTGGTCGAGTAGCCCTACTTCTGCCAGCGTGGCCGGCGCCGAATTGTCGGTGGCACTGGAAACCTCTGCGGCCATGGCTTACTTCTCCTTTTCCCGACCCAGCTTCTTCAGCTGTTCGGTGTTGTTCAATACGTCCGTGAGCAGGTCTTCGAGCTTCTCGTTTCCGGCCAGCTTGTTGCGCAGGTCGGCCAGCTTGGTGCGCGATTCGAGCAGCTTGCGCAGCGGTTCGACCTGATCGACCACGGCCTCGGGACGGAAGTCGTCGATCGATTTGAACTTGAGTTCGACGCCGAACTCGCCGCCGGCATCGCTGATCTTGTTCGGCACCCGGTACACCGCGCGCGGCGCCATGCCTTCCATCACCTCGTCGAAGTTGTCGAGGTCGACGTTGACGAATTTGCGGTCCTTGACCTTGGCCAGGGGCTGTTCGGGGTTGCCGCTGAAATCCCCAAGCACGCCGACCACGAACGGCAGCTCCTTCTGTTCGATCGCGTCACCCTTTTCCACGTCGTAGGTCAGCTGCACGCGCGGCGGCCGAATCTTCTGCAGACGTTTCTGGATGCTTTCCTTCTTAGCCATGGGTGTCTCCTGACAGTGAGGCTTTGGGGGAGTCCGGATGACCGGTCAGTTGCCGCCCAGGTTCTGGAACGGATCGGCCGACGCCTTGGGCGTTTCCTTGGCCGGCGCGGGGTCCTTCGCAGCCGACGGCGCGGCGCGGCGGGTGTTGCGGACGGACGGCTTGCGCTTCTTCGGCTCGTCAGGCTGCAGGATGTCGTCGCCCATGGTCGCGCGCAGCGTGCTGGCCAGCGTCTCGGCCTCCTTGCGCGCTGTGCCGGAAGCCAGCGCACCGCGGCCCTGCAGGCGCTGCAGCGACTGATTGGCGATACGGAAACCGGCAACGGTCAGCACGCCATCGGCGACCAGATCGTTGGGATCGCGCTGCAGCACTTCCTGCGCCGCGACGATGGCACGCGCGTAGTTGGCGCGGTCGAACTGCAATTGCGCCATACGCACCCACGGCTCCTTGCGGGTAGGGTCGGCGCGGCCGGCGTCTTCGAAGGTTTTCAGAGCCTGCTCGGCGCCGCCGCTAGTGACTTCGGCTTCGGCGCGCGACATCGTGTCGTCGAACGACGACGGGGGCGGCGCCTTCTTCGGCGCGGAAGCGCAACCGACAAGGGCGGAGAGCAGAACGAGTGCGAACATCGGCCGGAATGTGACCAGCCCCTTGACTACCGTCATCATGACTTCCTCTGAAAACCAATCCTGGAGTTAACCTGGAGACCCCGATGTGAAGGCGGGGTGAGCCAGGCCTGTGCGTTATTTCGTTAGTATACAGCCGCGAATGGGACCGGGTATAGTGGGCTTTCGCGACCGCGTCAAGCCGGCCAGAGTCCGCCCCACGCTGCGTCTCTGCACGGGCGGTCGGGCGCACCGCACAGGGGCGAACACTCCGAAGTGGCTGGATGCGGATCGCACTCCGTCCGCCACGTCAGAGCAAGCATGAACATATCCAGCCACCGTTTCAATTTTCTGTTGGCCCTTGTTGCGGCCACGCTGGCGCTGTCCGGCTGCGCCAGCGGCGGCATCGGCAAGGCGATGGACAAGACCCTGCAGGCAGTGGGCATCAAGGAAGCCAAGCCCGAGGCGCCTCCGATGATTCCGCTGCGGCTGTTCGCCGGCAGCAACCTGAATGCGGGCACCGACACGCACGCCACCGCCGCGGTGGTCAAGATCTATCACCTGCGCAGCGCGCAACGCTTCGAGCAGGCCGCGTTCAACGCGTTCCTCGATCAGGCTGGAGAGCAGGCGGCGCTGGGCGCGGACCTGCTGTCGGTCAACGAGATCGTGCTGACGCCAAGCGCCCGCCAGGAACTGAACGAGCAGATGTCCGAAGGCACCACCACCCTGGGCGTGGTGGCCTTGTTCCGCGCGCCGGCCGAGGGCCGCTGGCGCATGGCCTTCGATACGCGGCGCAAGGAATTGCCGACCCAGGGCATCACCATCGGCATTCACGCCTGCGCGCTGACCACCGACAGCCCGGCGTTGGTCACCCGCCTGGCGGGCGATCCCAGCAGCCTGGCGTCGGTGCGTTGCGCCGCTGCGCGCTAGCGCCAGCCTGCGCACGCGTGCTGTAGTATCCCGTCCGGCGGCAAGGAATCTGCGGTATGGGCGCGAAGCCTTGCCTCTCGCGGCCGGCCTTATCGGTGCGGACCGACCTCTTC
>NZ_FLTX01000091.1 GCF_900092025.1 Xanthomonas bromi
AACTCCAGGGCGGCGACGGCCAGGCGCCGGGCTGGAGCCGCCCGGCGCTGCTGGGCAGCGGCAGCGCGGGCGTGATGAGCCTGACCCCGGCCGACCAGGTGTGGGTGTCGGGGACGCAGACCACGCTGCTGGCCGGCGCCGCCTTGAACTGGGCCAGCCAGGGGCAGCTGGTGCTGGCGGTGGCCGGCGGGCTGGTGCTGTACACCCAGGGCAGCGCCCCGGTGGCCGGCAGCCCCAACCAGGAACGCGGCATCGCCCTGCACGCCGCGCAAGGCACCGTGAGCGCCCGCGCGCACAGGAACCAGGCAAAGCTCGCGGCCAAGACCCAGGTCCGCATCGTCAGCACCACCGCCGACGTCCAGCTTGCCGCCCCGACCAGGCACCTGCTGGCCACCGCCGCCGGCGCCTACATCAAGCTGGACGGCGAC
>NZ_FLTX01000096.1 GCF_900092025.1 Xanthomonas bromi
CCCAAGACGCCCTCCCAAAAGGCATCTACTGGTCTGATGGGCGCTGGTACATCATCGAACCGCACCCCGAGGGCGGCCCCCCTAGGAAGCGCACCATTGCCTACGCGGATGCGAGGCTATCCGACCTCCATGCAGCCAGAGAGGCATCCCGTGGTGCCGGCCTGGTCGGCTCCCTGCAGTATCTGGCCAACGCGTTCAAGCTCTCCACCGAGTACCGCGACCTGTCTCGCAGTACCCGCGATGATTACGATCGCCACGCCGAGGTTGCCTGCGGCTACGTGCTGAAGGACGGCAGCTTGTTCGGGAGCCTCCAGGTGGACCGTCTTTCCGTTCCCGTGGTGCAGCGCTTGGTCGAAGCGCTCTCCAAGGGGCGCGAAGCGAGCGCCGTGCAGCCCGCGTTGCTTGCCCGTCCGTCCACGGCCAATCACACGCTGCGGTATCTGCACCGGCTGTTTGCTTGGGGCATACGCATCGGCCATTGCAAGACCAATCCGGCCAGCGGTGTGCGCGGTGCAAAGGAGCGTGCGGATGCAAAGATGCCGGACCCACAATCGTTCATGGCTGTGCTTGAGTTCGCCAAGTCACGCGCTGCATTGCCGCTGCATGTAAAGGGAGCGGTCCCGCCCTACATGCCGGCGGTGATGGTACTGGCCTACAACGCACGTCTGCGCGGTGTCGAGGTAACCGACCTGACAGACGCGGACGCGCTACAACAGGGAGTGCGCTGTACGCGCCGCAAGGGTTCTCGCGACAACATCACCGCCTGGAACGACGATCTGCAGTGGGCGTGGATGTGGCTGCGGGACTACCGTGCTCAACGGATCAATGCGCACAAACGACCAGTTCCACTGCGGCCTGAGCAGCGCGGCTTGTTGGTCACCCAGACCGGCACGCGCTTGGCGCGATCAACATTGAAGACGGCCTGGCAGCGCTTGATCACCGCGGCGATCGAGGCAGGCGTGATCGAGGAAGAAGCCCGGTTCACGCTGCATGGCCTCAAGCATCGCGGCATCACTGACACGCGTGGTACGCGGGCACACAAGCAAGATGCTGCAGGCCACGTCACGCCGCAGATGACGCACCGTTACGACCACGAGTTGCAAGTGATTGCGCCGCCGGCGTTGCCTACCGATGAGGCGTTGGCGTTCGTTGACGTATTCAAGCCCTCAGAGTCGTAAGGGCTGCGAATTTTCCCGGCAATTTTCCCGGCACAACAAAAAAGGGCTCGCGAATTTATCGCAAGCCTTTGATGTTTTTGGCGCCCGAAGTTGGACTCGAACCAACGACCCCCTGATTAACAGTCAAGTGCTCTAACCGGCTGAGCTATTCGGGCGGGGACGCGTATTCTAGACGCAACTACGCAGCTGCGCAACACCTCGCACAAAGCTACCAGCAGCCTGGAGTGGTAGTTGCACTCGGCGTCTTCACCCCTGCCTGGTTCAACGTCAGCGTGCCGCACTTGTCCTTGGCCTGATTGCCCTGAGGCGCAGCGGTCAAGGTAAAGGTCGACTGCGTGGTCGCGAGCGTAATGGTGTATTGCGCTGTACCACCTTCGCGCGGCGACTGGATGGTTGTCGAGCCGTTTCCGAATTTGAAGCTGGCATAGGTGTTGTTGGTCGTGTGCGAGCGTTCCAGCAACTGCGAGTACTCAACCAAGTCGGCCTTGGCCTGGCCGCGGCGGGACTTGCGAATATGTTCGGCATAGGACGGATAGGCGACCGCCGCGAGGATGGCGACGATCGCGACGACGATCATCAACTCGATCAAAGTAAAGCCACCTGCAACGGTAGGCTTGCGAAGTTGACGGGACAGGGGGCGCGACAGGTCTAAGTACATTGACATCTCCGTCACTGAAGCTGGCGCCAAGACTGGCGGCCGCAAGGATAAGGAACGTACATGGGCGGGGCACCGGCGACGCTGACGATCATCCAGCAGCCCGAACCTGGAGGAACAGTCGGCGCCGCAGAACCATCCTTGGGATTAACCTTCGGTTCGAGTCTGGGCACGACCGACACCCCTACATCCTTGACCGGAGCGTTACCGCCAGTGTTGAGCGAAATGCCCGCCGAACCGTCGGCAAGCGTCGAACCCCCAATGCCGCCCATTCGCACACCAGACAAGGCGCCCACGCCCGTTCGCGGATTCAGCCCAAACAACCAGTTAACACCATCGGGGCTGCACCCGCTGCTGATCGCAAGCGGCGAATAGGTGGGCATCAACAAGATTCCCGATACGAGTTCCGGATAGCCCACAAATCGTTCACCGGCAGGCAGATCCACATACCAGCCAAGTGACGATGAGGGTGCAGTGCCTTGCTGCAGGGATCGAATGCTACCGGGGGTGTCATTACTGACAGAATATGGCGTCAAGTTCGCCCTGGTTAGGGCCGTAGAGGTCACCCCATCCACCTGATCCGTGAAGCCATACAAGCTTTGCGTCTGCAGCGCTGAACTCGCCTGATTGTCTTTATCGAACGAAAAACTGCCTGTGCCGAACAATACCAGCACCCCGCCATTCTCGCCGGAAGCAGCCTGCAACCCACCGGTGATTGGCTGACGGTAGGTCAGACCACCTTCGGAATAAGTCCCCGTCGTAAATGCGGGAACGGTCACCGCCGTTGCGGTCGAGGTGAGATCGAACTTCCAGATCGCTCCGCGAAGATCGGCTGCATAGACCGTATCGGCATATCCATCGCGGGTGCGAGCTGGCTTATTGGTAAGCGGGTCGATTGTCAGATTGTCTATGCGATCCAGTACGATGAGATTGCCGAGCCCGTTATTGCCGCTGATTGAGGTTCCCGCCTCGGTTGCTTCGATCATACGAATCGTCGGTGTGGAGCTGGTTCCGATATCGACCACGAACAGCACAGCCTTGCCGTTAGCGCTAGCGTAACCGTTGCCGAAGATCGCCTTCCAGCTGACCGTCCCATTGGTCGCGCGCACCGGAACGATGACAGGCTTGCTGAGCACATGCCCAATGTTCGCACGCACAGCGGCCTCGCCGCTGAGATCGTTTATCTCCCAGAGGCGGCTACCGACACCGAAGCTAGCGGGATTGGTAACGTCCAGTGCGAAGACACCCCGACCTCCCGCACCCGTGGTGCCGACCAGCGTCGTCTGCCAAGCGTTGTTATAGTAAGTGTCTCCTACCGCAATCGGCCCATCGACAAAGTAACGATGATCAAAATTGGGCAAAGTAGATGACTTAGTGGTTTGGTAAGGCAGCAACAAATTCCCCATGTGACCATAAGAGGTTGCCGGTACATACGCAAATCGCTCGCGGCCGCCGCTCCCGGTAACGGCACCAGCACCATCCATGCCGCCATCGAAGCCATGCAGCATGCCGTCGTTGGCTCCTGCATACACCATATAGCCCTTGTTGCGCTTGCTATTGAGGTAGTTGGTATAGCTAGTCCCAAGCGTGCCGCCCAAGCCACGATATCCATAGTCGTCGACCGGTGCACTGATTACCGGGGTGGAGTTGACGATATCGCCGAGCACGGTGCTCCGATCGCGGAACTTGCCGCCCTGCTGAACCTCGCCGCTACGGTCGCCCAGCAGATAATTAGCCGAGGTCAAAGCGGTTGCACCAAGGCTGGTAAGGTCCGACTGCGAGCAGAGCGCCTGACCGGAATACAAGGTCATGGAGAGACCGCATAGACCGCTCAAGCTGATAGTCGTGCCATCGAATTTTCGCACGTTGCTGCCATCATTGAAGTACACATTTCGCGCCTTGGCGTCGGGCATCTGCGCAGACGCCTCCCAGAGCGGCGTAAAGCGCGCCTCGCGAGTATCCGGATCGACTGAAACCTGATTGGCCTTCAGCGTACTGGACCAATCCGTGCCGTTGTTCCTGATCTGGTATTCAGGAGTGACGGTCAACGAGCCTGCACCGATGCGCGCACCTGTCAACGCCAGGGTGCCAGACGGCGAGTTGGCGGCACTGGCGGCCGACAGCACCCGACGCATCGCAGCGGTCACTTCGTTAGGGCTCTTGGCATTGATAAACTGCCCGCGACTATTAATGGTGGCGTGCCAGAGCTCATCAATCACGCGACCGTCATCATCCGCGAGTGGATCGCCGTTGGCATTCCAATTAGGAGTATTTGCATAAGGGTCGCTAGTGGCTGCCTGATTGACTTCATAGATATTTCCCTGCGCGCCCAATGTGATCGCATAAAAATTCATATGCAGATCTTTCTGGCAATCCAACCGCTTCCAACCAGCGGATGCTTTGTCAAGGGTTGCGCACTTTTCGTCAACAGGAACCAGGCCACCGGCAAAGCCCTGCCCAGTCACCAATGGTGTGTTTGCGCCAGAATAATAACTCGCCGCGATGTCAGCGATTGTTTCGCTATAGCCGTCAGCAAATGGCGAAGCAGGAAAATTCACGGTCCCGCTCGAATCGGCATTTCCATACGCCCCACTAGGAACATTTGGAGAGGCCTGGGCGTTGGTATTCGTATAACCATCGGTAAACAGCATGCCGCCGTTTTTCTGGCATGCACGCAATACCGGCGCTCCGTCGCCGGTTCGCTTGAACTGCTGTCCAAGATACTCAACAGCCACACGATTCGGCGTACCGCCATTCGGTATAAGACGGTAGATCTGCTGAAACAAAGCGGCACGAGAATTATCGTCGCCGATGTTATACATGGTAGGCTGGGTGCGCTTATTGATGGTGAAATAGCCGACCCGCATATTGTCAACGTTGGCCAGCGTCCGCGACTCGGAACCTATAATCGAAAGAATACGATTGCGATGATACTGGAACCAGTTCGCAAAACTTTTTGACGCGGCATCGTAATCGTCGCTATTACTGTAATTGTCCCTCAATATCCGATATCGCCGCATATTGCAACCAGGCCCACATGCATTTGCGATAATCGGTCGATTAGCGTCATCGGTGCGATACCCCCCCGGCGCTGGAGCAGCGGCAGGCAAGTAAAACGTCGCCGGGATATAAGAGATTTGCACCAAGCAAGTGCCAGCTACCTGGGTATTAGAGACAAGAGTTGACCAAGCTCCACCGGTACCCTGCAAGCCATCATTAAAACCAGGTGAGTTGCAAACTCTGGAAAGCCCTGTCGTCCGATAGCGCGTCCCAGCAGGAATTGTCATTCCGGTAACAAAACGGAATGAATTATCCGTATTCACCTCTCTAGGCAGGCCAAGGTTGACGACAGTGCCATTATTACTCATTTTTATTTGGCCATTAGCGTCACCATAAACAGCGGGATCGCGCGAGTCTGGCTGAGCTTTAGTAAAATCAGCAGCGGGCCAAAAGCTCTTATCAGCTTTGGTCCAGGGATCGTATAGTATATTGGGGTCGTAGTAACCAGCATTATACGTAGGCGACCTTGCAAAACCAAACTGATCGAGCGGCGGAAGAGCTACACCACTCGTAAATGATGAGTTATAGTTAGGAAGAGGGAATAAGTAGACATAACAATCCGTGGAGCTAGTAGTACAGCCATCTTCACTATTAAAGAAACTTCCATCAGCTTTAAAGAAGCTAGAATTATTACCGTTCCATTGCAGTCGCCCATCACCTCCTTTGAAAATGCGCTCAAAAGTCATCGAGTTCGAATCATCAACCACCACGATGAATGCTGGCGGGACCGGGGTACCATTATTGAGTGGAGCCTGTACCAACTTTTCTTGGCCCTGCGCCGCGATCAGGTTGTAGACAAAGTAACCGCCCATCGCGGTCAGGACGACGACAGAGGCGATAGCGGTTCGAACTGTTCGACGCGACATGCTCACGGCCTCAGAGCTTAAAAATGGAATCGATCGACGCCGACGAAGATGCATCCGTCGTCGCATCGTTGGCGAAGGTGGTGATTTGATATACGGGAGTTACCGGATCTACCGGATCGCCCATCGCAAGCGAGCCGCCCCCGATGATGCATGAGTCGATGCGCCGCACATTGACCGCCTGATTCACCGACGTGGCCTTGCTACGTGCCCAAGCCAGCGGATCGAATTGGGTATCACAGTTTAGCTGGATATCCGTATCTGCCACCGTTGCGTCGCCGGGAGCGCTCTTACGGTTAGCGATGGCTTCGATCGACCGCTCACTCCTGCGCGTCACGCCCTCGGCATTTTGGAAGGCGATATTGGTGACCAGATAATTGGACGCCATTTTTTCCTGCATGCCTGCCACCTGCATGCCGGCGATCCCGATCAACGCCAGCAGGATCAGCATGATCAAGGCAACATAGAGCACTGCCCCACGGGGGCGGGAGGGCATCGAACGGCGGCGAGCAACTGCATTCATTGATCAATTCCCAAACAGGCGATTGCGCAAGGCGATCGTGGATTCGTAAGTCATTCGGTAGCGGCCATCCGTCTGGGTAGGCGGCGCAAACGAGACGCCCAACGCAGTGGGATAACTCAATGCACTTGCCGGGCGTTCGGCCGTAGAAGGTGCAGGGCTACGCGCCAGGATGCCAACCTGAACTTGCCCGACCCGCCTCCACTGCCCCGCCGCGGTGGAATCTGTCTTAACAGAGACATCGCTCGCGATCGCCTGGGTGCTGATGTTTCCCAAAGGTGGCGAGGTCTTGGATATATCCACATTCTGATCGAGCCCGAACAGCAACTGCATGTCCTCGATCCCTTCGACCAGCTCTTCCGGCGTGCCGTAATCGTCAACGCCATTGGACCGCGCGCGCATCAGCGCAGGTTCTCCCGACGTCGCCGATGTCCCGACGTAATAGACCAGTGACTCGGCGCGGTAGATCATGGCCTGGCCGCTGGGGCGTGTGGAATAATTGGACAAATTGGTCCCGGTGGCGGTGACCTTGCCGCTGGCATAGGTGCCTTTGAACACCGTGGCATGAGCACAGTCCGCAACTCCGAATAGGTTCGGCGCCGTCTGTCCCCCTTCTGTCAAACGCAGTCCAGCGGCGGCATCGAAGCCCACGACGCTATCGCTGCCTGTGGTCAACGCCTTGATCGGCACACCTTCCGGGGCCAGGTAACGCAAAACCAAGATATCGCTGCCGCCGCGAGGATTGAGCTTGGTAATCGCGGCAGGCAGATTCGCCGGCACCGTCCAGATATCTCCAAGGGTCAGCGTGCCGGGCGGCTTGGTGTTAGGCGCCTCGTAGCCTTGCACACTGATGCTGAAATCCAGCGGATGACCTGAACCACTGACCGCACCGGTATTGATGGCCGGGTCGCCTTCACCGCGTACAAAATGAGCTTGGTCGTTGACGCAACCGAAATGCCCAGCCATGCGAATGTCGCGCTGCAGGAAATCAATCGCGAAGCGCCCGTTTTCCTGTGCGCGTGCATTGCCTTCGGCCAGCATCGATGCGGTGCGCGATGCAGAAAAGACCTGGATCACTCCCAGCATTAGCACAAGACCGATCACCATGGCGATCATCATCTCTATCAGACTGATGCCGGCAGCGCCATGCCTAGAAGAAAGCGGCCGCGTCATAGCTGCGATACCAGAGTGAAGGTGGTCTGGGCGTTGGGATTGCTGGCGTCCCAGCGCTGATCTCCCCAACTGATGCCAACGGTTACCTGGCCGTTGTTATTGAGAACGGTTGCACTAGCGCCTTCGCCCAATGCGCGCACGACTTGGCATTTCCAACGCGCAATATTGTCGGCAATGGCTACGCTCCCGAGAGGCCGACTGCAGCTGGCAGCAGTCACTGTATTTGCGGAAAAGGTGGCATCGGTATACCAAGCCGACTGGAAGCGGTTGCTCCGCATCTGGTCCATCAGGTCGTACGCCAGGTTGGTCGCCTGGGTGCGGTAGTTGGAACTCTGTACGAACCGAACATTGGCCGTCTGCAGCAGCGCAAAGCCGAGCAAGCCAAATGCGAGAACGACGATAGCAATCAACACCTCAAGCAGACTGAATCCCTTGGCGCGAGAGGGCGAAACGAAGGGACGGAGAGGCATCATTGGCAGGAGCTCTTCTGAGACGTGATCTGGCCGGCGGCATTGACGAACAGGGTGCGACGCAGCGCCTGCCCATCGCAGCTCACCGGCTGCAGCGTGATCTGTTGGTTGGTCGACGCGACCCTGCGCCCCCGCCCATCGAAGGCAATCACGGCGCCAGAAGGACCGGTACTGGACAGCGAGGTGTCGATCGCGACGAAGCGCAGGACCGTATCGCCAGTTTTGAATGCCCCATCGCCATCTGTATCGGCCCAGGCCAGCATTCCTGCACCCCAGTTGTCGTCGCACGCGGTCCCGGATGCGCTGCCGCAGACACCGCCACCACGGCGATTGCGAATAGCCTCACTGCGCGCCACCGACAGCAGACCGAGGGTTTCGTTGGCGCTGCTCGCGACTCGATTGGAGCGAAGCGTTCCGCGGAAGCTGGGAAATGCAATGGTGAGCAGGATCGCCAGCACGACGATCGCGATCATCAGTTCGACGAGTGTAAAGCCGGCAGATCGGCGAAAAGACATTGAACGCTCCCCAGCGTGACGTGTGCAAGATGCTACGCCCGCCCCCTAGCAACAAGCGCAAGGGGGACGAACGGTTGTTTCAGGGTCACCGACGTCTGCGTCAGACAATCTTTCCGGCGATTTGCATCCCCCCTAACGCTTGTCGGCAAGAGCCTGGATATTCTTAAGCCCTAGGG
>NZ_FLTX01000038.1 GCF_900092025.1 Xanthomonas bromi
GCCATATCCAAGTTCCGAAGGCAGGTCTTCCCAAGGAATGCCCGTGCGCAGCACATAGACGATGCCGTTGAGGGCCTGCTGATCACTGACACGAGGTCGTCCACCTTTGGGGGAAGGCTTGACCTGCGGAATCAGTGGCTCGATGCGCTTCCACAGCGCAATAGGGATCTCTTTGCGACGTGTCATGTCGACAATGTTGCCGCCGACTCAACAAAATTCAAGGGTTTTGTTAGCGGCTCTAAAGCTGTGTCCCGCGTTGAGGGCACCGCGCACTCACGCCACGACGCTTGTGACCTCTGTCCGTGACTGGATGCGGTGCACGCCAGAATCAACCATCGCTAGATTTTCACCAACGCAGCAAGAGGATCGCTCAACCGGCCTGCGATGCCTGCGCTGCTGCTCGCTGTGCATGCTCCGCCAAACCCACAGGCGTGAGCACTGCGAATTGCTGCTCGCCGCGCTCTTCCACGCGAACCCAATCCGGACCCGGCTGACCATCCAGGTTTGCCGTCCCCAACCAGGCAAGCGTGCGCAGCAGCACGCTCATGCGTACACCGAGCTGCTTGCATAGCCGTGCCAGCGACACGCCATCGCGCGTGTCGGCCAGCGCCTGCAGCAGCTGCGCCGTGAGCTGCGGATCAGCGGACAAGCACCGCTCCGATATCGCGCGGCGCTGCATCGGCGGTTTCGGCGCGATTCGGCAGCACGATCACCGGAATCGACTTGGAGGTCGGCGTCCGTGCTTCGTCGGCGAAGCTGGACAGCGGCACCAGCGCGTTGGTTTCCGGGTAGTACGCGGCCAGGCAGCCGCGCGGGATGTTGTACTCCACCAGCAAGAACCGCCGCGCCTCGCGGTGCACGCCGTCCTCGCACAGGCTTTCCAGGTCCCCCCAATCGCCAGCCTTCATGTTCAATGCCGCGATATCCGCGCGATTGATGAACAGCACACGGCGTTCGCCGAATACGCCGCGATAGCGGTCGTCCATCCCATAGATGGTGGTGTTGTATTGATCGTGCGAGCGCGTGGTGGCCAGCGTAAACACCATCCGTTCGGTGTGGCTGCGGCGCGCACGATGGATCGGGTTGTCGGTCGGCACCGCGTGCGGCTTGAACACCGCGCGGTGTTCCGGCGTCACCCATTGGCGATCACGCGCGGTGTTCGACAAACGAAACCCACCTGGCGTGCGCACGCGCTCATTGAAACCGGCGAAATCCGGGAACACCTGGGCGATCAGGTCGCGGATGCGGTCGTAGTCACCCACCAGCCAGCGCCAGCGGATCGCGCTGCGCGCGCCCAGCGTGGCTTCGGCCATGCGCGCCACGATCGCCGGTTCGGACAGCAGTTCCGGCGAGGCCGGCGGATTGATGCCGGCCGACAGGTGCACCATGCTCATCGAATCTTCCACCGTCACGCCTTGCGAGCCGGCACCCTGGATGTCGATCTCGGTGCGGCCCAGGCACGGCAGGATCAACGCATCGCGCCCATGCACCAGGTGGCTGCGATTGAGCTTGGTGGTGACATGCACGGTGAGCTCGCAATTGCGCAGCGCACGATGCGTGGCATCGGTATCCGGCGTGGCGGCGGCAAAATTGCCGCCCATGGCGAAGAACACCTTGCCGCGCCCATCCAGCATCGCTTCGATCGCACCGACGGTGTCGAAGCCGTCTTCGCGTGGCGGCGCAAAACCGAACACCGATTGCAGCTTGTCCAGGAATGCGGCCGGCGGTTTTTCGTAGATCATCATCGTGCGGTCGCCCTGCACGTTGCTATGCCCGCGCACCGGGCACACGCCTGCGCCGGGCCGGCCCAGGTTGCCGCGCAGCAGCAGCAGGTTGGTGATCATGTGGATGGTCGCCACCGAATGCTTGTGCTGGGTGATACCCATGCCCCAGCACGCGATCACGCGCTCGGCGTTGAGATAAATCTCGCCGGCCTTGCGCAGCGCCACTTCGTCCAGGCCGGACTCTTCGACAATCGTGTCCCAGCCTTCCGCATGCACATCGGCAGCGAACGCGTCGAAATTAGCCGTGTGCGCCTCGATGAATTCCAGATCCAGCAAGCGCGGCGTGCCATCGCGCTGCGCCTGCGCATCGCGCTCCAGCACATGCTTGATGATGCCCTTCACTGCGGCCAGATCGCCACCGATCTTGAGCTGGAAATAATCCGAGGCGATGCGCGTGGAGCCGTTGTGCAGCATCTCCAGCTTGTCTTGCGGGTCGGCGAACTTTTCCAGACCGCGCTCGCGCAGCGGGTTGAAGGCCGCAATCGCCGCACCGCGCTTGGAGGCCTGGCGCAACTCGCCCAGCATGCGTGGGTGATTGGTACCCGGGTTCTGCCCGAAGATGAAGATGGCATCTGCCAGCTCGAAATCGTGCAACGACACCGTGCCCTTGCCCACGCCGATCTGCGACCGCAGCGCGATGCCGGAAGGTTCGTGGCACATGTTGGAGCAATCGGGAAAGTTGTTGGTGCCGAACTCGCGCACGAACAACTGATACAAAAACGCCGCTTCGTTGCTGGTGCGCCCGGAGGTGTAGAAGATCGCCTCGTCCGGCGTTGCCAAACCATTGAGATGGCCGGCGATCTGCGCAAACGCATCGTCCCAGCTCACCGGCACATAGTGATCGGTGGCCGCGTCGTAGCGCATCGGATGGGTCAGGCGGCCCTGCCCTTCCAGCCAGTAATCGCTGTACTGCGAGAGCAGGCTGACGCTGTGCGAAGCAAACAGTTCCGGTCCGGCCCGGCGCGCGGTGGACTCGGCCGCCACCGCTTTGGCACCGTTTTCGCAGAATTCGAACGTGGAGGTGTGGTCGCGATCGGGCCAGGCACAACCGGGGCAGTCGAAGCCGTCCGGCTGGTTGGCATGCAGTAGCGTCTTGGCGCCCTGCACGGCGATGTCCTGTTCCATCAGGTGCTTGGCCACCGAGCGCAATGCGCCCCAGCCGCCTGCGGGATTGTCGTACTGCTGGATGGTTTTCTTGCTCATGCGGGCTCTCCCACGGCAACGCCCAGATCCAGGCGCTGCGGATGGCTATAGACAACACAATCGTGATTGCGGGCAAACCCGATCAGGGTGAGTCCCGCACTGTCGGCCAGGCTGATCGCCAACGCGGTCGGCGCCGAAATCGCTGCAAGCAGCGGAATCCGGGCCTGCGCGGCTTTCATGGCCATTTCGTAACTGGCGCGGCTGGTCACCACCGCAAAGCCTTGCGATGCATTGATGCGTGCGCGCGCCAGTGCACCGATCAATTTATCCAGCGCGTTGTGCCGGCCAACGTCTTCGCGGACCAACTGCACAACACCTTGCGCATCCGCCCAACCGGCCGCATGCACGGCACCGGTCTGTGCAGCAATCGGCTGCTGCGCATGCAACGCGTCCAGCGCACGCGCCAACGCATCGGCATCGATCTGTAGCGTCGACTGCAGCACCGTTGGCACACGCAGCACCGCCTCGATGGATTCGTTACCGCACACCCCGCAACCGCTGCGGCCGTCCAGATTACGCCGTCGCTGATCCAGCGCAGCTGCCCGCTCCGGCGGGATTTCGATCTGCAGCGAAGCGCCTTCCAGAAACGTCTCTATCGCGATCACGCGCAGGTCCTGCGCGTGATCGACGATGCCTTCGCTCAACGAGAACCCCAGTGCGAAATCGTCCAGGTCCTCCGGCGTGGCCATCATCACCGCGAACGGCACGCCGTTGTAGATGAAGGCGACCGGCATTTCGGCCGCCACCATGTCCTGCACCGTGGCACTGCGGCCGCCGCGATGGCGACGGACCGTGCGCACCACACTGCCGGGACGCGCGGAGCAGGAAGACGGAGTGATCATCTCATCTCAATGGAACAGCACGAAGGCTTTTTGCAGCGTGACCCAGATACCGAACAGCATCGGGATACCCACGGCCAGCCAGGCGAGCACGACCAATGCCGGATTGCCGCCATGACCGATACGCGCCAATTGATCCGGCGGAATCACGCCGTGCCCGGTGCGGTCGACCTTCTCGTGCGCCAGCTGCTTTTCGCGGGCCAGTTCGTCGGGCGTCATGAAGTGACGCGCCGCTACCGGGCGCACCAACAGATTGCAGATCAGGCCGAGCACGAGCATGCCGGCGAGGATGTACATGGTGGTGTTGTAGACCTGTGACGGCGGGCTGCCGTGGGCCAACTGGTATTCGCGCATGTAACCCACCACCACCGGACCCAGGATGCCGGCGGTGGCCCAGGCAGTCAGCAGACGGCCGTGGATGGCGCCAACCATCTGGGTGCCGAACAGGTCGGCCAGATACGCCGGAATGGTGGCGAAGCCGCCGCCATACATCGACAGGATGATGCAGAAGATGCCCGCGAACAGCGCGATGCCGCCAATGCCGCCAGCCGACGGCGCCGCTGCATACAGGCAGATACCCAGCACGAAGAACAGCGTGTAGGTGTTCTTGCGGCCGAGCTTGTCGGACATGCTGGCCCAGAAGAACCGGCCACCGATGTTGAACAGGCTGAGCAGGCCGGTGAAGCCGGCTGCGATGGCCGCGATGCTGGCCAGCTGGCTCGGATCCAGGCTACCGAAGCCCGCATCCACGCCGATCAGACGGCCGCCGAACACTTCCTGCAGCATCGGCGAGGACATGCCGATCACGCCGATACCGGCCGAGACGTTCAGGCACAACACGCCCCACAGCAGCCAGAACTGCGGAATACCCCAGACCTTTTTCACGTGCACGTGGTTGGCGGTGATCATGGCATTGCTGCTGGCCACCGGTGCGGTCCAGCCGGCCGGGGTCCAGCCGCTCGGCGGCACGCGGTAACCGAACGCACCGGCCATCATGAAGACGAAATACAGCGCCGCCATCACCAGGAAGGTTTCCATCACGCCTACCGACGTGGGGGTGGCGAAATGACGCATCAGCGCATCGGCCAGCGGGCTGCCGATCATCGCGCCGCCGCCAAAGCCCATGATCGCCATGCCGGTCGCCATGCCGCGCCGGTCCGGGAACCATTTGATCAAGGTCGAGACCGGCGAGATGTAGCCCAGGCCCAGACCAATACCGCCGATCACGCCCGAACCCAGCCACAGCATCCAGATCTGATGGAAGTGGATACCGGCCGCCGAGATCACCAGGCCGCCGCACCAGCACAGCGCCGAAACCACACCGGCCTTGCGCGGGCCGGCACGTTCCAGCCAGCCGCCCCAGATCGCCGCCGAGCAGCCCAGCAGCACGAAGAACAGCGTGTACATCCACTGCAGTTCGCTGATCTTCCAGTCGCAGGTGGTGGCCACCATGCGCGCGAACAGGCCCATGTCGGCCGGGCACGCGATCGACTCAGTGATCCCCAGCGCCTTGGACAACGGCAGCCAGAACACGCTGAAGCCATAGGCCATGCCGATGCACAGGTGGATCGCCAATGCTGCCGGCGGGACCAACCAACGATTGAACCCCGGCCGCGCAATGATGCGCTCCTTGGACAGTAGACCGGCGTCTGCGCCGCTGGCTGTCGCCACGGTGGACCCTTGCGTCATTCTCATTTCCCCCAAAAAACCAACGATGAACTGCGATAGGCACGGCTGACAGGACTTGCACCAACGCCTGGTGAGCGATGGCGACGTCCTGTCGGCCGTTCCGAATACCATTGACAGCTGCGATCAAACAACGCGTTGCGATATGGGCAGCGACACCGACCAGGCCCAAGGGGCGGTCGTCTGGCGCATCATCGGCGATCCCGGCCTGTTTGCAATGCTTGCGAACGCCCTGCAGCGTTGCAAAGCACTGCCATCACCCACGCCACATCGGCGTTCCCTGGGATTAGCGGCCGACGCTGCGACTAATTGACTAGTCTGTCCGCATTTCGCCAAACGCGTCGCGAAACCGCTCCCGCACCGTGCGCAAACGCAGCGCCGGGCGGGCGCTGACATGCTCCGATCATGGCAGCGCATCGATCGGTGCACCACTACGCACACACCGCGGATGTGCTCCTGCCGCTATCAGCGGTGACGGCTGACGCGCCAGCTGCGTACAGTCGGGCGATCCCGAGCGACGGAGCCTGCCATGCCCGACCACCTTCCCCACGATGTGACCGATGCGCTACAGGCACCAGCGCAGATGGATGCCTTCTGGATGCCGTTCACCGCCAATCGCCAGTTCAAGGCACGCCCGCGCCTGCTGGCCTCGGCCCAGGGCATGTATTACCGCGATGTCGACGGCCGCCCGATCCTGGACGGCACGGCAGGCCTGTGGTGCTGCAATGCCGGCCACAGCCGCGAGCGCATCGTGGCAGCGATCCGCGAACAGGCCGGTACGCTGGATTTCGCCCCCACCTTCCAGATGGGCTCGCCGTTGCCGTTCGTGCTGGCGCAGCGCCTGGCCGCGATCGCACCGCCCGGCCTGGACCATGTGTTCTTCACCAACTCCGGCTCGGAGGCGGTGGATAGCGCGATGAAGATCGTGCTGGCCTATCACCGCCTGCGCGGCGAGGGTCAACGCACTCGCTTCATCGGTCGCGAGAAGGCGTATCACGGGGTCGGTTTCGGCGGCATGTCGATCGGCGGGCTGCCCAACAACCGCAAGTGGTTCGGCCCGCTGCTGGCCGGCACCGACCATCTGCGCCACACGCTGGATCTGCAGCGCAACGCCTATGCGCGCGGGCTGCCCGCACATGGCGCAGAACTGGCCGACGATCTGGAACGGCTGATCAACCTGCACGACGCCTCCACCATCGCCGCGGTCTTCGTCGAACCGGTGTCCGGCTCGGCCGGCGTGATCCTGCCGCCGGAAGGTTATTTGCAGCGCCTGCGCGCCATCTGCGACCGCCACGGCATCGTGCTGGTCTTCGACGAGGTGATCACCGGCTTCGGCCGCGTAGGCGACGCATTCGCCGCGCAGCGTTTCGGTGTCACCCCGGACATCATCACTGCCGCCAAGGGCCTGACCAGCGGCACCGTGCCGATGGGCGCGGTGCTGGTGGCCGACGCGATCCACGACGCCTTCATGGATGGGCCGCAGAACGCGATCGAACTCTTCCACGGCTATACCTATTCCGGCCACCCGCTGGCCTGCGCCGCGGCGATCGCCACGCTGGACGTCTACGCCGAAGAGGATCTGTTTTTGCGTGCGATCACGCTTGGCCCGCAGTGGGAAGACGCATTGCATGGCCTGCGCGGGCTGCCGCACATCATCGACATCCGCAACATCGGCCTGATCGGTGCGATCGAACTGGCACCGCGCGACGGCGCCCCGGGTGCGCGCGGTTACGAGGTCTTCGAACGCTGTTTCCACGAAGGCGGCCTGCTGGTACGCGTCACCGGCGATGTCATCGCACTGTCACCGCCCCTGATCGTCACGCCAGCGCAGATCGGGCAGATGGTGGAAACCCTGGCGAAGATTCTTCGTCAGGTGGATTAAGAACGGCTGGCGAACGGGCATGCCGCACCATCGGCTGGCCGACGGGCGCCCGCGTGTCACGCGCGCAGGCGCCACGTCAAGCGCGCAAAGCGGGGGCAGGCTCACTACAATGCCCGCCCCGTACTCCAGCAGTTGCCGTATGAACATCGTTGTCAAAGAAGAACTCAAGGCCTACATCGACCCACTGTCGCCCGACGAGCACGAGGCGCTGGAGCGCAGTCTGCTGGCCGAAGGCTGCCGCGACGCGCTGGTGCTGTGGGGCGATGTGCTGGTGGACGGCCACAACCGCTACGGCATCTGCCAGAAGCACGGTCTGCCGTTCCAGACCGTGCAGAACCCGCGCTTCCAGTCCATGCAGGACGTGCACCTGTGGATGATCGAGCAGCACCTGGGCCGGCGCAGCGTGTCGGACTTCCAGCGCGGCGTGTTGGCGCTGCGCAAGCGCGAGATCCTGGCCGCACGCCAACGCAGCCAGCGCGACGCCGACGCCGCTGCCGAAGCGCCGGCCGTGGCCGGCGACCCGCCCGCCACTGGCCTGGACGACCGCAGCACCCATGCTGCCGACGACAGCGACAGCCCGCCGTGGGAAGAAACTTCCACCCCGGTCAGCCGTGCCGAGCTGGCGCGCGAAGCGCGCCTGAGCAGCAACCAGGTGGTCATGATCGAACGTATCCATAAGCAGGCCGCGCCGGAAGTGGTACAGGCGGTGAAGGCCGGCGAGATTTCGATCAGCGCCGCCGCTGCCGTGGCCACGCTGTCCGAAGACGAACAACGCGCCGCCGCGCAGGCCGGCAAGGCCGAGCTCAAACAGGCCGCCAAGCGCGTGCGCGATGCCAAGCGCAAACCCAAGGCCGATGAAGCCGAAGGTGGCGAAGCAGAACGCCGCGACATGAAGGCCTTGCAGCGCCGCGTCACCGAACTGGAAAACGAAAACGCCGCCCTGCAGTCCAAGGTGACCGCCTTGCAGGCGCAGTTGGAACGGCTGCGCGGCTGAGTACAGCGCCGAGCGCACCGCCCTCGCATTGCGCCTGGCCTGCCCGAGCACCCTTGGCCGCTCAGGCTTTCCCGGGAATGCCATTGCGCGCAGGCGCTCCCGTGTCAACGCGGGCACTGTTGTCCACCGCCGTGGACACATGTCATCCGCATTCGACTGGTTACACTCCAGGCATGGAACCAAGCGTTAGTCCTCCCCGCCCCATCGATCCCCGTCGTGCCCAGCTACAGCGCATGAAGCTGTTGGCGGTGGCCTTGCTGCTGGCGATGTTCGCCGGCTTCGTCGTCAGCCACTTGATGGGCGAGCACGGCATCTGGGCATGGGTGTCGGCCTTCTGCGAAGCGGCCACGGTGGGCGCATTGGCCGACTGGTTTGCGGTGGTGGCGCTGTTCCGCCGCCCGATGGGCCTGCCGATTCCGCATACCGCCATCCTGCCGCGCGGCAAGGACCGGCTGGCCGACGGCCTGGCGGCCTTCGTGCGCGACCAGTTCCTCGCCCCCGATGCCTTGATGGACAAATTGCGCGTGTTCGATCCGGCCAGCCGCCTGGGCGATTGGCTGGCAAAGCCCGAACAGGCACGCATGCTGGCGCAGATGGCACGCAGCTGGATGCTGCAGGCGCTGGAACTGCTCGACGAAGCGGCAGTCCGCCGCGCGATTCAAGGCTTCGTGGTCGACCGCCTGCGCAAATGGAACGCCGCCGCCACTATCGGCGATGTCATGGCCCTGCTCACCACCGACGGGCGCCATCAGAAACTGCTGGATGAAGTGTTACTGCGGCTGGGCGAATGGCTGGATCAGGAACAGGTCAAAACACGCGCTTCTGCATTGATCGTGCGGTACGCGCGGCGCGAGTGGCCCAAGCTGGTCGGCACCGTGAACTGGGTCAAGCCGATCGAAGAGATCGGCGACAGCCTGGCCGACCGCATGGCGCGCGCGGCGATCGAAGAACTGCAGGACATCCTCAAAACGCCCGAGCACCCGATCAGGCTCGACTATGAGGTCTGGTTGCAGGGCTACATCACGCGCCTGCGCGACGAGCCGGAAATGGCCGTACGCGTCGAAGAACTCAAACAACGCGCGATCGAACATCCCGCGTTGCAGGAATACGTACAGGGCCTGTGGGGCGAGATCCGCGACGCGCTGCGCAACGACCTGGCACGTGAAGAGTCGTCGATGGCCGCGCACATGGAGCGTTCCATGCAATCGCTCGGCCAGGCCTTGTCGCAGGATCCCTCGCTGCGTGAAGCGCTCAATCAACATATGTTGCAAGCTGCCGATAAGCTCACCACGCGCTTGCGTGCATCGGTGACCGACCATATTGCATCGACGATGAAAAGTTGGGACGAACGTCACCTCGTCGAACAATTGGAATTGGGTGTAGGACGCGATCTGCAATACATTCGCTTCAATGGAACGTTGGTCGGCGGATTGATCGGCCTCATCCTTCACGCGTTGTCGATCTGGCTCTCGTTCTGATGCGAGAGACGCCGATCACCCATCCGGATGGCGTGCAGTCTTAGGGAACTGCATCGCCGTAGTATCGTCAGGCGGTAACACGAGGTCGACATCCGTCGATCAGCATTCTGGCCATTAACAGGCAAGGCGAAGGAACGAACATGCCGAAGGGCCGCTGGGATTTGCGCAGGATATATGGGCGTCGCGCATTCTTTGGTGCACTGCTGATCCTGAGCGCCGGCCTGATTGCCGCCATCGTCACCGGCGTGTGGTTGCAACGGCATAACGAACTCGAGCGCGAGCAACGGTTCCAGTACGTGGTGCGCACGCTGGCGCGCAACATCAACGAACGCATGTACACCTTCGAGCATGGCTTGCGCGGCGCACGCGGTGCGGTGATCGGCGCGGGTGGCAGCATCATCAGTCGAGAACGCTTCACCTTGTACAGCCGCTCGCGGGATTATTTGCGCGAGTTTCCCGGCGTGCTGGGCTACGGCTATATCCATCGTGTTGCCCCGGCGGAAGAAGCCGCGTTTCTGCAAGCCGCACGTGCCGATGGTGCGCCGGACATCCATCGGCGGCCACTGGCGCCGTGGGATGGCGAGCGCTACCTGGTGTTGTATTTCGAGCCGGAATCCTCGGGCAACCGCCCCCTCGGCATCGATATCGCCTCCGAGCCGCGCCGGCGTGCCGCCGCCGTGCAGGCCGCGCGCAGCGGCGAGCCGATCATGACCTCGCCGATCTCGCTGTCCGGCTACCGCGTTCCCAGCGAAAGCGGCTTCCTGGTGTTGTTGGCGGTCTATCGCGAAGGCATGCCGTTGCAGACGCCGCAGCAACGCATGGTCGCCACCAGCGGCTGGGTGTATGCGCCTTTCAGCGTCGAGCAGATGGTGCAGAGCGCATTGGGCGAACGCGACGACGTGGCGCTGGATCTGTCCGACCGCAACGAGCCGACCCACAATTTCTATCGCAGCGGCACGCCGGCCAGCGACAGTGCGCTGCGTCCGCCGGTGGTGCAGTTGTTGCCGATCTATGGCCGCACCTGGGTCATCACCGCCCACCCCACGGCCAGCTTCCTCGCTTCGCTCAACCAGAGCTCGCCCTGGCTGATCGGCGGGCTGGTGATGGCCGCTTCGATGCTGTTCGCCGCCCTGCTGGTGCTGTATTTCAGCAATGGGCTGCGCCGCGAGGAAGTGCTGCGCAAACAGATGGAGCTGGCCGCACTGGTCAGCCATTCCAGCGAAGCCATCGTTGCCGAAACCCCGGACGGGCGCATCACGCACTGGAACCCTGCCGCAGAGGCGATGTTCGGTTACACCGCCGAAGAGGCGATCGACCAGGACCTGACCACGCTGCTGTTGCCGCAGCCGTATGCTGTGTCTGGGATCGACCATGCCGACGCGGCAATGGCGGGCAACGCATCGGCGGCACAGAGCATGCGTCATCGCGATGGGCATCAGGTGTATGTACTGGCCAGCAAGGCGCCGATCATCGAAAGCGAAGGCACGCTCAGTGGGCATTCGCATTTTTTCCGCGACATCTCCGATCGCGTGCGCTCGCATCAACGCATCATCGATCTCAACGCTTCGCTCGAACATCAGGTGGCCGAACGCACCAGCGAACTGGTGAAGTTCTCGGTGCTGCAACGCGCGATCCTGGCGCATGCCGGTTACGCCATCATCGCCACCGATTCCAGCGG
This sequence comes from Xanthomonas bromi, assembly GCF_900092025.1. Classification (GTDB taxonomy): domain Bacteria; phylum Pseudomonadota; class Gammaproteobacteria; order Xanthomonadales; family Xanthomonadaceae; genus Xanthomonas; species Xanthomonas bromi. The sequence continues at coordinate 11,545 of NZ_FLTX01000038.1, forward strand.
CTTCGTCACGCTGTTCAATCCAGCCGCGGAAAAACTGCTGGGTTACAGCGCGGCAGAGGTGATCGGCCGGCGCAAGGCCAGCCAGTTCATCGAACCGGAAGAACTGCAAGAGCGCGCGCACATGCTCGCCGACCAGACCGGCACGCCGGTGGCGCACACGCTGGAAGCGATCGCCGCGCTCACCAGCCTGGGTCGCAGCGATACCAACGAGTGGACCTACGTGAGCCATGACGGGCGTCGTCTGCCGGTGCTGCTGACCTTGAGCACGCTGCGCGACGACCACGACCAGGTGATCGGCTACCTGGGTGTGGCGGTGGACCTCACCGAGCAGAAACTGCACGAAAAACAGTTGCGTCTGGCGATGGATGCAGCCAAGAGCGCCAACCAGTCCAAGTCCGATTTCCTGGCCAACATGAGCCACGAAATCCGCACGCCCATGAATGCCATCCTGGGCATGCTGTACCTGCTTCAGCGCAGCGAGCTGCCCGGCGCCGCGCAAGAAATGGTCACCAAGATCGATCGCTCCGCACGCACGCTGCTGGAAATCATCAACGACATCCTGGACTTCTCCAAGATCGAGGCCGGGCGTATCGATCTGGAACGAGCACCCTTCGATCTCAATCAACTGTTCGACAACATCGCCGACCTGATGCGCTCCTCGCTCAGCGCCAAACCGGTGGAAATGATCGTCGAACCGTTGCCGCGCGACAGCCGTTGGCTACTGGGCGATGCGTTGCGCATCAATCAGGTGTTGGTCAATCTGGTTGGCAATGCGATCAAGTTCACCGAACAGGGCGAAGTGGTGCTGTCGGTACGGCGCTTCCCCAGCGGCGACCCCAACAAACTCAAGCTGCTGTTCTCGGTGCGCGATACGGGCATCGGCATTTCCAAGGAAAAGCAGAGCCTGATCTTTTCGCCGTTCCTGCAGGCAGACACGTCCACCAGTCGGCGTTACGGCGGCAGCGGGCTGGGCCTGACCATCAGCCGCCGCCTGGTCGAATTGATGGGCGGCGAGCTGGAAGTGGAAAGCGTGCCCGGCCGCGGCAGCGAATTTTACTTCGTCGTGACGCTGGAAAAATCGGCGCCGCCGCAGGAGCAGCGCGAGTTGCCCACACTTCCGCCGGAAGCGATGCCGCGCGTGCTGATTGCCGACGACCACGATGCGGCGCTCAACAACCTGGTACGCATCGCCACCGAGCTGGGCTGGCGCGTGGATGCGGTGGCCAGCGGCCAGGCCGCGCTGCTGGCGATCGAGCAGGCCGCCGCGCCATACGACATTTTCCTGCTCGACTGGCGCATGCCCGACATCGACGGCGTGGCCATTGCGCGCCAGATTCGTGCGCGCGCCACGCCTGGCCCGCATCCGGTGATCGTGATGGTCACCGCCTACGAGCGCCGTCTGCTGGAGCAGCATCCCGAGCAACAGGATCTGGATGCGGTGGTGACCAAGCCGGTGACAGGTGCCGCCCTGCACCGGCTGGTCGAACAACTGGTCAACGAACGCCCAGGCACCCGCCCGGCCACGCCCACGTTCGTTGCGCGGCGTCTGGAAGGCGCGCACCTGTTGCTGGTCGACGACAGCGAGATCAATTGCGAAGTGGCGCAGCGCATTCTCGAAGGCGAAGGCGCCATGGTCACCGTCGCCCACGATGGCGAACAGGCCGTGAGCACGCTCAGGCGCGCGCCCAACCTGTTCCATCTGGTGCTGATGGATGTGCAGATGCCGGTGGTGGACGGTTACGAGGCCACTCGCCGGCTCCGCCAGATCCCGGCTCTGGCCAGCCTGCCGGTGATCGCGCTGACCGCCGGGGCGTTCCGCCCGCAGCAGGAAAAAGCGCTGGAAGCCGGCATGAACGGTTTTATCGCCAAACCGTTCAACGTCGAAGAACTGGTCACTGCCATTCGCCACTTCTTACAGCCGGGCACGCGGCGGATTCCGTCGCTTCCGCACGAGGCCGACACGTCCGCTGGCCCCGAGTGGGAATACAGCGACCCGGAACTGCTGGACGCCGCCCGCGCGCGCAGCCTGTGGCGCGAGCGCGAGCCGTATGCGCGCTATCTCATCAAGCTGCTGCGCGAGAACCCGGACCCGGCCGAAGTGGCCGCCGAGCATCTGCGACGCAACGAACTGCCGGCCATCGGTGCGATGGCGCACAAGCTGCGTGGCGCTGCCGGCTCGCTTGCGCTGCCGGCCCTGGCCGGTGCGGCCGGCGACCTGGAAACCCGCATCGAGGAAGGACACGACATCACCGCGTCGCTGATTGCGTTAAAGGACATCATGCAGCGCACCACCGAAGCCATCCGGGCATTTTTGCAGCACGGCGACAGCGCCATCGCTGCCGACGACAATGGCGTCGCACTGGATGACGACAGTATCCAGATCCTGACATCGGCCTTTGCCAGCGACGATGCCGACCAGATCGACCATGCGTTGCTGATCTGCGCACCCCGTTTACCGCGCACGCTGCAGGAAGCGCTGCACCGGGCGGTCGAAGACTTCGACTTCCGCCGCGCCGAAACCACGCTGCGCGAATGGCAGACCACCTACCTGCGCTGACCACGCTCCCCGAGCCGCTTGGCAAGGATCCACCATGCCGTCCCGCCCCCTGTTATGTGTCGACGACGAATCCAGCAATCTGGCAACCCTGCGCCAGTTGCTGCGCGACGACTTCGCACTGGTCTTCGCCAAATCCGGTGGCGAAGCCCTGGATGCGGTGACGCGCCACACGCCCCAGCTGATCCTGCTGGATGTCGAATTGCCGGATATGGACGGCTATGCGGTGGCACGCGCACTCAAGCAGCAGCCTTCCAGCAACGCCATCCCCATCCTGTTCGTGACCTCGCGCAACAGCGAGCACGACGAACGCCTCGGGTTGGAAGCGGGCGCAGCCGATTACGTCAGCAAGCCCTACTCGCCTGCGCTGCTCAAGGCGCGCATCACCACCCAGTTGACGCTGGCCGAAAACGCACGTCTTGCCCTGCAATACCGCGACGCGATCCATCTGCTCGGCACCGCCGGCCAGGGACAGGACGTCGACACCGGCGCGCATATCTGGCGGATGGCGGTGTATGCGCGGGTCCTGGCCGAAACGGTGGGATGGTCGCCGCAGCAGGCGCAGACCCTGCAGGACGCAGCCCCGTTGCACGACGCAGGCAAGATCGCAGTGCCCGGTAGCATCCTGCAGAAGCCCGAGTCGCTGGACGAACACGAACGCTCGGTGGTACGCCAGCACCCACAAGCCGGACACGATCTCTTGCGCCATGGCCGCGGACCGGTATTCCAGTTGGCAGCGGAAATCGCGCTGCATCATCACGAATGCTGGGACGGCAGCGGATATCCAAATGGATTGGCAGGCGACGCGATCCCCGAATCGGCACGCATCGTCACGGTGGCCGACGTGTTCGATGCGCTGTGCGGGCGGCGCGCCTACAAGGCGCCCTGGACGGTGGAAGATGCCATACGCAAGCTCGACAGCATGGCAGGCAAACAACTGGAACCGCGCTTGGTGCAGCATTTCCGCGAGGCATTACCGCAGATTCTGCAAATCAAGGACACCTGGGACAGCCCTGCGGCATCGCGTTGATCCGGGCAGGCAGTGCGCCGATCCAGGCGCGCAACCAACAAACGCGATACGACCTTGTCCTGGGGGTAAACGTCTGAGTGCCCCGGAATCAGGTTCCGTGCATGGCTGCGCGACCAGCGTCACCAGCATTCAATCCAGCAGACGCACGCAGCGTTGCTGCCGTTCGCTTGAACGCGAAGCTACACAAGTAGACAATATCCATGTTGCACCGCACAACACCGTGCGACGCGGGGCGACCCTGCTGCCATCTGCAGCCCAGGCGGCGCGGCCCCGCAACCGAGAGTCCGATGTCCTTCAGCGTGTCCGAGGCCGGCGCTACGCCGCCGCGTTATCCCGATTACCGCATCATCTCGCTGATCCTGGCCTGCGCCATTTTCATGGAGCAGATGGATGCCACCGTGCTGGCCACCGCGCTACCGACCCTGGCGCGCGACTTCGGCGTGGCGGCCCCGGCCATGAGCATCGCCATGACCAGCTACCTGCTGGCGCTGGCAGTGTTGATCCCGGCCAGCGGCGCCATCGCAGACCGCTTCGGACTTCGCCGCGTGTTCGGCGCCTCCATCTGGGTGTTCGTCGGTGGCTCGATCCTGTGTTCGCTGGCCGACAGCCTGCCCACCATGGTGGCTGCGCGTGTACTGCAGGGCGCCGGCGGCGCCATGATGGCCCCGCTCGGCCGGCTGATCCTGTTGCGCACGGTGGAACGTCGCCATCTGGTGTCGGCAATGGCCTGGACGCTGGTACCGGCCTTCATCGGCCCGATGCTCGGCCCACCGCTGGGCGGCTTTTTCGTCTCGTATCTGGATTGGCGCTGGATCTTCTATATCAACGTACCGATCGGTATCACCGGTTTTCTGCTGGTGCGGCGTTTCATTCCGGACATTCCCACCGAATCGGCGCCGGCGCGTTTCGATCTGCGCGGCTTCGTGATGTGCGGCACGGCACTGGGCTGCCTGCTGTTCGGAATGGAGATGGTCAGCCAGGAAAACGGCATCGGCGAAGCCAGCTGGCTGCTGGCGATCGGCGGCAGCGCGGCGTTGGGTTATCTCTGGCACGCGCTTCACCACCCCGCTCCGCTGCTGGATCTGAGCTTGCTGCGGATCGAGTCGTTCCGGTTGTCGGTGATCGGCGGTGCGCTGATGCGCATCACCCAGGGCGCGCAACCGTTTCTGTTGCCGCTGCTGTTTCAGATCGGCTTCGGCATGAGCGCTGCGCAGAGCGGCCGGCTGATCCTGGCCACCGCGCTCGGCGCACTGCTCATGCGCAGCATCACTCCGCAATTGCTGCGCCGCTTCGGTTACCGCAACAGCCTGATCGGCAACGGCGTGCTCGCCAGCCTGGGTTACATGGTGTGCGCGCTGTTTCGCCCCGACTGGCCGCCGGTCCTGATGTTCGGCCTGCTGCTGTGCTGCGGCGGCTTCATGTCGTTCCAGTTCGCCGCCTACAACACCATCGCCTACGAAAACGTGCCCAGCGCGCGCATGAGCCGCGCCAGCAGTCTGTACACCACCATGCAGCAGCTCATGCTCTCGGTCGGCGTCTGCGCCGGCGCCATGATCCTCAACCTGGCGATGCTGGCCGGCGACCACGAAACGCCGCAACAAGGCGATTTTTCGCTGGCATTTTGCATCGTCAGCCTGATTTCGCTCAGCGCCACCTGGTGGCATGTGCGCTTCGACAAGCATGCCGGGCAGGAGATGAGTGGGCATCGGGCCTAGGCATCCTGCCGGCAATTCGGCAGCCTAATTGCGCATACCCGCTAATAAGCCAACTTAAAATTAGTAAAATCGCGCATGAAAATTTTTATATACATCGATTCCTGCACCTGGAATTACATTGTCAAACATGAGATAGACCTTGAAAAAGAGCTACCAGCGCACCGTTACAAGATATGCACAACCCCCGAGATTGACACTGAGCTGGCAGCGATTCCCGACCGAAAAAGCGAACTGAAAAATTCGATCCAGGAAATAAGAGAGCGCAACTCTGTAAGTACCACTCGTTCCTTAGGATTCGGAGCGCCCTACGTAGGCTTCGGACAAGGTAGCTTTCAGTCTCCAGCGGAAAAGGAGTGGCACGAAGACTATTACCGACCGAAGGCACCATGCAAACGGAAGGGCTCGGGTTTACCAATGGGAGCGACTGATTCAGACCTGGCTGAACGATCAAGCAATGCAGTCGTTCTCACAGCAGAAAGCCCACAAAAGTCAGGCCCACTCAAATCTGCGGCGAATGAAGGCAAGCTCGTAATATTCGTAGGTTCGGATTTTAAACCCGGTGATGCGAGTCTAAGGAAATACGTCGAGCATAGGCTGGCAACACTGAAATAACGCAACGCTTTTCGCCGTTATTGATAGCTTTGGACAGCTAGCCAGAGCTTGGCTCTGCATGTGAAGACGACACCACGCAAAAAACCGCCCAAGGGGGCGTTTTCAAGACACCGTGACCAACCGCGGTGACGAAGCAAGCTTCGCCACCGCATTGTCGTACTGCTTACAGCCCGTGCGCCGCCAACTGGCCCAACCGCTGCACTGCCACCGACACGGTCGGGTAGTCCAGCGTCTTCTGCTCGGCCACGTCGGTGAGCATGGCCAGGGTGAAGCGCAGGCTGGAATCGTCACGCTGCATCCAGTTGGCCACCTTGTCCTCGGCACTGCTGCCGGACATGGTCAGCACCTGACCCACCAGCACACGCTGATGCGCAGCCAGTTCGTCGCGCAGCACGCCGCGCGCCACCGCATGCCAGCGACCGTTGACCTCCAGCGCGTCGATCTGCTCGAACAACCACGGCAGCCGCAGCGCCTCGCCCAGGCGGAAGTGCACCTTGGACACTTCCACCGGCTTGAGCTTGCGGGTGCGCGCGGTTTCGATGATGTCGAACGCCGGTTCCAGATAGCGCAACTCGGACAACTGCTGCGCCAGTGCCGGCGGCAAGCCCTTGTCCTGCCATTCCTGCACGCTGGCTTCGTACAGCGGCCGCTGTGTGTCGGACAACACGCCCGATGCCACGCGGATATCGTTGAACGGGCCGTGATACCGCTCCACCGCTGCGGTGATGCCCGGCATCTGACCCGGACACAGCAACAGCCAGCGCACGAACGAGCGTTGCAGGCGCCAGATCACTTCCAGCGCATCGATCTGCACCGACTCGGGCACCTTGCCGTCCAGCGCATCGATCTGCGTCCACAGCGCGCGCGCATCCAGCGTTTCGCGGCTGATGGTGTAGGCCTTGGCGACCTCGCCGATGCTGCGGCCGGTGTCTTCCTGCATACGCATCAGGAAGGTGGCGCCCATGCGGTTGATGGTGGTGTTGGTCACCGCAGTGGCGATGATTTCGCGCTTCAGACGATGGCGCTCCATCGCATCTGCGTACTTCTTCTGCAGCGGCTGCGGAAAGTAGCGCTGCAGTTCCTTGGACAGGTACGGGTCTTCGGGGATATCCGATTCCAGCAACTGCTGGAACGCCACCAGCTTGGAATACGACAACAGCACCGACAGCTCCGGGCGGGTCAACCCCTGCCCGCGCGCCTTGCGTGCCGACAGCTCGGCATCGGACGGCAGGTATTCGATCTGGCGATCGAGCAGGCCCTGCAGTTCCAGCGTGCGGATGAAGTGCTGCTTGGAGCCCAGCCGCTTGACGCTCATGCGCTCCATCAAGCTGATGGCCTGGTTCTGGCGATAGTTGTCCCACAGCACCAGGTCGGCCACTTCGTCGGTCATCGACGCCAGCAACGTGTTGCGTGCGTCATAGGTGAGCTTCTTGGCCTGCACCATGTCGTTGAGCAGGATCTTGATGTTCACCTCGTGATCGGAGGTGTCCACGCCGGCCGAGTTGTCGATGAAGTCGGTATTGAGCAGCACGCCGGTCTGCGCCGCTTCGATGCGGCCGAGCTGGGTCAGGCCCAGGTTGCCGCCCTCGCCCACCACCTTGCAGCGCAGTTCGCCGCCATTGACGCGCAGACCGTTGTTGGCGCGGTCGCCCACATCGGTATGCGATTCGCTGGACGCCTTGACGTAGGTGCCGATACCGCCGTTCCAGAACAGGTCTACCGGCGCCTTGAGGATGGCGTTCATCAGCGCGTTCGGCGAGAGCTGCTTGACGTTGGACTCAAGCCCCAGCGCCTCGCGCACCGGCGCGCTGATGTCGATCGACTTGAGCGTGCGCGGATAGATGCCGCCGCCGGCGCTGATCAGCTTGGCGTCGTAATCGGCCCAGCTGGAACGCGGCAGCTTGAACAGGCGCTCGCGCTCGGCGAACGAGGCCGCCGGATCCGGCGACGGGTCGAGGAAGATATGCCGGTGATCGAACGCGGCCAACAGGCGGATATGCCTTGAAAGCAGCATGCCGTTGCCGAACACGTCGCCGGACATGTCGCCGATGCCGACCACGCTGAAATCCTGGCTCTGGCAATCGCGCCCCATTGCGCGGAAGTGGCGCTTGACCGACTCCCACGCGCCGCGCGCGGTGATGCCCATGCCCTTGTGGTCGTAACCGACCGAGCCGCCGGAAGCGAACGCATCGCCCAGCCAGAAGCCGTGATCCAGCGCCAGGCCATTGGCGATGTCGGAGAAGGTGGCAGTGCCCTTATCGGCTGCAACGACCAGATACGGGTCGTCCTGATCGTGACGTACCACCTGCGGCGGCGGCACGATCTTGCCGCCGACGATGTTGTCGGTGATGTCGAGCAGGCCCTGGATAAACAGCTTGTAGCAGGCGATGCCCTCGGCCTGGATCGCATCGCGGTCGCCACCGACAGGCGAACGCTTGACGTAAAAACCGCCCTTGGCGCCGACCGGCACGATCACGGTGTTCTTGACCATCTGCGCTTTCACCAGGCCCAGCACTTCGGTACGGAAATCCTCGCGGCGGTCCGACCAGCGCAGGCCGCCACGCGCGACCGCGCCAAAGCGCAGGTGCACGCCTTCCACGCGCGGGCCATACACGAAGATCTCGCGATACGGGCGCGGCTTTGGCAGGTCCGGCACCAGCGCCGAATCCAGCTTGAAACTGATGCAGTGGCCGTGCTTGCCCTGTTTATCGGTCTGGTAATAGTTGGTGCGCAAGGTCGCATCGATCACGTCGATGAAGCTACGCAAGATGCGGTCTTCGTCCAGGCTGGAGACGCGGTCCATCAACTTCAACAGCGTGGCGCGGGTGGCCTCCTGCTGCGCAGCGCGGTCGCCGCCGCGTGCCTCCAGGACCGGTTCCAGCGCCTTGAGCGTAGCCTCATCGCCGCCCGCCAGTGCAGAGAGTTCTTCGCGCAGACGTTCCTGGCCGGCAGCGATCTGCCCCTTTGTTTCGCTACCGGTGGACAGGTCGAAGCGCGCTTCGAACAGTTCCACCAGCAAACGTGCCAGCAACGGGTAACGGGTGAAGGTCGCTTCGACGTAGGCCTGCGAGAACGGTACCGCCGTCTGCAGCAGGTACTTGCAGTAACCGCGCAGCAGCGCGACCTGGCGCCAATGCAGGCCAGCGGCCAGGATCAGGCGGTTGAAGCCATCGTTTTCGGCATCGCCGTTCCAGATGCGCTCGAACGCTTCGCCGAAGCTGGCATCGGCGCTGGCTGCATTGATCTTGCCGGCAGTGGATTCGACCTCGAAATCCTGGATATAGACCGGCGTTTCGCCCACTTGCAGCCGGTATGGCCGCTCGGAGATCACGCGCAGGCCCATGTTTTCCATCATCGGCATCGCATCGGACAACGGAATGTCGTCGAGCTGGCGATACAGTTTCAAGCGCAGGCCTTTGCCCGCGTCCTGGCGCGCGCCGTCGTCGCGACGGATGTCCTGCAGGCTCAGGTGCAGATCGTCCGGACCATCCAACGTGGCCAGATGTTCGACGTCGGACACCGCCGACTCGATCGACGACTCTTCGATATAGCCGGCCGGCAAGGCGCGGCCAAAGTTGGCTGCCATGCGCAGGCCGTTGGCCTCGCCGTGACGCGCCACCAGCGCCTCGCGCAGGGCATCGCGCCAGTTGCGCAGCAGATGCGCCAGGCGCGATTCGAGCTCGGTGGTATTGAACTCGAGCGCTTCGCCGCTCTTGGGCCGCACGATCAGGTGCAGTTGCGCCAGCGGCGATTCGCCCAGCACCACCGACGAGTCGATGTATTCGCCGTGCAACGCATCTTTCAACAAGGCTTCGATGCGCAGGCGCACGTCGGTGTTGAAGCGCTCGCGCGGGATATACACCAACGCCGAAATGAAGCGGCTGTACTTGTCGCGGCGCAGGAACATGCGGCTGCGCACGCGCTCCTGCAGGCCCAGGATGCCGATCGCGGTGCGGTACAGCTCTTCTTCGTTGGACTGGAACAGTTCTTCGCGCGGCAGCGTTTCCAGAATGTGGCGCAAGGCCTTGCCGCTATGGCTGCTCGGAGTCAGACCCGACTTGCTCATCACATACTCGTGGCGCTGACGCACCAACGGAATTTCCCACGGGCGGCGGTTATAGGCGCTGGAGGTGAACAGGCCCAGGAAACGCTGCTCGCCGACGATGCGGCCCTTGGCGTCGAATTCCAGGATGCCGATGTAGTCCATGTAGCCAACCCGATGCACGCGCGAACGTGCATTGGTCTTGGTCAGGATCAACGCGTCCTTGAGCTTGGCCGAGGCATTCAGGCCGTGCGCGGCCAGCGTGGTCACCGGGCGCGCCGGCGAGGTGTCGTGTCCGCGCATCAGGCCCAACCCGGTCTCTTCCACCGGCGCCAGCACGTCCTGACCGTCCTGCTTCTCCACGCGGTATTCGCGGTAGCCGAAGAAGGTGAAGTGGTCGGCGGCGGCCCAGCGCAGAAACTCCTGCGCTTCGCGGCGGCTGATGTCGTCGATCGGCAGGCGGCGGGTGGCCAGGTCGTCGGCCAGCATCACCATCTTTTCGCGCATCGCCGCCCAGTCGTGCACGATGGCGCGTACTTCGGCCAGCACCTTGCGCACCGCCGCTTCCAGCTTGGGCATTTCTTCCGGCGGCTGGCGATCGATCTCCAGCACCATCAACGACTCGCTCTTGCCCTCGCCCACTGCCGTCAGCTTGCCGGCCTTGTCGCGCGTGATGCGCAGCACCGGGTGGCCGAGCACGTGCACGCCGATACCCAGGTCCGACAGGGTCATGCTCACCGAGTCCACCAGGAACGGCATGTCGTCGTTGACGATCTGCAGCAGCGTGTGCGGCGACTCGTAGCCGTGGCTCTTCAAGGTGGGATTGAACACCCGCACGTTGACCGTGCCGGCCTTGCGCACGCGTGCGAATTCCAGCATGTCCGATGCCAGCGCCGCCCACTGCTCCGGCGGATGGTTCGGGAATTCGTCCTCCTCCATGCGCCGGTAGAAGTCGGCGGCGAACGCCTGGACCTCTGCCTGGCGGCCGGCCGGGTAGCGCTTGCGCATCGCGGCCAACACCGGTTCGAGGGTGACCGCCTGCGGTTCGGTGGCAAGCACGGGGACGGCACGTTCGGCGACCGGTTTGACCGACGTCGTGGACGATTTCGAAGCGGCTTTCTTGGCTGTCATGAGTAGAGCTGGAATGCTCGGAGGAAAACTGAATTGTACCGGTGCGCGATGACGACGCCTTGCTGCATAGCGCAAATCCGTACCCCGCCGTCGCCCTTCGCAGCACAAAAAGCATTACATCTCTGTAATTCATGGAACGGGGCGCCCCGGTGCTGGCGCCAGATCGCCAGAACCGGCAAAGTCCGGCCGAATGCTTGGCACATAAGGCGTTGCACAGACGAAACTGCGACCGTCAAGCCTGTTTAAAAACTAAACTGGACGGTATAGTCTACCGCCATGACCTCTCGTCCCCACCGTGCTGCCCGGCGTTCGGACTGCGACCGCCGTATCCATGCGGCTGTGCACGCGCTGCTTGCCGAGCGTGGCATGCGGCTGAGCATGGACGCGGTGGCCGAGCGGGCAGGCTGCTCCAAGCAAACCCTGTACAGCTATTACGGTTGTAAAGAAAATCTGCTGCGCGATGTAATTCAGGACCACGTGCATCTGGCGGCCGGGCCGCTGGGCACGGTCTCGGGCGATCTCCACGCGGATTTGCTGGCCTTCGCGCTGGCCCATCTTGACCGTCTGAACAACCCCGATGTGCTACAGACTTGCCGTCTGGTAGAAGCCGAGTCGCACCGGTTTCCCGACCAGTCCCAGCAGATCTTCCACGACGGCGTGGTCGGCATGCAGCAGCGCCTGGCGCATCGCTTCGAACAGGCGATCGCTGCCGGCCAGCTGCGGCATGACGATCCGCACTTCATGGCCGAACTGTTGCTGAGCATGATCGTCGGGCTGGATTTCGACCGCCAACGGTTTCAGGTCCCCCATCGCGCCGGCCTCCCCGCCAGGCAGCAGTGGGCGCAGTTTGCCGTGGACACCTTCTTGCGTGCGTTTGCTCCGGCGTCTGCCGCGCCGTCTCTGGCCCCCCCTTCTCTTCTCACTTCAAGACCCTAACGGAGTTCCTCCTGATGATTGCCCCACTCCGCACCTTCGGCCTGGCCTTGGCCATCACCGTGGCGCTCGCTGCCTGCAGCAAGCCCGAACAGCAGCAGGCGCCACCGCCGCCGGAAGTGTCGGTGCTGGAAATGAAACCGCAGACGCTGCCACTGGAACGCGACCTGGTGGGCCGCCTGTCCGCGTACCGCTCGGCCGATGTACGCGCACGCGTGGACGGAGTGCTGCTCAAGCGCCTGTACACCGAAGGCGCCAACGTGAAAGAAGGCCAGCCGTTGTTCCAGATCGACCCGTCGCAGCTGAAGGCCACCCTGCTGCAGACACAGGGTCAACTGGCCGCAGCCGAGGCGACCTATACCAACGCCAAGATCGCCGCGACGCGTGCGCGCAGCCTTGCGCCGCAGCAGTACGTGTCGCGCGCAGACATCGACACCGCCGAAGCCAACGAGCGTTCGTCCGGTGCCAGCGTGCAGCAGGCACGCGGTGCGGTCGAAGCTGCGCGCATCCAGCTCGGCTTCGCCAGCGTCACCTCGCCGATTACCGGCCGCGCCGGGATCCAGCGCGTGACCGAAGGCGCGTTGGTCGGTGCAGGTGAAGCCACCCTGCTGACCACCGTCGACCAGATCGACCCGCTGTACGTGAACTTCGCCATGAGCAGCGAAGAACTGGCCGCGCTGCGTCAGGCGCAGAGCAGCGGCAATGTGCAGCTCAGCGGCGACGGCAAATCCACCATCAACGTGGAACTGGGCAACGGCACGCAGTATCAGCACCCCGGCACATTGGACGTGTCTGCGGTGACGGTGGACCCGAGCACCGGCGCGGTGTCGCTGCGCGCAACCCTGCCCAACCCCGAACAGTCGCTGCTGCCGGGTGCGTTCGTGACCTTCAAGGCCAGCCTGGGCCAGCGCAACAACGCCTACCTGCTGCCGCAGCAGGCGGTGCAACGCGATGCCACTGGCGCCTACGCGCTGGTGCTGGGCAAGGACGGCAAGGTGGTGCGCAAGAACCTGACCGTCGACGGCCAGCAGAAGGGCCAGTGGATCGTGACCGGCGGCATGTCCCAGGGCGACCAGGTCATCGTCGATGGCCTGCAGAAGGCCAAGGAAGGGCAACCGGCCAAGGGCGTGCCGTGGGATCCGAACAAGCCCGCACAAGGTGGCCAGCCCGGCGCACCGGGCGCGGCGCCGGCCGCAGCCCAGGGTGGAGACACCCAGGCCGCACCGGCGGCCGACAAGGCCGATGCAGCGGCGCCGGCCGCCCAGCAACAGCCCACGCAGGACGCGGCCGCGCAACCGGCCGACTCCCAGTCCAAGCAGCAGTGACGGAACCCGGACATGCCTAAGTTTTTTATCGAACACCCGATCTTTGCCTGGGTGGTGGCGATCCTGATCTCGCTTGCCGGCGTGATCTCGATCCTGAATCTGGGTATCGAGTCGTACCCGACGATCGCCCCGCCGCAGGTCACCGTCACCGCCAACTTCCCCGGCTCCAGCGCCGACACCGCCGAGAAGGCGGTGACGCAGGTCATCGAGCAGCAGCTCACCGGTATCGACCACCTGCTGTACTTCAACTCGTCCTCGGCCGCCAATGGCCGCGTCACCATCACGCTGACCTTCGAAACCGGCACCGACGCGGATATCGCGCAGGTGCAGGTGCAGAACAAGGTGTCGCTGGCCACGCCGCGTCTGCCGTCGGAAGTGACCCAGCAAGGTGTGGTGGTCGCCAAGGCCAACGCCGGCTTCCTGATGGTGGCCGCGCTGCGCTCGGACAACCCGTCGATCAACCGCGACGCGCTCAACGACATCGTCGGGTCGCGCGTGCTCGAGCAGATTTCGCGCGTGCCCGGCGTGGGCAGCACCAACCAGTTCGGTGCCGAGTACGCGATGAACATCTGGTTGAACCCGGAGAAGCTGCAGGGCTACAACCTGTCGGCCACCCAGGTGCTGACGGCGGTGCGTAACCAGAACGTGCAGTTCGCTGCCGGTTCGGTGGGCGCCGACCCGACCCCGGAAGGCATCAGCTTCACCGCCACGGTGTCGGCCGAGGGCCGCTTCAGCTCGCCGGACCAGTTCGAAAACATCATCCTGCGCACCGACAACAACGGCGCCACCGTGCGCTTGAAGGACGTCGCCCGGGTGACCGTGGGGCCGAGCAATTACGGCTTCGACACCCAGTACAACGGCAAGCCCACCGGCGCCTTCGGTATCCAGCTGTTGCCGGGTGCCAATGCCTTGAACGTGTCCGAGGCGGTCGGCGCCAAGCTCGACGAACTGCAGCCGACCTTCCCGCAGGGCGTGACCTGGTTTGCGCCGTACGAATCGACCACCTTCGTGCGCATCTCCATCGAGGAAGTGATCCACACGCTGGTGGAAGCCATCGTGCTCGTGTTCCTGGTGATGCTGCTGTTCCTGCAGAATTTCCGCGCCACCGTGATTCCCACGCTGGTGATTCCGGTCGCGTTGCTGGGCACGTTCTTCGGCATGTACATCATCGGCTTCACCATCAACCAGCTGACGCTGTTTGCGATGGTGCTGGCGATCGGCATCGTGGTGGACGATGCGATCGTGGTGATCGAGAACGTCGAACGCATCATGAGCGAAGAGCATCTGGAGCCGAAGGCGGCCACCCAGAAGGCGATGACCCAGATCACCGGCGCGGTGGTGGCCATCACCGTGGTGCTAGCAGCCGTGTTCATTCCCTCCTCGCTGCAGCCCGGCGCATCGGGTGCGATCTATAAACAGTTCGCGCTGACCATCGCCATGTCGATGGGTTTTTCCGCGTTTCTGGCATTGAGCTTCACCCCGGCACTGTGCGGGGCCTTCCTCAAGTCGACCCACTCCACCAAGAAGAACTGGGTCTACCGCACCTTCGACACGTACTACGACAAGCTGGCGCATCGCTATGTCGGCGTGGTCGGCCATACCCTCAAGCGCTCGCCGCCGTGGATGATCGCGTTCGTGGCGCTGGTGGTGCTGTGCGGCTTCCTGTTTACGCGCATGCCGGGCAGCTTCCTGCCGGAAGAAGACCAGGGCTTTGCGGTGGCCATCGTGCAGTTGCCGCCGGGCGCGACCAAGATCCGCACCAACGAAGCGTTCGCACAGATGCGTGCGGTGCTTGAGAAGCAGCCGGCCGTGGAAGGCATGTTGCAGATCGCCGGCTTCAGCTTCCTGGGCTCGGGCGAAAACGTCGGTATGGGCTTCATCCGGCTCAAGCCGTGGGAAGAACGCGACGTCACTGCCGAGCAGTTGATCCAGCAACTCAATGGCGCCTTCTACGGCATCAAGGGCGCGCAGATCTTCGTGGTCAACCTGCCCACCGTGCAGGGTCTGGGCCAATTCGGTGGCTTCGACATGTGGCTGCAGGACCGTTCCGGTGCCGGCCAGGAAGCGCTGATCCAGGCCCGCAATATCGTGCTCGGCAAGGCGGCGCAAAAGCAGGACGCGCTGGTGGGCGTACGCCCGAACGGCCTGGAAAACTCGCCGCAGCTGCAGTTGCACGTGGACCGTGTGCAGGCGCAGTCGATGGGCCTGAATGTCAGCGACATCTACAGCTCGATCCAGCTGATGCTGGCGCCGGTGTACGTCAACGACTACTTCGCCGAGGGCCGCATCAAGCGCGTCAACATGCGCGCCGACGATCAGTTCCGTACCGGTCCCGAGTCGCTGCGCAACTTCTTCACTCCCAGCACCACAGCCACCGGTGCCGACGGTCAGCCGGGGATGATTCCGCTGAGCAATGTGGTCAAGGCAGAGTGGACCTACGCCTCGCCAGCGTTGAACCGCTACAACGGCTATTCGGCGGTGAATCTGGTCGGTAACCCCGCCCCGGGTGGAAGTTCCGGCCAGGCGATGAGCGCGATGGAAGAGATCGTCAACAACGATCTGCCGCCGGGCTTCGGCTTCGACTGGAGCGGCATGTCGTACCAGGAAATCATCGCCGGTAATGCGGCAACGCTGTTGCTGGCGTTGTCGGTGGTGGTGGTGTTCCTGTGCCTGGCAGCGCTTTACGAGAGCTGGTCGATTCCAGTGGCGGTCCTGATGGTGGTGCCGATCGGCGTGCTGGGTGCGATCACCTTCTCGATGCTGCGCGGGTTGCCGAACGATCTGTACTTCAAGATCGGCATGATCACGGTGATTGGTCTTGCAGCGAAGAACGCGATCCTGATCGTGGAATTCGCGGTGGAGCAGCGTGCGGCGGGCAAGACCCTGCGCGAAGCGACAATGGAAGCGGCGCATCTGCGTTTCCGCCCGATCCTGATGACCTCGTTCGCCTTCATCCTGGGCGTGTTGCCGCTGGCGATCTCCACCGGTGCCGGCGCCAACTCACGTCACTCCATCGGTACCGGCGTGATCGGCGGCATGGTGTTCGCCACCGTGCTCGGCGTGATCTTCATCCCGCTGTTCTTCGTGGTGGTGCGCCGCATGCTGGGCGACAAGCTGGACGAGCAGTCCAAGGAATATCTGGCCCTGCAGAACGAAGGTGGACCCCACCGGCCTGATCGCTGAGTCAGACGTTCGATGCAAACCAAAAGCCCCGGCAGTACCGTAATGCTGTTCACTTAAGTGGTGCGGCCTTCCGATTGATGGGGTAGCGCGTCTTCGATATCTTCACCGTCCTTGGCCGAGATGGCCTTGGACGGTGATCA
>NZ_FLTX01000036.1 GCF_900092025.1 Xanthomonas bromi
CCGCCTTGGCGGGGTTTTTGCGTATCCGATATTGCGCCGCCTGCAGGCCGCAAAGCATCAGTCGCCCAAGATCAGGAATGATTTATCAATGACCTAGGATCAGTCACCCGATTCAATCACCCAACGTCAGCAGGGAAGCATTACCACCGGCCGCGGTAGTGTTGACGGTGACGACCTTCTCGGTTGCAAAGCGCAGCAGGTAATGCGGGCCGCCAGCCTTGGGGCCGGTGCCGGACAGGCCCTGACCGCCGAAAGGTTGGACGCCGACCACAGCGCCGATTTGGTTGCGATTGACGTAGACGTTACCCACCGCGACGCGTGAGGTGATGCGGTCGATGGTTTCGTCGATACGCGAATGGACACCCAAGGTAAGGCCATAACCGGTCGCGTTGATCTGGTCGATGACGGCGTCGAGCTGGTCGGCTTTCCAGCGAATCACGTGCAGGACTGGCCCGAAAATTTCGCACTGCAGCTGAGCCAGCGATGTCAGCTCATAGGCGCGTGGAGCGAAGAAGCTGCCGTGTGCGGTGGCGTTGTCCAGCGTGGTGTTCCCGATCAGACGCGCTTCGCGATCCATGCGTGCGGCGTGATCGTCGAGAATTGTCAGCGCATCGGCGTCGATCACGGGGCCAACGTCGGTCGAGAGCAGGCTGGGATCGCCGATCTTCAACTCGCCCATCGCGCCGGCCAGCATGGTCATGACCTTGTCGGCGATGTCGTCCTGGACGAACAGGACGCGTGCCGCGGAGCAACGCTGCCCAGCGGAGATGAAGGCGCTGGAGATCGCGTCCTTGACCACCGCTTCTGGCAGCGAGGACGAATCGACAATGAAAGCGTTCTGGCCACCGGTTTCGGCAATCAAGACGCCAATGGCAGCATCGCGCGCGGCCAGGGTGCGGTTGATGATGCGTGCGGTATCGGTGGAACCGGTGAAAGCGACACCGGCGACGCGCGGGTCATTGGTCAGAGCAGCGCCAACGGTGGCACCATCGCCCGGTAGGAACTGCACGGCTGCCTCCGGTACGCCTGCCTCGTGCAGCAGCTTGACCGCCGCGAAGCCGATCAGGTTGGTCTGCTCGGCCGGCTTGGCGATGACGGTGTTGCCTGCCGCCAGCGCGGCGGCCACCTGGCCGAGGAAGATCGCTAGCGGGAAGTTCCAGGGACTAATGCAGACAAAGACGCCCCGGCCATGCAACTGCAGTTCGTTGGATTCGCCAGTCGGCCCAGGCAAACGCTCGGGGGCGCCGAACTGCGCGCGTGCCTGGCCGGCGTAGTAGCGCAGGAAATCGACCGCCTCGCGGACTTCGGCCACAGCGTCGGGCAGCGTCTTGCCGGCTTCCTTGACGCAGATCGCCATGAACTCGGGCATGCGCGTTTCGAGCAGATCGGCCGCGTGTTCCAGGATGGTGGCGCGGCTCGCTGCAGGTGTGCGGTTCCAGGCAGGTTGCGCTGCCGCAGCGCTGGCCAGCGCCTTCTGCACGGTGTCGGTATCGGCCGGTTGCCACTGCCCAACCGTTTCGCGGCGATCGGCCGGATTCAATACCGCCTGGCTGGACGTGTTGATCACCGCGCCAGGCACCAAGGGCGTGGCCCGCCAGGGTTTGATCGCCGCGTTGAGTTGCTCGGCCAGTTGGCGCAGATCGTTATCGTTGGCGAGATTGGCGCCCATGGAGTTTTTCCTGTTCTGGTTCTGACTACGCAGCACATCGGCCGGCAGAGGAATCTTGGGGTGCGGAATAGAGGTGAACGACGACACCGCTTCGACCGGATCGCGGATGAGATCTTCGATGGCGACGTCCTCATCGGTGATGCGATTGACGAAGCTGGAATTGGCGCCGTTTTCGAGCAGACGACGCACCAGATACGGCAGCAAATCTTCGTGCGAGCCGACCGGTGCATACACGCGGCATGGCAACCCTAGACGATCGGCAGGAATCACTTCGGCATACAGGTCATCGCCCATGCCGTGCAGTTTTTGATGCTCGTACGTTTTACCCGCAGAGATCGCACGCACCGCGGCAATGGTCTGCGCGTTGTGGGTGGCGAACATCGGATACAGCGCGTCGCTGTGCGCGAACATGCGACGTGCGCAGGCCAGGTAGGACACGTCGGTGTTCTGTTTGCGCGTAAACACCGGATAGCCCGGGTGACCTTCGATCTGCGCGCGCTTGATCTCTGCGTCCCAGTAGGCGCCTTTGACCAATCGAACCGGAATGCGTCGCCCAACACGGCGCGCAAGATCAGCGAGAAAATCGATCGTGTACGGCGTGCGTTTTTGATATGCCTGCACGGCCAGGCCGTAGCCTTCCCATCCATCCAGCGATGGATCGGAGAAGGTGGCTTCGATGATGCCCAGCGACAGCTCCAACCGGTCGGCCTCTTCGGCATCGACGGTGTAGCCGATGCCGTACGATTTGGCCAGTTGTGCGAGTTCCAGCACGCCAGGCACAAGCTCTGCCATTACACGAGCGCGCTTGGCGTGCTCATAGCGCGGATATAGCGCCGACAACTTGATCGAAATGCTGGGCGCGGCGAACACGTCGGTACCGACGAAGCTGCCGCTGCGGCCGATCGCGTGAATTGCGTCGCGATAGGCCTGCAGATAGCGCTGCGCATCCTTCATGGTGAGCGCGCCTTCGCCGAGCATGTCGAACGAATAGCGGTAGTTGGCGTTGTCGCCCTTGCGCGAACGCGACAGCGCCTCGCCGATGGTGCGGCCCATGACGAACTGATGGCCCATGATCTTCATGGCCTGCCGCACAGCCAGACGAATCACCGGCTCGCCGACGCGGCCGATCAGGCGCTTGAAGGCACCGGGTACATCGGCGCGGGTGAGGTCGTTGAGCTGCACCAGCCTGCCGGTCAGCATCAGCCCCCAAGTGGAGGCATTGACCAGCACCGAATCGCTGCCGCCCACGTGCTTCTTCCAGTCCGCATCGCCGAGCTTGTCGCGGATCAGCTTGTCGGCGGTGTCCTGGTCGGGGATGCGCAGCAGCGCCTCGGCCACGCACATCAGCAACACGCCTTCCTCGCTGCCCAGGTCGTACTGGCGCATGAAGGCTTCAATAGCGCCCTGGTCCTGCGCACGTGCACGCACACGGGTGACCAGATCGGCAGCGATCGCTTGCACCTTGGCTTGCTCGGCGGCAGGCAGGCGTGCCTGATCGAGCAATTCACGCATGTGCTCGGTTTCGTCCTTGAGCCAGGCTGCGGTGATGGCAGCACGCAATGCGCCAGGTGCGGCGGGCAGTTCGGGCGCCAGGAGTGGGCGCGCCACTGAGGTGGAGGCAAGCGGGTCGAGCTGAGCGTTCATGCGAAAGGTGCCTTGGATTCCTTGCTCATTCTAGTGAGCTCCGTGGCGTGCGCACTTGTGTGGAAGCGGCGGCTTTCCCGCCGTTTTGTGCAGGTCGCTGTCGCCCATGCGCGCCGCGTGGTGTCGGCACCGGCATCGCCGATGAATCCGGAAGTGTTTGATTTACGCGTACTTTTAGCTGCACTGCAGCAAATTTTTGATTACCTGAAACGCTTGCCGCATGCGTTGGCGCGGGTCTACCATCGGGCTATTCCCGCAGTGCGCTGCGTGCTGTTTATGATCGAAGTGCTGCCGTTGATGTCCGAAGGGGTTGGGACGCAGCTGCGGTTGCGGCCTCCGCGGGCACTGTCGGCCAGGCAATTCGTGCAGCTGTTCGCAGTGTTGGCGGGAACGATGTGGTTGTTTGCAGGCCTGGGGTGGTGGACCGGCAATGCGTTCGCGCCGGTGTTCGCCCTGTTGCACAGTAGTGTGGTGGCGCTGGCGCTACGGCAGTTGTGGCGAAGTGGCGAGCGCGAAGAAGCGATCCGGGTGGGAGAGGCCGTTGTCGAGGTGTTTCCGTCCGGGCATGCGCCACCAGCGTTCCAGGCACATCCGCACTGGGTGCGGCTTTGCATGGAACGCGACGACAGGGTGTTGTTGGTCAGCAGCGGCAAGCAGATCGAGATTGGAAGTTTTCTCGGGCCGGCCGAACGTGTGGAACTGGCAACGACGCTGAAACGCTTGCTCGCGGCCGCCAATGGCCGTCACCGATGACGTAAGGGTCTAGGCAATGACGCAACGCAGCAGCTGGAAGTCGATGAGCATTTACACCCGCACAGGCCTGGCGATGACCACGCTGCTGAGCGCGTCGGCCGCCTGGGCGCAATCGGCCGATCCCAAGGAGTGGCAGCTCAATATGGGTCGCGGCGTGACCCAGACCGCGCGCATGGCCTACGAGGCGCACATGGTGGCCCTGTGGGTGTGCGTGGTGATTGGCGCGCTGGTGTTCTCGGCGATGGGCTATGCGATCTTCAAGTTCCGCAAGTCCAAAGGCGCGGTGGCTGCGCAATTCAGTCACAACACCACCGCTGAAATACTGTGGACAGTGGTGCCGGTGCTGGTGCTGATTGCGATGGCCTGGCCGGCGACGGCAAAGCTGATTGCGATGTACGACACCCGCGAATCGGAAATGACGGTCAAGGTGACCGGCTATCAGTGGATGTGGAAATACGAGTATCTCGGCCAGGGCGTGGAATTTACCAGTCGCCTGGCACGCGAATCCGATCGTATCCGGCAAAGCGGCGAGCGCCCGACCGTGGCCTCGCAGCCGCACTACCTGCTGGACGTCGATAACCGCCTTGTGCTGCCGGTCAATACCAAGATCCGTTTCGTGATTACTGCCGACGATGTGATCCACGCCTGGTGGGTACCTGCGCTGGGCTGGAAGCAGGACGCGGTTCCCGGCATCGTCAACGAAGCCTGGACCAACATCGAACAACCGGGCGTATATCGCGGACAGTGCGCCGAGTTATGCGGCAAGGATCATGGCTTCATGCCGATCGTGGTGGAAGCGCTCCCCAAGGCTGAATTCCAGCGCTGGCTGGCGTCGCGCCGTAGCGCGTCAGGCACTGCTCCCGCAGCGGCGCCGACGGCTCCAGCTGCCGCGCCGCCGGCCGCTGCATCAGCAACGCCCGTCGGTGACACTGCGCCTGGCGTAGCACCGGCCCAAGCTGCAACACCGACCGCCGTTCTTTAATCGCTCGCAACCGCCCGTTTCGTAGAGGTCGTTCCGTCATGGCGCATACCGCAGTCGATCACCACGGACACCACCAGCCCGGTTTCGTCGAGCGCTGGTTCTTTTCGACCAATCACAAGGACATCGGCACGCTGTACCTGCTGTTTTCCTTCGTGATGTTCATCATCGGCGCGGCGATGAGCGTGGTGATCCGCGCCGAATTGATGCAACCCGGCTTGCAGTTCGTCAAACCCGAATTCTTCAACCAGATGACCACCGTGCATGCGCTGGTGATGATCTTCGGTGGGGTGATGCCGGCCTTCGTGGGCCTGGCCAACTGGATGATTCCGCTCCAGATCGGCGCGCCGGACATGGCGTTGCCACGCATGAACAACTGGTCGTTCTGGCTGCTGCCGGTGGCCTTCACCCTGTTGTTGCTGACCCTGTTCCTGCCCGGCGGTGCGCCCGCCGGCGGCTGGACGCTGTATCCGCCGCTGTCGCTGCAGGGCGGCTACAACGTGGCCTTCAGCGTGTTTGCGATCCATGTGGCCGGCGTCAGTTCGATCATGGGCGCGATCAACATCATCGCCACCGTGCTCAACATGCGCGCGCCGGGCATCGATCTGTTGAAGATGCCGATCTTTTGCTGGGCCTGGTTGATCACCGCCTTCCTGCTAATTGCGGTCATGCCCGTGCTGGCCGGCGCAGTGACCATGTTGCTGACCGACAAGTTTTTCGGCACCAGCTTCTTCAACGCGGCCGGCGGCGGCGACCCGGTGATGTATCAGCACATCTTCTGGTTCTTCGGGCATCCCGAGGTGTACATCATGATCCTGCCGGCCTTCGGCGTGGTCAGCGAAATCATCCCCACCTTCAGCCGCAAGCCGTTGTTCGGGTATCAGGCGATGGTCTACGCCATCGCAGCGATTGCGTTCCTGAGCTTCATCGTGTGGGCGCACCACATGTTTACCGTGGGCATGCCGCTGGGTGGCGAAATCTATTTCATGTTCGCCACCATGCTGATCTCCATCCCGACCGGGGTGAAGGTGTTCAACTGGGTCAGCACGATGTGGAAAGGCTCGCTGACCTTCGAATCGCCGATGTTGTGGGCGGTGGCGTTCGTGATCCTTTTCAGCATCGGTGGATTTTCCGGCCTGATGCTGGCGATCGTACCGGCGGACTTCCAGTATCACGACACCTATTTCGTGGTGGCGCATTTCCACTACGTGCTGGTGACCGGTGCGGTGTTCGCACTGATTGCGGCGGTGTATTACTGGTGGCCCAAGTGGACCGGGCGGATGTACAACGAGACCTGGGCCAAAGTGCATTTCTGGTGGACGATGGTGTTCGTCAACCTGCTGTTCTTTCCGCAGCACTTCCTCGGATTGGCCGGCATGCCGCGGCGCATTCCCGATTACAACGTGGTGTTCGCCGACTGGAACCTGGTCAGTTCGATCGGTGCGTTCGGCATGTTCGTTACGCCGTTCCTGATGGCCGCGATCCTGCTGTCTTCGCTGCGTCGCGGCGCACGGGCAGATGCGCGCGCCTGGGAAGGTGCCAAAGGTCTGGAATGGACCGTGCCGTCGCCTGCCCCGGCGCATACCTTCACCGTACCACCGGTGATCAAGCCTGGAGACCTTGCGCATGAAGACATCGGTCACTGAGTCCGCCTCGGAGCCGGCGGTGACGCGTCTGTTATCTGCAGCGGAACGTCAGGCGCAACAGCGCCGCGCTGTGCGTCGCACTGCGATAACGGTCGGCATCGTCGCGCTGCTGATCTATGCAGGCTTCATTGCTTCGGGAGTCATCGGTCGGTGACTGCACGCGTGCCCGCACACGCACCGACGGCCGGCTTGTTCAAGCTACTCGGCGTGGTGTTGGGTGTGTTCGTGCTGACGTTCTCCCTGGTGCCGCTGTACCGGATTGCCTGCGAGAAAGTGTTTGGAATCCGCATGGAGCGCGCGCCCGGCAGCAGCCGCGCAAACGCAGGTTCGCCACCTGCCGCCGGTAAGCGCACGGTGCGTGTCGAGTTCGATGGCGGGGTCAATTCCAAACTGCCGTGGACCTTTCATCCCGAGCAGATGACGATGGATGTGGTGCCGGGCGAGCTCAACGAAGCGCTGTATTTCGCGCGCAACGATGGTGCGCGGGCGGTGGTGGGCAGTGCGGTGCCATCGGTTGCGCCAGCGCGCGCATCGGGTTATTTCAACAAGACCGAGTGTTTCTGCTTCACCGCGCAGACCTTGCAGGCTGGCGAAACGCGCGACATGCCGCTGCGTTTCATCGTCGACCCCGCACTGCCGCCGGAAGTCACCACGATTACCTTGTCCTACACGTTCTATCGCAACGACGCGCTGACCTCGGAACTGCAGGGCGGTGGCACGTCCGGCGTGCCGCGTGCCGCACCCTGAGTCCTCATCCACACGCACCACGACACGGAAGCAACGCCATGGCCGATCACAGTCCCAACGCCGACGCGTATTTCGTCCCGAGCCAGAGTAAGTGGCCCTTTGTCGGGTCGATTGCGATGTTCGTGATGATGATCGGCGTGGCCAGCTGGCTCAACGACGCGGCATGGGGGCGATGGACGTTCTTCGCCGGCGTGGCAATGCTGCTGGCGACCTTGTTCATGTGGTTTGGCGATGTCATCCGCGAATCCAATGCCGGGCATTACAACCGCCAGGTGGATGGCTCGTTCCGCATGGGGATGGTGTGGTTCATCTTTTCCGAGGTGATGTTCTTCTGCGCCTTCTTCGGTGCGCTGTTCTACACGCGTGTGCTGACGTTGCCCTGGCTGGGTGGCGAGGGCGACGGTGTGATGACCAACGAATTGCTGTGGAACGGCTATTCGGCAGCCTGGCCGACCAGCGGCCCGGGCACGATCGGCGGGCAGTTCCAGACCATTGCGGCCTGGGGTTTGCCGCTGATCAATACGTTGATCCTGCTCAGCTCCGGGGTGACCTTGACCATCGCCCACCACGGACTCAAGGGCGGGCGCCGCGGCGCGCTATTGTTGTGGCTGGGGTTGACCGTACTGCTGGGCTGCGTGTTCCTGTTCCTGCAGGCGGAGGAATACATCCACGCCTATACCGAGCTCAATCTCACCCTGGGCTCAGGGATCTACGGCTCAACCTTCTTTATGCTCACCGGCTTCCACGGCATGCATGTGCTGCTGGGCACCATCATGCTGGCAGTGATGTGGCTACGCGCAGCCAAGGGACACTTCACCCGCGACAACCACTTCGCCTTCGAAGCGGCCGCGTGGTACTGGCACTTCGTCGACGTGGTGTGGCTGGCGCTGTTCCTGTTCGTGTATGTCCTTTGAGAATCGGGAATCGGGAATCGCAAGAGCGAGCCCGCTTTTGCCTTTACGATTCCCCATTCCCGATTCCCCATTCCCGGCCCCTCAGCGGCCGATGCCATGCGGCTTGATCCAGCCGGTATAAATGCCGAGGATCACGATGGCGATCAACGCAACCGATAGACCGATGCGCCAGGTCAGTGCGTTGACGGTGCGCTTGGTCTGGCCGCGATCGGTGAGCAGGTAGTAGAGGCCGGCGCCCAGGTTCCACAGGATCACGATCAGGAAGGCGACAATCAGCAGCGTCTTGAGCGAATCGTTCACAACAGCCCCGGGTGCAGTCGGTGTGGTGATGCCATTGCACGCCTTTTTGCGTCGCTTGTCATGACGCGCAAGCACACGGCGGTAGTCGGCTGGTGTCTGGCTCTGCTGATGAGCGCGGGTTTTGCCGCGCTTGGTCACTGGCAGTTGCAGCGGATGCATAGCAAGCAAGCCTTGCTGTACCGTGCCGCGCATGTGCGCGATACCACGCTGCCCTTGGCGCAGGCGCTAGCGACGCCGCACGATCTGGCATGGGTGCGTGGGCGCGTGCGGTTTTTGCCGCAACTGGTCTTGCTGGACAATCAGCTGCATGCCGGGCGTGCCGGTGTGCGTGCGTATCAACTGGCAGCGCCAGAAGACGTATCGACAAGCATGCTGGTCGATCTGGGCTGGCTGCCATTGCCGGCCGATCGCCAGTTGCCCAGCATCGTTGCACTGGATGGCCGACAGGCCGTAGAAGGACTGTTGAGCGCACCGCCATCGGCGGGGCTGGCGATCGGGCCGGCATTGGCGCCGGGGGGCGCTCCGCAGACCTGGTTGGCCACACGCCTGGACGTAACGACCCTGCGCAGCACGCTTGGCAGGCGCGACATTTCGTCGCAGGTGTTGCGCCTGGACCCTGCGCTGCCGGTTGGCTATGTACGCGATCTGGAAATACTGCCGAATACGCTGCCACCCGCGCGGCACTTGGGTTACGCGGTGCAATGGTTCGGGCTGGCCGCCGCGGTACTGGCGACCGCGACGCTGCTGACATGGCGTGCGCGCTGCCGCGGCCGCGGGCACTGACGCCTGCGGCATGAGAAAATCGCCGCCATGACCTCCTCCACATCGGCCACGCCGCACTCGGTCAAACGCGGTCGCAGGATGCTGATTGCCCTGGCGGCGCTGTTCTTCGGCTCGATGTTGCTGGCCGGTGTGCTGCGCTTCTCCGGATGGCAGCCTGCAGCAATGCGCAACAACGGCGAACTGCTGAAGCCGCCTGCGGATCTGCGTGCGCTGGTGCCGGTGCGTGCGAACGGGCAGCCGTATACGTGGGCACCGAGCGAGCGCATCTGGCGCATTGCGGTGGTACCGCCGGTCAATTGTACCCAGCAGTGCGTGGCGTTGGCCGCCGAACTGGACAAGGTGTGGCAACTGCTGGGGCACCGTGCCGACAAGGTGGAGGTGCTGTGGATCGGCGCGCCGCCAGCCGGGCTGCCCCCGATGCCTGAATTGCGCGTGCTGCGTGACGATGTCCACCTGCGGCAGGCGTTGCCGCGTAGTACCGATGCGGCCGGCGTGCCGGTGTATGTGATCGACCCCAACGGCTTCGTGATTCTGCGCTATGCCCCCGGCTTCGACCCGGCCGGTCTGCGCTCGGATCTGGTCAAGCTGCTGAAACTGATGTGAGCCCGTTTCGATGAATCTGTTTGCGCCACCGGCATTGTTCCGTCACTTCCATCGCATGGCCTGGCTGGCGGCGTTGTTCACTGCGAGCACGATCCTGTTCGGGTCGTTCGTGCGGCTGTCCGATGCCGGCATGAGCTGCCCGGACTGGCCGACCTGCTACGGCCGTGTGACCTGGCCGCAAACCAGCGACGAGGCCAACACGCACGGGGCCAGCAAAATCCGCCCGCTGGAATCGCACAAGGCCTGGCGCGAGCAGGTGCACCGTTTCCTGGCTGGCGCGCTGGGCGTGGAAGTGCTGGTGCTGTCGTTGCTGGCGGTGCGTCGCCGCCGCATGGGCATTGCGCAGGTGGTGTCGGCCGCGGTGCTGGTGGCGTTGTCGATCCCGCTCTACATGTCCGGCTGGCACAACGTGGCCTTCGGCGTGGCGATCGGCGGCGAGGCGATCCTGCTGTTGGCCGCGCTGCGCTGGAGCAACATCGATCTCGCGCGCGCGGCGGTGCTGACGCTGGCGGTGGTGATCTTCCAGGCGCTGTTGGGCATGTGGACGGTGACGCTGCTGCTCAAGCCCATCGTGGTGATGGGGCACCTGCTGGGCGGCATGCTGATGTTCTCGCTGTTGGTGTGGATGGCCTGGCGTGCGACCCACTTGCCGATCACGCTGGCCGACGCCTCGCGGCTGAAGTGGCTGCTGCGCCTGGGCGTGGCGGTGCTGGGCCTGCAGATCGCATTCGGCGGCTGGGTCAGCGCCAACTACGCCGCGCTGGCCTGCGGCGGCGGCAGCTGGTCGGCCGATAATTTCCCGCGTTGCGTCAGTCAGTGGTGGCCGCCGCACGATGTCCGCGAAGGCTTCACGCTTTGGCGCGGCATCGGGGTGGATTACGAAGGCGGCGTGCTCGATGGCGCGGCGCGTATCGCGATCCAGATGGCGCACCGGCTGTGGGCGATTGCGACGGCGCTGTACCTGTGGTGGCTGGCGTGGCGTTTGTCGCGTTCGCCGGGCATGCGGGTGTGGGCAGGTGCGCTGGCGTTGCTGGTGGCCGTGCAGGTGACGCTGGGCATGCTCAACGTGAAGCTGGCGTTGCCGCTGGAGGTCTCGGTCATGCATAACGGCGGCGCGGTGGCACTGTTGTTCGTGCTGGTCTCGCTGCTGGCGCGGCTGCGCGCGCCGGAGTGAGCATGGCTGTCAGCGCACGCGATTATTGGGATCTGACCAAACCCAAGGTAGTGGCACTGATCGTGTTCACCGCGCTGGTGGGCATGTTCCTGGCCATCCCCGACATGCCCACCTGGCTGCAGGTGCGCACCGGCGCGCTGGGCTTCCTGGGCATCTGGCTGGCGGCTTCAGCGGCGGCAGCGATCAACCAATTGCTCGACGCCAAGATCGACGCCCAGATGGCGCGCACCTCATGGCGCCCGCTGGTGGTGGGCAAGGTGCAGCCATGGCAGGTGCTGGTGTTCGCCGGCGCGCTGATCGTGATCTCCATGACCATCCTGGTGGTGTGGGTGAATGTCATCACCGCGGTGCTGACCTTCGCCTCGCTGATCGGTTATGCGGTGATCTACACCGTGTACCTGAAGCGCGCGACCTCGCAGAACATCGTGATCGGCGGGCTGGCCGGCGCCACGCCACCGATGCTGGGCTGGGCCGCGGTGACCGGGTTGCCGACCAGCGCCGACTGGATCAACGCCTCGCTGCTGGTGCTGATCATCTTCATCTGGACGCCGCCGCATTTCTGGGCGCTGGCGATTTTTCGCCGCGCCGATTACGCCAAGGCGGCGATCCCGATGTTGCCGGTGACCCACGGCGTGCCGCACACGCGCAAGCAGATCCTGGTGTACACGGTGCTGTTGGCGCTCGTGACCTTGCTGCCGGTGGCGGTGGGTATGAGCGGGATGTTTTACCTGGGCGGTGCGTTGGTGCTCAACGTGGTGTTCCTCTGGTACGCCTGGCGCATGCTCGACCCGCCGGACGAACTGTTTTCGATGAAGATGTTCGGCTATTCCATCGTCTATCTGATGGCGCTATTCGCCTTCCTGATGGTCGATCATCTGCTGCTGCCGTGGGTGCGCTAGCCGCCACGGTGGCGCGAGCGGCAGCGCGGTAGGTCTGCCGCCAAGCACGCCTGAGCAACCTGCGCTTCCTGTGCGATGCGCCTGTAGCGCATGCGGAATTTGGGCGGGAATCTTCCTGGCAGAGAGGCCAAGTGCGCCGTGTCGAGGTCACCAGCGGCGTCCACGTCAGCAGACGCCGCAGTTTCTGGCTGAGGAACCTTGTTGATCCATCACCTGTTGCCCAACGGCAACGCTGTGCCGAGTCAACTCAGCCAGCTGGCGCAGTCGTTGGCGTTTTTGCTATCGCAGCTGGACTGCATTTTCTGTTGCAGGCGCGCCAGCACTGCGCTGCCTTCCCGGTGGTGCTGCTTGCTCCAGGTCTTGAGTGCGGTGCCGAGCGTGGCGAAGCGCTGACGGGTGCGTTGCCGGTAACCATCCGGTTGGTCCGCCAGCTCGCCGATCACCTGTGTGGTGGCGCTCTCGATGCCGGCGGTGTCGTCAGGGCTGAGCCGGATCAGACCATCCACATACATCACGCCCCACTGCACGCGCGTGGCGGGGCCTTGCGCGCTTTCATAGGCCTTCTTGAGCCAGGACAGTGCGGTCTTCTTGTCGCCGCGTTGTTCGGCTAGATCCGCCAGCTCGGACATGTAGTAGTAGTGCGTCTTGCTGCGCGAGAGCTCTGCCAACAGCAATTGCTCTGCCCCGCTGCTATCGCCTACCTCGCTCAGTAACGCGGCGGCTGTGCTGATGGTGGATTGGCGTTCCTCATCGGTCTTGGCCGTGTCGGTGGCCCACTGCACGCGTTGATGCACGAGGTCGACCACATCGTTCGGAAGCGGCGGTTTCGGGCCTTTGGCGCCGGGTTCGGTGGGCTGACCTTTTGCCAAGCGTGCCAGCTGGATGCGTGGGTACACGGTGCCAAGCCGGTCGGGAATGGGCAGTGACGTATCGGCGTAGGCTTTGTCCAAGGCCTGAATCAGGGCGTTGGAGAGCGTGGCGCGCACGCCCGGATCGTTGCTGGCCGCGGTGATCAGGCGCGCGGGCATATAGCTCAGCGTGCCGACATTGGCGCGCACCTCAGGCGGGTCGGCCAGCACTGCTTCCAGCAGCTTGCGATGGGCGGGGCTGGCAGCCGGCGGGCGCTCGGCGGCCCTAATGGCCGCCAGGGCGAAGCTGCGTTGCAGTGCCGGCTGTGGCGCGGATGTCGACAGCCGGGTGAACACCTCGGCAGCATGATCGGGTTTGATCAGCCGGTCGTCGGTGCCCCAGTCATAGTCGCCGAGCACGGCCCAATCGTCCGCGCTCAGCTGTTGCGGCGCGTGCAGCGCCTTGTCGAGCAATTGCTGGGCGGTGCTGGTGCTCTTGGCCGCAACCCGCAACACTTCGGCCAGACGCGCGTTATCGGCATTGCCGGCCAGACGGGTGATTTCGCTGCGATCCGGGCGCAGCACGATGATGGTGGGATAGGCCTTCACCCCAAAGCGCTCGCCCCAGGCCTGCGCGCCTTCGGAATCGCCGTCCAGCTGCACGGCGACGAATTGCTGGGTGCGCGCGATGAAGGCCGGGTCCTTGAACAGTGTGGCCTTGAGTCTGTTGCAGGGCGGGCACCAGGCCGCGCCCCAGTACAACAGGATCGGCTTGCCGCTTTCCTTGGCTTCGGCAAAGGCGTCATCCACGTCGCCCTCGCGCCAGGCGATGCTGGCAGCGGGTGCCGGCGTGGATGACGCTTTGGCCGCCTGTGCGGGTGGCGCAGGCGCAGGCGGGGCGGGCTTGTCGCAGGCAGTGAGCGTGACCAGCGCCGCCAGCAGCGCGATCACGGACGTGGAGGGGCGTCGAAGCGACAGCGTCATGGTCATCACCGTGGGGCGGCAGGAGATCGATCGAGCACTCCAGCGAGCGCTTGCGCGCCGATGCAGGAGTCAGTGAATGTTGTATCTCTGCTTACGCCCTGGATCTGCCGGCGATGCGAACTGCTGTCACGCGATACGCAGCGGTGGGCGCTGGCGTGGCCCATCGTCAATGGCGCCCGGTTGCACCCTGCGGCTCGCCCGGCGCGCTGCGTGCATAACGTGCGGCCACGAAGGCGCACACGATCAGCTGTAATTGGTGATACAGCATGATCGGCAACACGATCGCGCCCAGGCCGCCCCCGGCGAACATCACCTTGGCCATCGGCACGCCGGTGGCCAGGCTCTTCTTCGAGCCGCAGAAGACGATGGCGATTTCATCGGCGCGGCTGAAGTGCAGGCGTCGCGCGACGAAGGTGATCGAGAGCATTGCCGTGGTCAGCAACAGCGCTGCGGCGCCGATCACCGCCAGCAACGCGGGCAACGGCGTCTTTTGCCACAGCCCTTCGTTCACCGATGCACTGAAGGCGGTGTAGACCACCAGCAAAATGGTGCTCTGGTCGGTGTAACGCAGCACGGCACGGTGGCGTTCGACCCAACCGCCGATCCATGGACGCATGAAATGGCCAGCCAGAAATGGCACCAGCAACTGCAGCAGGATCTTGCCGATCGCCTCGGCCGGATGCGCCATGGCGCCCTGGCTGCCGACCAGCGCGCCCATCAGCAATGGCGTAAAAAACACGCCCAGCAGGCTGGAAAGCGAGGCCGCGCAGACCGAGGCTGGCACGTTGCCGCGCGCCATCGAAGTGAACGCGATCGAGGACTGCACCGTGGACGGCAGCGCGCACAGGAACAGCACACCGATATACAGCTCCGGTGTCAGTGCCAGGTGCGCGAGTGGTTTGAACAACAGCCCGAGCAGCGGGAACAACACGAAGGTGCAGCTCAGAATCACCAGATGCAGACGCCAATGCAGCGCGCCTGCCTTGACCGCTTCGCGCGACAGCCGCGCGCCGTGCAGGAAGAACAGCGCGGCGATCGCCACATCGGTGACATCGTCCATGACCGCGGCGGCGGTACCCGAAACCGGTAACAGCGAGGCAAGCGCGACCGTGCACAGCAATGCAAGGGTGAAAGGATCGATGCGCAATCGCGCCAACCAATGTTTGATCATCGTGTGAAACCGGGGCAAGAGACTGTTGAACGCACCCCGCATTGTAGAGTCAGTCGTTCGCTAAGGCATCGTCGCCGACGTGGCGTTGCAGCGACATGCGCCAGCCACGCAAGTCGTTTCGAAATTACGTGCCGGTCGCAGTTTGCACAGCCCGGTATTGCTACCTTTCTTCAGCACTTGCCCACGGCACGCAGCTGCAGGCGGCCCCTCCGTCAGGGGAGGTAGGTCATTCGACGTTTTCTAGCGACCACAGGGAAAGGTGCGTCATGCCCTACGATCAATTCCAACAGACCTTCGCGTTGTCGAGCCTGGCCAATTGGGTCAGCACGTGTTCGGGCCCTCAATCCATGCTGCAGGCGGACTGCCAGCAAATGCTGATTGACACCTCCTCTTCATCTTCAAACCAAAAGGTCATTGGCGACTGGCAACTGGTCTGGGGGCCGCAGGTCTGGCAGGCGCCGGGTTCGGTGTTGTCCGGCAACGTCATGTATGTGGAGCATACCGCTGCGATGCCAGGCGTCGGCGACGCCTATGTGGTCGCACTGAGCGCCACCAATCCCAGTTCGCTCTACGATTGGTTCGGCGAGGATTTCGATGTCGTTTCCAGCGTCGATTTCGCCAGCTTCGATCCGTTGGCAAGCAGTGCACCTGTGGCGCTGAAGAAGCCCGTCGACCCGCAGGGCGTGACGATCTCGATGGGCACCGCCACGGGTGTGTGGCATCTGCTGACGATGGTGAGTCCGCAGACTGCGCTGGCGCCCAACACGGCCCTGGTCGAATTTCTGCAAGCCTTGGGCAACACCGGCGCGACGGTGATCTTCACTGGACACAGTCTGGCCGGTGCGCTCTCGCCAACGCTGGCGACCTGGTTGAAGACCCATGGAGAACTGAGCGGCTTCGACCAGGTCTATTGCTACCCCACTGCAGGCGCAACGCCGGGCAACGCAGGTTTCGCTGCGCTGTTCGCGGCGATCTTGCCATCGCCGGGTGCGGGCGAAAAGCCATACCAGATCTGGAACGCCGATCTGTGGAATACGCTCGATTGCGTACCGCACGCCTGGGAAATTCCGATGTTGAATCAGATCAGGACGCTGTACGGCAATGCCAAGATCCGCGAGATCGATCTGCTCGTGGATCTGGCGATCCTCAACGCCAAGGCATCTACCGTCAGCTATTGCCAGATCGACAATCAGTCGTTGACGGGGGACGTCTGTCGGCATACCCACGGGGATCGAGCAATTTTTCGAACAGATGAAGGTGCAGCACACCACGGCCTGCCATAGCTTGATCGCCGAGCCGATCGCGCCGGTGACCTGGAAGCAGCAGTGCCAACAGGCCGACGCAATCGAGCAGCAAGCGCGCGATGCCTTGATCGACCGGCTAGTCACGCATGCCCGCCAGATCGAGGTCAGCGATGTGCAGGATGCGCAGACCACTGTTGCCGTGCTCGAGTCCATGGCAAACACCTTGTTCAAGCGGCTCTAGTGCCAGCAACGGCCAACGACGTGCGGACGCGCGCGTTGGCCTTCAGGGGTGATCGGCGATTGCAAGATGCCCGACGCTGGACCGGGCCGGCGATTGCGCGCCGGTCAGCGCGGCGGTGCGACATTGCTTGCCCTGACATGACGCCAGCGAAAAGTGCATCACAACGCTGCAAGTGCCTTGAGCAGTTCGCGCATCTCGTATTTGTCGGTGTCGTCCAGCCCTTGCGCGCGCTGTTTGGTCTGCAGTTCTTCCACACGCTGACGCAATAATTGCTTGTCGAGCTGGGCGACGACGTCGTGCAGCTCGATCGCCCAACTGTGCTCGTCGCCGGGGAGCTCCTGCGCGGCCAGCTTCTGCAGCGCGACCAGTTCCTCGCGCTCGGCGAAGTGCTCCAGCAGCGCGCCGGTGCTGATCTCGGGGCGTTGCCGGACCAGGTCCAGCAACTCCATCAACAAGTCGATACCAGGCAGGCGCAATCCGGAAAAATCATGGTCGCCCTCCAGGCTCATCGCCAATGACGGCTGTTGCAGCAGGATGGCAATCGATGCACGTACCAGGCTGCGCTTCTGCGTGGGTGCGCTCATGCGTGCAGGCGGCCGCGGCTTGGATGCAGATTGTTGCGCAGACGCATTCGCACCCACCCCGGTCAGGCGTGAGAGTTCCTGCTTCATCAGATCGCCGAACGCGCCCTCGGGGATCTGCGCCAGCATCGGGCGCGCACGTTCGGCCAAGCGTGCCTTGCCGTCGAGCGTGTGCAGGTTGATGTCGCGCGACATTTCGTCGAAGAAGAACTGCGACAGCGGCGTGGCCTGTTTCAGGCGCTGATCGAAGGCCTGCGCGCCTTCCTTGCGCACGATGGTGTCGGGGTCTTCGCCATCGGGCAGGAACAGGAAGAACGCCTGGCGACCATCCTTCATGCGCGGCAGCACCGATTCAAGCGCGCGCCAGCCGGCCTTGCGCCCGGCGTTGTCGCCGTCGAAGCAGAAATACACATCCGGCGCGTTGCGGAACAAGAGCTCCGCATGTTCGGGCGTGGTTGCGGTGCCCAGCGTGGCGACAGCCTGGGTCACGCCGAATTGGAACAGCGAGACCACGTCCATGTAGCCTTCCACCACGATCAGCCGCTCGATCTTCTGATTGGCCTGGCGCACCTGCCACAGGCCGTACAACTCGCGGCCCTTGTGGAACAGCGCGGTTTCCGGCGAATTGAGGTATTTCGGCCCCGGGTCGCGGCCATCGGCCGGCGCGCCCATGATGCGTCCGCCGAAGGCAATGACGCGGCCGCGGCGGTCGAAGATCGGGAACATCACCCGATCGCGGAACTTGTCGTAGACATGGCCGCGGTCGTTCTTGGAAAACAGCCCGGCGCGCTCGAGCACACTCATGCGCCGCGCATCAGTGCCCAGGGTGTCCTTCAATGCGCTATAGCCATCGGGGGCATAGCCGATCTGGAAACGCGCACGATTGTCGGCGTCCACGCCGCGCCCATCCAGATACTCGGCCGCGCGCGCGCTGCCTTCGAGCTGGCGCTGAAAGAACTTGGTGGCCGCTTCCAGTGCCGAATACAGCTCGCGGCTGTCGTCCTGCTGTTGCGGCGTGCGTTGCTGGGTCTCGCGCGGGATTTCCATGCCGGCGTGCTTGGCCAGCTCGTCGACCGCATCGAGAAACTCGAGGCGGTCGTAATTCATCAGAAAACTGATCGCCGTGCCATGCGCCCCGCAGCCGAAGCAGTGATAGAACTGCTTGGTCGGCGAGACCGTGAACGAGGCCGAGCGCTCGTCATGGAACGGGCAGCGCGCCGAATATTCCTTGCCCTGGCGCTTGAGCGGCACGCGACCGCCCACCACTTCGACGATGTCGGTGCGTGCAAGCAGTTCGTCGATGAATGCGTCGGGGATGCGGGCCATCCCGCTAGGATATCGCAGCGGCCTGCCGGCACCCGGTCCCGGCGGCCGCCAAGGACACCCGCGATGCAGGAACTGCCGCCGCGCTCAGCCGCGTGGCAGCGCTTCCGACACCGACGCTGAAGATGCAGACGCCGCATCGGCAGGCGGCACGATCACCGGCGGATGTTCCGGGTCTACACCGGCTTCGCGTAATTTGCGATGCGAGCGCACGCGCTCATCGATCACCGCGGTGATCAAGGCGCCGACGAAGAACACCACCGAGGCGTAGTACATCCACACCAACAGGATGACCAGCGTCCCCATCGAGCCGTACGCGCTGCCTGGCGCGGCGGTGGCGATGTACACGCCAATGGCATAGCGGCCGAGTGCGAACAACAACGCGGTGATCGCACCGCCCAGGAACGCCTGGCGCCAATCGACCGTGCGGTCGGGCAAGTAGCGATACAGAAAGGCAAACGCCAACGAATACAGCGCCAGGGTGGTGACATAGCCCACTGCCGGCAACACCGACGGCAGGCGCGCGAACACCACCTGCAATGCAGTGGTGGCGATCATCGATACGATCAGCAAAAACCCCAGTGCCAGGATCACGCCGAACGAAAACACGCGCTTTTTCAGCCACGCCATCAGACCGTCCAGGCGTTGCTTGTCGGTGCGGAAGATCAGGTTCAAGGCGTTCTGCAATTGCGCAAATACCGCCGTGGCGCCGATGAACAGCAGCAGCGTGCTCCACAGGCCGGCCAACGAGCCAACGCCAGGCTGGTCGGTGGCATTGCGAATGATGGTCTGGGCCACGTCGGCAGCGCTGCCGCCAGCCAATTGCGCGACCTGCTGCACCAGTGCCTCTTGCGCGGGCGGATAGAGCGAGGCGGTCAGCCACAACAGCAGCACCAACAGCGGCGCCAGCGACAGCAGCGCATAGAACGACAACGACGCTGCCTGCGTCATCACGTCGATCTCGATAAAACGGTTCAGCAATGCCATCGGCACGCTGCGCTGCAGACGGCTCAGATGCTTGTGCAGATAAGCGGATGAAAGCGTCGTCACCGGCGGGAGAATCCTTGGCGCATACCGTTGGGCGCGCAGGTGACCGCAGAGCAAGGTCGGTATGCGGAAAGACCTTGCCCGTGCCTGCGCTGGCGCACCCGTTCTAGCAGGGGCGCATCGAAGAACGGGTGAACGCGCGCAAGTGGAGGGTGAGGTAGTGGCCTGTGCCGCCGCCGGCCAGCGTGGCCTGCCAGTTGCCGGTCGCGGCGTGCTTTTTGTGTGGGCCCAGGGACTTTACTGTGCACGTGGTGCGTGTGTGCATTGTTCGGGACGCACGCTTGGCGATCTCCCGGGCGCCCGCGCGATGACAGGGGCGCAGAGACAGTGCAGCGCTTTGGCCGCACAGTGGCCAGGCGCGCTTGAACGCGGTGTTGCGCCATACTGGGTGCCTTGCGTGTTGCGCAGGTAACACGGGCGTGTCTGTGGAAGACCGGATTGCGGCATGACAGCCCGGTGGTACGTCCACCGCTTGACCCGTCACCGCCAGGCGGCGATGCAGCGCTGCACTGCGCACCGTCCGTCCGCAGTGCCCTGGCCGTGGCGCAGGGCACTGCGGTGACATCAGCCGGCCAGGTGCTGCTTGACCAGGGTCGAGACCACGCCCATGTCGGCCTGACCGGCCAGCTTGGGCTTGAGCGCGCCCATCAGCTTGCCGATATCGGCCGGGCTGCTGGCGCCAGTCTCGGCGATCGCAGCCTGGATGGCCGCCACGATTTCGGCTTCGCCCATCTTG
Source organism: Xanthomonas bromi (assembly GCF_900092025.1). Classification (GTDB taxonomy): domain Bacteria; phylum Pseudomonadota; class Gammaproteobacteria; order Xanthomonadales; family Xanthomonadaceae; genus Xanthomonas; species Xanthomonas bromi. Next base: position 20,287 of record NZ_FLTX01000036.1, read on the forward strand.
GCCGGCAGGTAACGTTCGATCACCACGATCTCCTCGCGCTCGATCTGCGCCAGGTCGTCGCGTGCGGCGCCTTCGTACTGCGTGACCGAGTCCTTACGCTGCTTGACCATCTTGTCGAGCACGGCGATCACGGCGGCATCGTCCATCTCGATGCGCTCGTCCACTTCCTTCTGCTTGATCGCGGCGTTGATCAGCCGGATCACGCCCAGGCTGTGCTTGTCGCCGGACTTCATGGCGGCCTTCATGTCATCGGTGAGCTGCTGCTTGAGGGGCATGCGGTGACTCCTGAGTGTGGGTGTCGAAGAGAGGCCGAGGTGCCGTCGAAGGCGGTGTGCGTCGGCCGAAATGGGGGGCAGGGCGCGCGTGGAGCTATCCAGGGAGAGACCACGCATGTCGCGTGAACTGCTCCGATGTCTCTGACGCAACGCCTTGTGACAGACCAATACAAAAAGCCGGCGACGCTTGCGCGTGCCGGCTCTTGGGTTCGCTCCCGACGGGTCGCGCCTTCAGCGCAGACCCCACCGGCAAGGAACCGCGTTCGATCAGTACAAGCGCTGGCGCTTGGTGACGTCGCGCGAGGAACGACGCAGCTGACGCTTCACGGCAGCGGCAGCCTTGCGCTTACGCTCCTGGGTCGGCTTTTCATAGAACTCGCGCTTGCGGGTTTCGGCCAGCACGCCGGCCTTTTCGCAGGTGCGCTTGAAACGACGGAGCGCAAATTCGAAGGGCTCGTTCTCGCGGACTTTAACGCTGGGCATGTGTTCTCCAGAAGTGGGGTTTCCGTCCGGGAGCCCCGGGCGGGTGCGAGCGGACTCGCGTGACGGAATTTCCGGGTTGCCCCGGCGAGCCGCGCATTATAACGACTTGCCAACGACCTGCAAGCCCCTGGCAGAATTTCCCGCGACGGCATCTATAAAGCGTGTGATCGAGCCGAATATGGCTGCGATGGCGGGGCGGCGCAGCATATCGCCATAGGCCGATCTGCGCAGCCCAAAAACTGCGAAAATAGCGGCATGTCCATGCCTGCCGAGTTGCCGTGAAAGTTCTTGGGATCGAATCGTCGTGCGATGAGACCGGCGTGGCGGTCTACGACACCGCCCTGACCGGCGTGCCGGCGCTGCGTGCCCATGCGGTGTATAGCCAGATCGCGCTGCATGCCGAATACGGTGGCGTGGTGCCGGAGCTGGCCAGCCGCGACCATGTGCGCAAGCTGCTGCCGCTGATCCGCCAGACCCTGGGCGAGGCCGGGGTGCGCATCGACGAACTCGATGGCGTGGCCTACACCGCCGGCCCGGGCCTGGTCGGCGCCTTGCTGGTCGGTGCCGGGGTGGCGCGCTCGCTGGCCTGGGCACTGGATGTGCCGGCGATCGGCGTGCATCACATGGAGGGCCACTTGCTGGCGCCGTTGATGGAAGACGACCCGCCGCAGCCGCCGTTCGTGGCCTTGCTGGTATCGGGTGGGCATACACAATTAGTGTCGGTCAAGGCGCTGGGCCGCTACGACGTGCTGGGCGAGACCCTGGACGATGCGGCCGGCGAGGCCTTCGACAAGACCGCCAAGATGATGGGCCTGCCCTATCCGGGCGGCCCGCAGCTGGCGGCACTGGCCGAGACCGGTACCCCGGGGCGCCACACGTTCGCCCGGCCGATGACCGACCGGCCCGGCCTGGATTTCAGCTTCAGCGGGCTCAAGACGCAGGTGCTGCTGGCCTGGCGGTCCAGCGACCAGTCCGACACGACGCGCGCGGACATCGCGCGCGGCTTTGAGGACGCGGTGGTAGAGACCCTGGCAATCAAATGCCTGCGCGCGCTGGACGCGGCCGGCTGCAACACGCTGGTGGTGGCCGGCGGGGTGGGCGCCAACAAGCGCCTGCGCGCGCAGCTGCAGGAGGCCGCGCAACGCCGCGGTGGCCGGGTCTGTTTCCCGCGCCCGGCGCTGTGCACCGACAACGGCGCAATGATCGCCTTCGCCGGCGCGCTGCGGCTGGAAGCCGGTGAGCGCGCCGATGCAGCGGTGCATGTGACGCCGCGTTGGGATATGGCGAGCTTGCGGCCGCTGGCAGCGGCGCGGGAATTGGGAGTTGGGAATCGGGAATAGGAAGAGCGTTACCCCGATCCTGTCCGTGCTGTGCGTTGTCGCCCTTGCTTCTCCCCATTCCCCATTCCCGACTCCCTATTCCCCATGGATAAAGTGTTTATTGAAGGCCTGGACATCGATGCGCTGATCGGCATCTACGACTGGGAGCGGCGGATCCGGCAGACCTTGCGGTTCGATCTGGAGATGGGGTTCGACAACCGCATTCCGGCGGCCAGCGACGACATTGCCGATACGCTGAACTATAAGGCGGTGAGCAAGCGCCTGATCGAATTCGTGCAGGGCTCGGATTTCGGGCTGGTCGAAACGCTGGCCGAGCGTTGTGCGGCGATCGTGTTGGACGAATTCGGCGTGCGCTGGTTGCGGTTGAAGCTGAGCAAGCCCGGTGCAGTGCGTGGCGCGCAGGCGGTCGGCGTGATCATCGAGCGGGAGCGGGCGGGCTGACTGTCGCGAGCCGCCTGCCCTGCTGGCTTCTCGCTGCATGCGGGGAGCTCGGTGTATCGAGGGTCGCGGAGGACCAAGCGCTGCGCCGCCGACGCGCTGGCGCGCAACATGCCGTGCAACCGGCCTCTACAACTCCCGAATCTCGAATCCCGGCCTTCAGACTTGCACCCCCGCGGCCGCAGCAGGCTAGAATCGCCGGCCATGTAAACGTTTTCTCAAGGATCTCATGGCTGCTGATCGCATCGAAACCCTGATTGCCCGGATGACCGTCGAAGAGAAGGTCGGCCAGTTGGGTGTGTTCGCCGACATGGTGCGGCCGTTCGCGCCGGACGTGAATCCCGAAGCCAATGTCCGCAACGCCGACGAGGTGCTGCAACAGGTCCGCGAGGGCCTGGTCGGCACCTTGTTCAATGGTGGCGGGGCGGAATCGGGGCGCCTGATCCAGCGGGTGGCCACCGAGGAAAGCCGGCTTGGCATCCCGGTGATCCTGGCGGCCGACGTGATCCACGGCATGCGCACGGTGTTCCCCATTCCGCTGGGCGAGGCGGCTAGCTTCGAACCGGAACTGGCCGAGCGCACCGCGCGCGCCACCGCGATCGAGGCCACCGCGGCCGGCATCCACTGGACCTTCGCACCGGCGGTGGATATCGCCCGCGACCAGCGTTGGGGCCGTGGCGCCGAGGGCGCAGGCGAAGACGTCGTGTTGGGCATGGCGTTCGCCGCCGCGCGGGTGCGCGGCTTCCAGGGCAGCGACCTGACCGCCGACGATTGCCTGCTGGCCACGCCCAAGCATTTCGCTGCCTATGGCGCAGTGGCCGCGGGGATGGAATACAACACCGTCGATATCGCGCCGCAGACGCTGCGCGATGTGCACCTGCCGCCGTTCAAGGCCGCTTTCGATGCCGGCGCATTGACCGTGATGTCCTCCTTCAACGACATCAACGGTGTGCCGGCCAGCGCCAACCATGAGTTGCTCACCGAGATCCTGCGCGGTGAATGGCAGTTCCCCGGCGTGGTGATTTCCGACTACACCGCCGACATGGAATTGATTGCGCACGGCTACGCGGCCGATGAGCGCGACGCGACCAAGAAGGCGTTCCTGGCCGGGTTGGACCTGAGCATGCAGAGCGGTTTCTACGCCGCACATCTGCCGTCGCTGGTGGAAAGCGGCGAGGTACCGATGACCACGTTGGACGCCAGCGTGCGGCGCATCCTGCAGCTGAAAGAAGCGATTGGGCTATTCGACAATCCGTATCGCTCGCTGGACCCGGCGCGCGAAGCCGACACGGCGCATCTGCCCGCGCACGATGCGCTGTCGCGCGATGCGGCGCGGCGTTCGATCGTGCTGCTGAAGAACGACGGCGCCGTGCTGCCACTGAAGAAGGACGGCCAGCGTATCGCGTTGATCGGACCGTTCGTGCAGGACCGCGAGAACATCGAAGGGTGCTGGACCTTGTTCGGCGACAAAGCGCGTTACGTGACCCTGGAGCAGGGCATGCGTGCCGTGGTCGGCACCGAATATCTGAGCGTTGTGCCAGGTTGCGGCCTGGAAGAGGCGCTGCCGGGCGGTATTTCCGCGGCCATCGATGCCGCGCAGGCGGCCGATGTGGTGGTGCTGGCGTTGGGCGAGCCGCAGCGCTTCAGCGGCGAGGCGCAATCGCGCACCGAGATCACCTTGCCAACGGCGCAGCAGGCGCTGGCCGAAGCGATTGCTGCGACCGGCACACCCATGGTGGTGTTGCTGCGCAATGGCCGCGCGCTGGCCTTGAGTGGTGCGGTGCGCGATGCCGATGCGATTGCGGTGACCTGGTATCTGGGCACACAGACCGGCACCGGCGTGGCCGATGTGCTGTTCGGCGACTACAATCCGTCAGCGCGTTTGCCGATCAGCTTCCCGCAGGTGACTGGGCAGCAGCCGTACTTCTACAACCATCTGCGCACTGGCCGCCCGGAATTGCCGGCGCTGTCCGAGTACAAGGCGCGCTGGCGCGAGATGCCCAACGAGCCGTTGTATGCGTTCGGGCATGGCTTGAGCTACACCACGTTTGCGTATGCGCAGCCGCAGTTGAGCGCGGCGCAACTGGGTTGGGATGACGCGCTGACCATTACCACGCGCGTCACCAACACCGGCAAGGTCGCAGGCGAGGAAGTGGTGCAGTTGTATGTGCACGATCGCGTGGCCAGCCGCGTACGCCCGGTGCGCGAACTCAAGGGTTTCCGCAAGGTGTTGCTGCAGCCGGGTGAGAGCCAGGACGTGGTGTTTACGCTGGTGCGCGATGCGCTGGCATTTACTAACCACAAGGGTATCTTCGGTGCGGAGCCCGGTCTGTTCGATGTGTGGGTGTGCGCGTCGGCCAAGAGCGGCGAGGCAGTGACTTTCGAGCTGCTGGAAAGCTGACAGCGGCGCAATTCGGTTCGCCGCCGCAACGCACGCTGCGCGATTCGAACGAGCAACCCGCGTTGCACAAGACTGTCGCTGTTCGATGGTTAGCTCTGCCGCTGCGCGGTGATGGCTGCGGATGCCGATCAGCCCATCACGGAGATGCATCGCTCTTTGTATGGAGAAGTGGTGGCTACGTCCTCTCCCGTCGGTGATTTACTCCAACAGCACCATCGCCAGCGCTTGATCAGCGCATGCCGATAGTGCGAACCGACTGGCCGCGGCGAGAGTAGGAAGCGGCACCTGACATGGCGCTCAAGCGCGATGACCACTCTTCAATGTGGGCATCGCGCCAGCCGGTGCATCGAGTGAGATGTACCGGCTCATCCGCCCAAATGCATCAAGCGTCCTTCTCGACCGCCGCTTTGCTCTTGGGCGTGAGTTTGAGCAGACGCCCGGCACTGCCGCTGGCTTCGTCTTCCAGCAGCCACAGCGCGCCGTCCGGGTCTTGCTCCACTTCGCGGATACGCGCGCCCATGTCGTAACGGGCCACCTCGCGCGGCTGGTCGCCCAGCGACACCTGCACCAGCGCCATCGACGACAGTCCACCGATAAAGCCGTTCCCGCGCCATGCCGGGAACTGCTTGCCGCTGTAGATCACAAAGCCCGCCGGCGAGATCACCGGCGTCCAGCTGATCTTGGGCGCGGCGAATTCCGGGCGGGTGTTGTGATCCGGAATCGGCGTGCCGTCGTAGTTGTCGCCGTTGGAGACGATGGGGTACCCGTAGTTGGCGCCGCGCTGGATCAGGTTCAACTCATCGCCGCCAAGCGGGCCCATTTCGTGTTCCCACAGACGTCCCTTGCCGTCGAAGGCCAGCCCGAGAATATTGCGGTGACCCAACGACCACACCTGCGCGGCAACGCCACCCTCTGCAACGAAGGGGTTATCGGTCGGCACGCTGCCGTCGTCGTTGAGCCGGATCAGCTTGCCGAGGTTGGCCTTCATGTCCTGGGCTGGGGTGAATTTCTGCCGTTCGCTGGAGCTGATCCATAGCTTGCCATCCGGCCCGAAAGCGAGCCGATGCCCGAAGTGACCATTGCCGGTGACCTTGGGATCCTGGCGCCAGATCACTTTCAGGTCCGACAGCGTGCCACCGCCGGTTGCATCCAGTGTGAGGTTGGCCCGCGCCACCGCAGCGCCGCGTGTGTCGTCCTCGCCCGGCTCTGCATAACTCACGTAGACCAGTCCGTTCTTGGCGAAGCGCGGATGCGCCAGCACATCGCCAAACCCGCCTTGGCCGCCATAAGCGACGGCCGGAACGCCGGTGATGGCGCTCTTGCGTCTGGTCTTGGGGTCCAGCCGCAGCAACGCGCCGCGCTTTTCGCTCACCAGCAACGTGCCATCGGGCAGGAAGGTCATTGCCCAGGGTTCGTCGAAGTCGGCGACCGTGGTGGCCTGAAATGGCCACTGTGCTTTGGGAATGGAGGCCGCGGGGGCGGCTGCGGGCGCGGCAGCTGCAGTGCCGGCGGTGAACAGCGTGGCCGAACAGGCCAGGGCAAGCAAACGTCGGACAGACATGGGGTCCTCCTGGGGATAGGGCGCGGTAACGCTGCAGCCCTCCCGCAACGTGTCCCGCGTCGGGTTTTCAGTACCTTACACGACGCCGCCTAGGCCGCCCTTGTTGCAGATCACTGCCTGCAAGACGTCCGCGTCTCACATCGTTGTCTGTCATGCATCGCTTCACCATGAAAAGGAGTTTCCATGGCCACGCAAAAAACCTCGCCTGCTTTTATCGCCGCATCCTGGGCCGCACTGTTGCTGGGTGCTGCGGCGTATCTGATCGGATTATGGAATGCCCAGATGTTGCTCAACGAGAAGGGCTATTACTTCACGCTGTTGTTGTTCGGTTTGTTCGCATCGGTGTCGTTGCAGAAGAGCGTGCGTGATCGTGCCGATGGGATTCCTGTCACCGGGTTGTACTACGCCATCTGCTGGTTCTCGCTGATAATCGCGTTGGTGCTGCTGACCATCGGCCTGATCAACGCCACTCTATTGCTGAGCGAGAAAGGTTTTTATGCGATGGCCTATGCGCTGAGCTTGTTCGTCGCAGTTGCCGTGCAGAAAAACACCCGCGATGCGATGGAAACCGACAGCGCACGGCGTAGTACACGTGGCGTGCCGCCGGCACTCGACTAACCTGTCGCAGATCGCCGGATGCAACAACGCCAACGTGATGGTGGCGTTGTCGCCTTAACGCTTGTGTGCATCATCGCCTGTCACGAAATCGGCTGCATTTTCCCAGGCGCGCTTGACGGCATGCCGCGCCTTGCTCCAACTCAGCGAGGAGGTTCCGCGCTTGGCCTCCCAATCGCGATGCAGCTCGGCCTCCACCTGGTCATAGGCCCGCGCATTATCGCGGATGCGCGCCTCATGGCCGGCCAGGTAAGCGCCTTCATAATCTTCAAAGCGATCGCCCTCGGTGTAATACGGTTCTTCGGTGAAGCGTTCGCGCCAATACGTCGATACATTCTGACTGCGGTCTTCGTCCGGTGCGCGGCCCGGAATCTGATATGGCACGTTCATGCGCGTCTCCCTGGTGGATGTGTGGATGACCGTAGGTCGCTTGCCGTTAATTTCATCGCCAGAATGGGTGAGGAGCACATCAAAGCGGCAGGTTGGATGCGGTGCAATACGGCGACATCCGACGGCGGATCGCTGCAGCGTTGAACTGCGGGCATGTTGCCTGGTTGGCAACTCAGGTAATCGCCGAGGCCGCTTCATACGGCAAGGGTGTCGCGCCTGCGGCCAGCATGGCTGGCTCGGCATCCTGTAATGCGGCGGATTCGGCATCGAGGATCACCAGCACGCGTCCGGCCTGGATTTCGTCTTCGAACTGACGGCGGACCGGGTCGGGCACCGTTGCGCCGATCAATGCCGACGACCAACTGCCGACCAGCGCACCAGCCAATGCCATGACGCCCGCGCCGGCCAAGGTCAGCCCGATCGGCGGCACGGCGATGGCGACCAGCCCTGCCACCAGGCCAGCCGCACCGCCGGTGGCGGCGCCACGTGCGGCAGCGGGAAGAAAATCGGTCTTGGCATCCTTGCGTTCGTCGGGCACAGCCTGCAATTCGATATCCGAGCGGGCGATCAACGACAGCGCATCGTTGTCGATGCCGGCGCTTCGCGCGGCCTGCAGCACGCGTTGCGCGCTGTCGAGATCGGCGGTGCGGTAGACATGGCGCAGTTTCATCGCAAGCTCCCTTGTAGAAGAGAACTGCAGCGTTGGATGCCTGCAGTTAGGCGTGCGTGAGCGCTGCGCGAGTGTGCTGCGAAAGCGGAGATGCTGATAGGGGCCAGTACATCGACGCCAGCCGGGTGCGTCCCGTATCCACCTTCTACGTTTTAGAGCAGCTAACAAAACTACTGCGCGGCCGCCAGGCGGGCGCGGCCGGTGCTCGGAATCGGCATGTACCACTCGTACACTCCGGTTCCTCCGCGCCGTCCGCACCCACCTGACCACCGCTCGCTACGTTCTGTTAGCCGCTCTAAGTGCCCGCAGAGGAGTGAGTGCGCGTTGTCCACTTCCCTTTGATAACGGCTCAGTATCGCGCTCCGCTGTTCTCCACTGGCTTGCGCGGAAACAGATAGAACACCCAGCCCACCAGGAGCGCGACGCCTGCAGCGGCCAGGTTCTGCCAGCTGGCGCTGGCCAGCAAACCCAGCGACAGCAACACGGCGGCGATGGGGATGGCCGGGCCGCCAGGCAGGCGCAAGGTATCGGTGCGTTGCCGGTATCTGCGCGCCAATACGATTACCGCTGCGGCGGTACCGAGGTAGGCGAACAGGCGGGTGACCATCGACAGCAGCGCCAGCTGCGTAAACGATCCCGACACCGCCAATGCAAGCGACAGCACACCCTGGGTGACCACTGCTGCGGCAGGCGTATGGAAGCGCGGATGCACGTGTGCCAGAAATGCCGGTCCATACCCATCGCGTGCAAGCGCAAACAGAAAGCGCGGGCCGAGCATCACCGTGTTGCTGGTGGTGCCGAGGATGGAAATGGTGGCGCCCACGGTCAAAATCAGGGCCAACGCTTCGCCACCGAATCGGCTTGCGGCATCTGCCAATGGCGTGGGGGAGGCGGCAAGATTCGGCAGCGTGCCCTGGGCCACCACCTGCACCGCGGCGTAGATCAGGGTCACGGTGACGATCATGGTGATCAATGCGAAGGGCACATCGCGCCGCGGGTTGCGGTATTCGCCGGCGGCTGCGGGAATGTTTTCGAAACCCGCGTAGGCGAACAGCAGCAACAAGGCCGCTTCACCGAGATTGCCCAGGTCGCGCAGATCGGGCGTGGCGCCGGCAAACGCCCACGACCAATCCACATAAAACAGGCCAATGGTAACGAACAGCAGCAATGGCACCAGCTTGCCGATCACCAGCGCGATGCCGGTGCGCGCGGCCGATTTCATGCCGATCACGTTGATGGCCGTGAGCAGGCCCAACGAACCGACCACCACCAGCAAACGCGCCCCGGTATCGTGAGCGGCGGTAGGCCAGAACCGCGCGACTGCGTCGGCCAGACCATTGCTCAAGGCTGCCGCCGAGCTGATGCGGGTGAGCCAGATCATCCAGCCGATCTGAAAGCCGACGAACGGACCGAATGCTTCGCGCGTGTAGAGATAGCTGCCGCCCGGCGTATCGAAATAGCTCGCCGCCTGCGCATAGCACAGCACCAGCAAGGCCACCGCCAGGCCCGCCAGCATCACCGCCCACAGGCTCATTGGGCCCAGCAGGGCGGCAGTCGCGGCAGGCAGCAGGTAGATGCCGCTGCCGATGACATCGTTGATCGACAGGCCGACGATCTGCCAGCGGCTGACGACACGGACCAGACCCGTCGCATCCGGCGCAGGCTGCGGTGTGCTCATGGTGCATCCTCGGTCAGTGCGGGCAGCTGCCACGCAGTGTGCAGACGTGCGTATTCGGCGCGTGGCAACAGCACGAACAGCGGATGATCGTCCGGCTTCAACCAGGCGAGCAGGCGTTGCATGTCCGCCGCTGCCATGGCGGTGCAGCCAGCGGTGAACTGGCCCGGCGTCCGCCACAGGTGCGCGAAGATGCAACTGCCGCGCCCGGGAATGGCCTTGGGATTGTGCGCAATCACGAAGCCCTCGCTGTAGCGCGCATCGCCTGCATGGCGCAGATCCAGGCGCATCGGTTCGGTCGAGCCGGCGACGGCCGCCTGGCCCACTTGCGCGGCATCGACGATGCGGTTGTACAGCGGCGAGCTGGGCACATCCATGCAGTAATGGGTGGCGCTCATCGCCTGATACGGCATCGTGCTGTCGATGCTCGTCAGGTAGCCGAAGGCCGGGCCGATGGCGAAGACGCCGGCAGGGCTGCGGCCATCGCCTTCGCGCTTTTGCGGGCCCTGCGTCTGCGCCGGATGCAGGCCTTCGCCCCATGCACTGCCATGCCGCCCGAGCGCGACTGCAAAGCGCTGTGCAGCCGGTTGCCATGTGCCATCCACACGGGAGAACGTCTGCAGACGCGCCTGGGTGCTGTTCCAGTCCGGGGTGGTCACCACGATCAACATGCGTGCCTGATTCAAGGCATCGATTGGACCAGCAGCGACGGCGAGGCTGCTACAGCTTGCCAGCGTCAACAGCACAAAGGATCGAAACACGGTGGCAAGGCGCATGCAGGCTCCGGGCAATGGGTCAAGCAGGATGAGTCTATGTGCGATACACGGCTGGTGCAGATAGGGCGCGATGCCGGTACCGCGTGATGGACGCTGCCTTGTCGCTACTGTACTCAGCTCTGTGGCTCTGTAGTGCATGCGGCGCGCTGTGCGTGCGCCTGGTTGGTGACGGCTGACACCGGCAATAGCCTTTGCTGCGTGTCGGTTTCCCTCTGGTGCTTCGCTCTTAAATAACGTCGCCAATAACGTCGCCAACGACTGACAGTTGCGGTGTCCTTGCCGCTTGCAGGACCGTTGGCGGCATGGATGCCGCCATCGAGCCCCCAAGGACGGGTTTACGGCGTGTCCTGCAAGTGGCGAGGGCAGCACGCCCTCGACTGGAAAACAGGCTTAATGCCTAGCCGTCAGCCAGGTGCGTCCTTTGTTCGGAATCGGCAGATGGCACGCGGACACTGCGCTCCCGTGCATGGTCCACTCCTGACTGGCGACGGCTTGGGAGGGTTGTCAGCCGCTCGTGTCCGGCAACAATTCCAGCCCACGAATGCGACGGATGCCCAACCCCGGCGAATCGTCGATGTGGAGCTGTGCCTCGTCGAACTGCACGCCGCCCTCGGTGGGGTCGAACTGCCCAAGCGCAGGCGCATCCAGATCGGCCAGGGTGATGCTGTCGGCCTTGGCCACCGCCAGATGCACCGCGGCGGCGACGCTGATGCTGGATTCGATCATGCAGCCGATCATGCATGGCAACCCATACACCCCGGCGATATCGGCGATGCGGATGGCGTTGGACAGCCCGCCGGTCTTCATCAGTTTGATGTTGATGATGTCTGCGGCGCGACGCTGGATCAGGTCGATCACCTGCGCGGGCGAGAAGATGCTTTCGTCGGCCATCACCGGCGTGTCGATGCGTGCGGTGACGAAGGCAAGACCGTCGATATCGGCGGCCTTGACCGGTTGCTCCAGCAACTCCAGCGCGATGCCGCCATCTTCCAGTGTGCGCATGGTGCGCACCGCTTGTTTGGGCGTCCACCCTTGATTGGCATCCAGCCGTAGCGATGCGCGCCCGGCGACTGCCGCATGGAGCGCGGTGACACGTTTCACATCCGAATCGATGTCCTTGCCAACCTTGATCTTCAGTGCGCGATAGCCGCGTGCGAGCGCCGCTTGTGCCTGCGCCACCATGGTGGCGATGGTATCGGCGCTGATGGTGATGTCGGTGGTGATGCGCGGCGTGCCCCACCGAGCAGCTGGTATAGCGGCGCGCCGAACGCCTGCGCCCACAGATCGTAGAGCGCGATTTCCACGGCGGCCTTGGCACTGGTGTTGCGCTCGATCGCATGTTGAACGAGCCCGCATAGCCGGTTGAGATCGGCTACGTCCTGGCCGACCAGTTTGGGGCCGATACAGTGCTCGATCGCGGCAATGATGCTGCCATGCGTATCGCCGGTGATCGGTGCGGTGGCCGGTGCGGCGCCATAGCCAATGTGGCCGCTGTCGGTCTGCAACAGCACCACCACATCCTCGATCGCCTGCACGGTGCGTACGGCCGTCTTGAACGGTGTTTTCAGTGGCACGCGTACCCTGCCAAGCCGGACGCCGGTGATCTTCATGGGGTGTCCGTCGGTGCAACGCGTTGGATGCGGGTGATGTGGTCGATGAAGGCAGTGCCATCGCTGGCGAGCAGTGGCAGTAACGGTGTCACCGACGCACCATTCAACCGCGCGCGCTGCACGCTGCCATCGACGGCGCGGTAACTGGCACCGGCCACATCGTGGATCACCCAAGGCGCGCCACCCGCATGCCCGATCACCAGCATCACGTGGCCGGGGATGTAGATCAGATCGCCGACCTGCAGTTGTGCGAGCTGTTGCAGGCGTTGCGATAACGGTGCACCTGCATCGAACGGCACGCGGTGCAACACCGGGCTGCGCGCTTGGTCGCCGGTATTGCGAGGCAGGGTGATGCCGAGGCTGCGATAGACATCCAGCACGAAGCCGCTGCAATCGCGCGCGTCGTAATCGTTGCCCCAACCGTAACGTTCGCCGAGGAATTTGAATGCCTGCCGTAGCAATACGGCGTCGGTGGCGGGTAAGGCGCCGATGTGGACATCGGCAGCGCGTGGGATCAATGCGGGCACCAGCTGCAAACGGCCATCGGCGCTGCGCAGCGGGAATTGCACCACATAGGCGGCCAGCGGTAGCTGGCCGTTGACCGGCTGATGGGGCGGCCAGTCGCCGAGCAATGGCAGCGTGGTGCCCATGTCCAGCGTCAGTGCAGAAATCGCTGGGCTTTCCGGCGTGTAGGCGGTCTGTGCGCGGGCTGCGGTGACGATGAGGCGCGGGCCACGTTGTGCGTAATCCAGTACTTCGGTGCGGCTGCCTTCGGCAACATGCGCGCTTGCGATCCAGGCGGCGTAATTGGCGGCGATCACGAATTGCCACGCACCATCGGCACTGCTGTGCACGATGGCGACCGGCGTGCCGGGATACAGCGCCGATTCCTGGAAGCGGTCGATATCGCGGTCGTCGGTGCCTGTGAATACCCGTTGCGCGGTGGGAAAGGTCCGCAACGCAGCACGCGTCACCACCAGGCCAAAGCGCAGCCGAACCTGTGCGGGAAGGGTGTCCAATGCCAAGGCCTTGCGCAACGCGGCCAAGCGTGCGGCATCCAGAAGCCGCCCCTCTGTGTCGTACAGCGGCCGGCTCGGCGTGGCCGACAACGCGTCGATGCGCGCACGCACGTCGGTGGCGGGCAGCATGTCGGGCAGGTGCGCGATGTCGTGCATCGATGCATCGTCGCGCAGCAGGCGCGCATTGAAGTCTGCGATCTGTGCGGGATGCATCCGCGGCGTCTGCGCGTTGGGGCGACGCTTGATCCAATCGTCTGGAGTGAGCTGTGCATCGCCGACGCCGAAGGGAGGCGCTTGTGCCACCGGCACGCCTGCAGCTGCGGACACGGCGCAAGGCAGGGCGAGCACGATCAGCAGCAACATCAGCAGGCGGCGCGGCAATGGCATGCAGAGCTCGGGAGGAAGGCAGCCGCTGGCGAGCTGCGAAATCGGATAGGGGCATACGGCGCAGACCGCATTCACGCGGTGCAGCTGCGTGGCGAGGACGTGCCCGCAGTGTACGTTGGGTGGTGCGAAGCGTGCAGGAAGGGAGCATCCATCTCGCCGCAGCCGCAGCCACGCCAGTGGCCGTTGCCGCCGTCTCCGCAATGGCGCGTCTTGCCAAGTTGGGAGGCGCTGCCAACGACCGGCGCCCGCAGCGCGCAAGGTGACTCCGCCGATTCTCTTGCGGTGAAAGCCACGCAAGCATCAACTCGGCGGATAATGGTTGTGCGACAGCAGCGTGGCCGAGCCGGACGCGCCGCGCAGGTCGTCCGGCCTTCCCAGGAGAAATCCGTGCTGCCCAGCGTTCCTCTCTCGTCCTCGGCCTGGCTGCGTGCAGCCCTCTGCCTGGTCGCGCTGTCGCTGGGCGCCTGTGCGCACGCACCGCAGCGCAACCCGCTGGCGCAGTGGGTTCCTTCGCCCAATTACGACACGCGGCGACCGATCCTGATCGTGTTGCATTTCACCGACCAGCATTCGGTGCAGCAAAGCCTGAGTACGCTGCGCGGGCGCAACAGCGGTGGTCGCGTCAGTGCGCACTATTTGATCGGCAAAGATGGAAAACGCTACCAGTTGGTCAGCGATGCGCAACGCGCCTGGCACGGCGGTGCCGGTCGCTGGGGCACTATTACCGACATCAATTCGGCGTCGATCGGCATCGAACTGGACAACGACGGCAGCGAACCCTTCGCGCCAGCGCAGATCGACAGCCTGTTGGTGCTGCTGGACGACGTGTGTAAACGCCTACGCATCCCGCGCACGCAGATCGTTGGTCACGAAGACGTTGCCCCGACGCGCAAGAACGATCCCGGCCCGTTATTTCCCTGGAAGCGCCTGGCCGAAGCCGGCTTCGGCCGCTGGCCCGCTGCCGACGGACCCGCAGCCCCGGCAGGCTTCGACCCATGGCAAGCGCTGGTCTTGCTCGGCTACGGCCTCGACGACCCTGCCGCCACCCTGCGGGCGTTTCACCACCACTATCGCGGTAACAGCACCACCACGCTGGATGCCGAGGATCTGCGCATCCTGTATGGGTTGACCAAAGACGCGAGAGCTTCTGGCCCACGACCGACGCTTGCGCCAATCGAAGGCGACAGCCGTTAGGCCCATGATGATGGACCTACGTCGTGTCTGAGGGCGAAGGAGGCACAGCGGGATCTATGGCGCGTACTCGGCATCTCGCAAAGGAGCGAACATGAAAGAAAACCTGCTGTTTCGGAAAGGGTATTGCTGGCGGACGCTGCTTGTTCAAGTCGTTTTGCTGATGATCGCCACGACGCCAACTGCCCTGGTCGCCAGCGAGGTGCAGGTGTCCTCGGCAAAGACCGCTGCAGAGGCTGGTCTTGTTGACGTGCACGGCCTTGCGCCGGACATTGCACTGGACATGCGTTACGCAAGCCGCAACAACTTCACCGGGCAGGTTGTGCCGGGCTATGACGCGCCGCGGTGCTATCTATTGCGGCCGGCTGCCGAAGCGTTGGCGCGCGTGGCGCGCAGGCTCAAGGCCGAGGGTTACAGGTTACAAGTGTTCGACTGCTATCGGCCGGTGCGGTCTGTGAACGCGTTTGTGGCTTGGGCTGCGGATCTGCAGGATCAGGCGACCAAGGCGCAGTACTACCCACGGGTGGACAAGCGTGCGCTGCTGGGGGATTACATCGCCCCGACCTCCGGGCATAGCCGTGGCGCGACCCTGGATCTGGGCTTGCTGGAGTGCAAGTCGGCTGCGTGCCACGCGGTGGACATGGGCACAGGGTTCGATTTCTTCGATGCGCGTGCGCATACCGACGCGCCGGATATCAGCGCAGTGCAACGCGCACACCGTCAGCGGCTGCTGCGTGCGATGGCGGCCGAAGGATTCGCCAACTATCCGATGGAATGGTGGCATTTCACGTTTCGTCCCGAACCGACGCCTGACACCGCCTACGATGTACCGGTGGACTGAGACAGATCAGTTGGCAGCTGCGTCGTCGCGCACCGATCTGGTAGGGCTCGCAATCGGCTTGCGGCAGGTATGCATTGCAAAGCGAAAGTTGCCGGCATCGATGCCGACCTTCGTTCGAAGGCCGGACCCGCGTGGACAGCGGTGCGCTGTTTCCGCTTCAAGCAAACAGTGTCGGCATCGGCCGCACCACCGGCAACGCAGCACGCACCAGCACAGGGCCAGTCGTACACTTCAGCGTCAGCCTGCCGACACAGCCGCCGACGTCGCTCACCACGCCCGATCACTGGCTTCGACAGATCCAAGGAACCGTCATGTCCGACCCGGAACGCTTTGTTGATATCGCCTGCCCCTACTGCGGGGAGTGGATGACGCTGGCGCTGGATCTCACGGGTGGCGATCAGCACTACATCGAAGATTGCCAGGTCTGCTGCAAGCCGATTTCCGTGAGCGTGCGCTGGGATGAAGAGGGCGAGGCGCAGGTGCGTGCGCGTGGGCAGGACGACGCCTGAGCCCATTCCGCGGCCCCGCTATCCGGCCCGCCTGTCGTCCCGTCACGGCGACGGCATTGCAGCCGGTAGTGGCCTGATGCCAGCAATCGCCTGCCATCTGCTGCGCATCGCCACGGCTGTGCGATCGCTGTGGCCAGCGTCCAGTTCGTCCGGATCGCCCGGGTTGCGGCCCGCACGCGGATCCGGGCACTGCAGCCGCTAGACTGATGCGCCTGCTGCCTGGATCCTCAAGATGAATTTGCCCTTGCACTTCGGCCTGCTCGGTTCGCTGGAGTCCGGACTGATCGCGCTCATCCTGGGCATCCTGGTCTTTGCAGCCGTGGAACGCATCGGCCGGCGTTTGCAGTTCAACCACGGTCAAACGCTCGGTATTGCCTGCTTGCTCACTGTCGCCATCGGCGCCGGTTACGACATCTGGAATCTTGTCTACACCAGCATCGTGCGGCTGGAATCGCCGCTTTACGCGCGCTTGGCGCTGGCCAAGATCCACGATCCCAACGAACTGGGCTCGCGCGTGGTGCTGGAAGTGGCCGGTGCGCTCGCCGGCGTGGTGCTTGGTTGGAAACTGTTCAGTTCCGGACGCTGGGACGACGACACGCCGAATGCCTGAAAGTCGCGTTCAAAGTGTGGGTCTAGTCGCAAAATTTCATGCGGTGAATGAGGCGCTTCGGTTTGACTCACCCGGGGCTAACAGGTGATTAGCCGCAAACGTTCAGCCGGTGGTTAAAAGACTGTTTTGCGCAAAATTGCGTCAGGTTGGACGTTCATTTGCGATGGGTAGGGTAATGCCATGTGCGGCGACACCGTGCATTCCCAAGCCCAAGCCAAGGAGACCACCGTAATGAAGAATCGCAACCGCACCTCGCTACTCGCCGCCACCGCCGCTCTTGCTGCCGCTCTGGCGCTGCCGGCGATGGCGCAAAGCACCTCTCAGGATGCCGCAGCGCAGTCGGGTAGTTCGGCCACCTCGGCGCAATCCGGCGGCGGCCAGACCTGGGCCAGCGTGGACACCGATAGCGATGGCGCCATCAGCAAGCAGGAAGCGCAGGTCAACGCGGGCCTTGCGCAGATTTTCGATCAGGCCGACGGCAACGCGGACGGCAAGCTGACCCCGGATGAGTACAAAGCCTTCGTCGCCAAGCAGCAGGGCGGCGGTGCGGCAAGTGGGTCCCAGGGCAACTGAGCCGTTGGTTCGATAGATCCATAAACAGTCTTGAGAGGAGGTAGTGCATCGCAGAGTGTTGGCATCGAGTCACGCCAATGCTCAGGTACAAGCTGTGACACGCAAGAGCAACAGGATGGACACGCGGGAGCGATCTGCCAGGGTCGCTCCCGTTTTATTGACGTCTCCCGCGTTAGGGTGTGCGTTCCGCGTCGGGCGCTCATGCATATGCCGTACTTCCGTTTTGCACTGTTGATCGGGTTCGCAAACCCGCTCTGGGCATTCGCCGCGCCGCCGGAGTTGCCTACTGCCACTGCCGCACCGCCTGCGCCGGCGACGGCTGGCGGTACCGCCCCAGCGATGTCGCCTTTGCCGATCGATCCGCCAGCACCGGCGACCACGCCCTTGCTGCCGGCCGACGCCCCCAGGTCTGCCGGCTCCACGAGCGGGGCCGAGGCATCGGCTGCCTCCTCCACCGGCGGCCTGGCACCGCGCAGTTTCCGCAGCCTGGATACCGACGCCGATGGATCGCTGACACTGGCCGAAGCAAGCGCCGATCCGGTATTGCGCGAGAACTTTGCCGCTTTCGACAGCAACGGCGATGGGCGTCTGTCGCGCGACGAATTCGCCAGCTATCAGCCCGGCCCGGGCGATGCCGCCGGCGACTGAGCACGGTGCCCTATCGGCGCGCTGCTAGACTTGCCAGATGAGCGCACTTGCACAACGCGACGGCCAGGCGATCCAACTGGTCGGCTTCGACGGCGACGATACCCTCTGGAAAAGCGAGGATTATTACCGCACCGCCGAAGCGGATTTCGAAGCGATCCTGGCCGATTATCTCGATCTTGGCGATCGCCGCATGCAGCAGCATCTGCTGGCCGTAGAGCGGCGTAACCTCAAGGTATTCGGTTATGGCGCCAAGGGCATGACGCTGTCGATGATCGAAACCGCAATCGAACTGACCCAGGCGCGCATTGCGGCGCACGATATCCAGCGCATCGTCGAGATCGGACGTGCCACGCTGCAGCACCCGGTCGAGGTGATTGCCGGCGTACGCGAGGCGGTCAGTGCGATTGCCGCCGATTACGCGGTAGTGCTGATCACCAAGGGCGACCTTTTCCATCAGGAGCAGAAGATCGAGCAGTCCGGCCTGGCGGATCTGTTCCCGCGGGTCGAAGTGGTGTCCGAAAAAGATCCGCAGACCTATGCGCGCGTGCTCGGCGAATTCGATCTGCCGGCGCAGCAGTTTGCGATGATCGGCAATTCGCTGCGCTCGGACGTGGAGCCGGTGCTGGCCATCGGCGGCTGGGGCATCTACACCCCGTACGCGGTGACTTGGGCGCACGAGCAGGAGCATGGCGTGGCGGAAGATGAGCCGCGCATGCGCGAAGTACCCGATGCCGCCGGCTGGCCGGCAGCGGTACATGCGCTGGATGCATTGGCGCGGCAGCAGCGCTAGGCCGAGTTGGGTGGCCGTTGTTGCGACGATACTGGTTTAGTGACTTGACGCGTCAACGCGCGGGTGCCTTGTGGCGCCCAACGACAGGATGTTTGCAGCCGAGCATGCGTGCGCGGCCGCGCTTGAAGGGAGTCCGATGGCCATGTTGTCCATGACCCAGCGCGCCGGCGTGGCCTTGTTGCTGGGGCTGCTGACCGGCGCCGCGCCGCTGGCTGCCGCCGAGCTGGAAGAAGAAATCATCAACCCGAGCGAAGTCATCTTTCGCGACGGGCAGCCTTACTACGACGACGGCGGCAATGACGTACGCCTGCACACGCGTCGGGTGGAGGGTGAGTTGGTGTATTTCCGCACGTTGCGCTTCGATCGCGAGCAGGGCTATGTGGATGCGCAGGGCGAGAGTATCGCCAGGTTGCAGGCTCGACCGATCGAGCGCGATCGCAACGCCGGCTCTGTCGGCGGCCGCTACGACGGCGACGGCGGATACCGAGGGTTTGGTGGCCCAATCCGCCTTGGTGCCTCGCGCAACCGCCCCTACGGCCAGATTTACTATGGCAATGGCCTTTATGGCCCTGATCCGTATAGCAGCCCGCACAACCGCGACGCGCGCCAGCGTTATATCGGTCCTGGCTACATCGGCTCCTGCGATCTGAGCGGTTGCCGCGAGATTCACCAGTTCGGAGTTTACGATCTGCGCTGAGAATCAGAGCACGGTTGTCCCCAGCTACTGGGCGCGACCGTGCGTCATGTCGGCGCAGAGATCGCTTGCCGATGTTGTCAGTCGTGCGTTCCGGGTGATGGCAGCGGTCCATCGACTTCCGAAGGTTGCGCGCCGCATCTAACGACCGCCGCCAGATGCGGTGGTCATCGGAGCGACTCCGTCTGCTGCCGGCTACGCGCACACTTGCGCCGGAGATGACACGTGGGACGCGTCCACTACGCTTCCTCGCCGGAGATTGCGCGTTGCGCGGAGTGCTCGCCGCGGCCACCATCGGCCCTCAATGCGCCATTGGCCTGACAGCACGACAAGCATGCGGCATCATCGCTACATGCCTGCGTCCAGCCCCTGCGTGTTGCGCTCTCTGCCATTGCTGGTGCCCTTGCTGGTGGCATTGCTGTGGCCGGCGCTGGGTGCTGCGCAGACCTCGCCTGCATCGGCAACACCGGCTGCGGCGGAAGCTGCGGCGCCAGCAGTGATCCCGGGGACTGGCGACGCCTGGGTGGACCAGCATCTGGCCGACATGGGCAGTTATGCGCAGCGCTATCCGGCCAGCTTCATCGATGAGGTGGCGCGCTATACCGGCACACCGCGCGCGTATGTGCAGGCGCTGCTGCAAGTGCACGGCTGGCATGCGGGGGATATCTATTTCGCGTGTTTCTGGGCGCAGACCGTGCAGCTGTCGTGCCGCGACACGGTACGTGCCTACAGCCGCAACCATCGCGATGGCTGGGAGGGCGTGGTCACGCGGCTGTCGGTGGCGCCGGACACCATGCACATGCGCGCGCTGCGGCACGCCATCGTCGCCAGCTACGACCACTGGGAACGCCCGATCACCCTGGACGTCGTGCTGCGGCGTCAGCTCGGCGATCATGCGCAGCGTCTGGAAGCGGCGCGCCAGGCCAGCGAAGCGGCCGAAGCGGCGGCCCAGACCGGGCTCTGACGCGGTCGCTGCGTCGTAGCGCCATGTCCCTTCCCGCAGTGTGCGGCTGTCTGCTTGCTGACACGTGGCCTGCGATGCTGCCGTGCCACTGGTCGCGGCAGGGCACGGTCGGCGAGAATGCGCCAACGCTGGCGTTCGGCCGGCATTTGGCCAGGACCAGCCCATGCGCGATACCGCCTTTGTCTCTCCCGATCAGATCCGTAGCTGGTTCGCCCAGGCGATGTCGGACATGTATCGCGCCGAGGTGCCGTTGTATGGCGATCTGATGTCGCTGGTGGCGCAGGTCAACGCGCAGACGCTGCAGGCCGATCCTGCGCTGGCGACGCGGCTGCAGCGCAACGACGAGCGCGCGCGGCTGGATCTGGAGCGGCATGGCGCCATCCGCGTCGGCACGGCGGCCGAACTGGCCACGTTGCGCCGGCTGTTCGCGGTGATGGGCATGCAGCCGGTGGGCTATTACGATCTGTCGGTGGCCGGCGTACCGGTGCATTCCACCGCGTTCCGCCCCATCGACGAAGCGGCGCTGTCGGCCAACCCATTTCGCGTGTTCACCTCGCTGCTGCGGCTGGAGTTGATCGAAGACGCCACCTTGCGCGCACAGGCCGAGCAGATTCTGCAGCAGCGACAGATCTTTACCGCCGGCGCCTTGCAGTTGATCGAGCGCTACGAACAGCAAGTCGGACTGGACGCCGACCAGGCACGGCAGTTCGTGGCCGAGGCGCTGGAAACCTTCCGCTGGCATGGCGATGCCACGGTGTCGCTACCGATCTACCGCGCGCTGAGCGATGCGCACAAGTTGATCGCCGATGTGGTGAGCTTCCACGGCCCGCACATCAATCACCTCACTCCGCGTACGCTGGATATCGATGCGGCGCAGGAACAGATGCAGCGTGCCGGCATCGACGCGAAGGCGGTGATCGAGGGGCCACCGCGTCGGCGCGTGCCGATCCTGTTGCGGCAGACCAGTTTCAAGGCATTGGACGAGCCGGTACGTTTCGTCGGCGATGACGGGCAGCCGGAGCACGGCACGCACACCGCACGCTTCGGCGAGATCGAGCAGCGCGGGCTCGCGCTCACACCCAAGGGCCGCGCGCTCTACGACGCGCTGCTGGCGCAGGCGCGCGATGCCGACGGTGCCGGCAGCACGGGCACCGATTACGTCACCCGGCTGCAGACCGCTTTCGTGGCCTTCCCCGATGACGAGGCCTTGCTGCGTCAGGAAGGCCTGGGGTATTTCCGCTATGCGCTCACCGACGCCGGCCACGCCGCCCCGGCGAAAGTGGCCGCCATGCCGGCAGAAACCGCGATCGCGCTTGGCCTGGTCAGCGCCGACCCGATTATCTACGAAGATTTCTTGCCGGTCAGTGCGGCCGGTATCTTCCAGTCCAACCTCGGGGGCGCCGAACAGCGTGCCTATGCCGCCCATTCGAGCAAACGCAGTTTCGAACAGGCGTTGGGTGCGCAGGTGTACGACGAATTCGCGCTGTACGCGCAGCTGGAGCGCGAGTCCTTGCAGGGATTGCTGACCTAGCACGCGCCGAATTCGGGACGGCATTGCGACGGCGTCGCCGTGTCAGTCCGACGGCGCGCCACTGCTATGGAAAACCTTCCAGACCGGTAACGGCCGGCAGCCAGCCCTTGGATGCCGAAGCGGCCGGTGCACATGCCCAAGCCTTGGTGCCTGCGTGCAGATGCAGCAGAGACCAATCCATGGATCACCACGCAGGCGAACGGGTTCGCTTGGCTGCATAACCACGCATTGAAGGCCGCAATGCGTGGCTGTGCGACCGTGCCGTTGCGACACCTCAGCGCGCTTGTGCCGCCGCACGCCGCGCCGCAGCGCGTTCGGCGCGGCGTGCGCGCGCACGGGCGCGACGCGCTTTCCAGCGTTCGCTCAGGCACGAGAAGATCACATACAGCGCCGGGGTGCTGAGCAGGGTCAGGCTCTGCGAGAACACCAGTCCACCGATCATCGCGATACCCAGCGGGCGACGCAGCTCCGAACCTTCGCCCAGGCCCACCGCCAGCGGTACCGCTGCCAGGATCGCCACCATCGTGGTCATCATGATCGGGCGGAAGCGCACGATCGACGCCTCGCGTGCGGCTGCGCGCGCGTCCATGCCGTGCACGCGCTGCGCCACCAGCGCGAAGTCGATCATCATGATGGCGTTCTTCTTGACGATGCCGATCAGCAGCACCAACGCGATCATCGAGACCACCGACAGTTCGGTTTTGGTGATGAACAACGCCAGTAGCGCGCCGACACCGGCCGCCGGCAGGGTGGACAGGATGGTCACCGGGTGGATCAGGCTCTCGTACAGCATGCCCAGCACGATGTAGACGGTGAGCACCGCTGCCAGCAGCAGAATGCCCATCGAATTGGGGCTGAGTTGCACGTTGAAACTGTCGTCGCCACTGAGCCGGATGCCCTCGGGCATGCGCAACCCTTCCGCGGTGGATTTGATGATCAAATCCGCCTCGCCAGTGCTCACGCCCGGCGCCAGGTTATAGCTCAGGTCCATCGTGGCGTACTGGTTTTCATGGATGATCTGCGGCGGTGCCAGGCCCGGAACCTGCGTGGCCACGGCAGTGATCGGCACCATCTGGCCGGTACGGTTGGGCACGAAGATCTGAT
Organism: Xanthomonas bromi; assembly: GCF_900092025.1. GTDB lineage: Bacteria > Pseudomonadota > Gammaproteobacteria > Xanthomonadales > Xanthomonadaceae > Xanthomonas > Xanthomonas bromi. Next base: position 43,382 of record NZ_FLTX01000036.1, read on the forward strand.
CCAGCGCCTTGGGCGTGGCGGTCTGCGACGGCAGCGCATTGACCACGACGCTGTACTGATTGAGATCGGAATAGATGGTGGAAATGGAGCGCTGGCCGAACGCGCCATACAGCGCGCCATCGATGGCACCGACCGAGATGCCCAGACGCGCGGCCTTGGCGCGGTCGATCACGATGTTCTGGCGCAGGCCTGAGGTATCCACATCGGTGCCGACATCGCGCAGGCGCGGGTTCTTTTTCAGCGCGGCCTGCAATTTGGGCAGCCATTCCTGCAACTGCGGCAGGTCGTTGCCCTGCAGCGAGACGCGGTATTGCGCGCCCTGGCTGGTACCGCCGCCGCCATCGCTGGGCAGGTCCTGGATCGCGCGCAGGCGCAAGTCCAGATCGGGGTAACGGTCGGCCTTGGCGCTCAGCCGTGCGACGACCTGCGCGGTGGTGTCGCGGCGGCCATCGCTACGTTTTTTCAGTTCGATATTGAACGAAGCGCTCGACCCCTGGCGGCCGGAACCCAGCCGCGCACCGACGGTCTTCACCGCCGGGTCGGCCATCAGCATGTCGGTGATGCGGCGCTGGCGGCTGACCATGTCGGCGAAGGACACCGTGGCGCTGGAATTGGCACGGCCCCAGATCAGGCCGGTGTCCTGCGCGGGGAACGAACCCTTCTTGACCGCGCCGCCCAGAAAAATGGTGGCGGCAATCAACAGCAAGGGCGTCAACGACAGCAGCAGTGCGTGGCGCAACGAAAAGTCCAGCGCCACGGTGTAAACGGCGAGCATGCGCGCGTGCATGCGGTCCAGCCAGTCACCGAAACGGCCGGGTTTTTCCGGCTCGGTGTGCGCCGACAGGAAGCGGCTGCACAGCGCCGGGGTCAAGGTCAGCGACACCAGCATCGACACCACGATCGCCGCCACCAAGGTCACGGTGAACTCGCGGAAGAACGCACCGACCATGCCGCTGGCAAACAACATCGGAATGAACACCGCCACCAGCGAGGCGGTGATCGAGACGATGGTGAAGCCGATCTCGCGCGCACCGGTCAGCGCGGCCTGCATGCGCGGCATGCCTTCGTCCAGATGCCGCATGACGTTTTCGATCACCACGATCGCATCGTCGACCACGAACCCGATCGCGATCACCAACGCCAGCAGGCTGAGGTTGTTCAAGGTGAAGCCCAGCATGTACATCACCAGCGCCGAGCCGGCCAGCGATAACGGCACGGTGACGGCGGCAATCAGCGTGGGCGCGAGCCGGCGCAGGAACAGCGCCATGGTCAGGATCACCATCGCCAGGCTGATCATCAGCGTGGCCTGCACCTCGTGCAGCGAGGCGCGGATGGTGGGCGTGCGGTCGAAGTAGGGGGTGAGCGTGGTACCGGGCTGCAGATAGCTGCGCAGCTCGGGAATCTGCGCCTTTACCTGATCCACGGTCTCGACGATGTTGGCGCCGGCGCGGGTGAAGGCATACATCACGACCGCCGGTTTGCCGTCGAACCAGGCGGCTTGATACGCGTCCTGCTGGCCGTCGTAGACGGTGGCTACATCGCCCAGCCGCACGATGCGTCCGTTGGACTGGGTGGCGATCGCCAGCTGCGCAAAATCGGCGGCCTTGGACACCGAATCGTTGGCGATGATGGCCATGGTGGTGTTGCCGTCGGACAGGAATCCGGTCGGCGAGGTGACGTTGGCGGCGCGCACCGCGTTGCGTAGATTGTCCGGGGTCAGGCCTAGCGCGTTGAGCGCGCGCAGGTCCACGTCCACGCGCACCGCCGGCGTGGCGGCGCCGGCGATATCCACCGAGCTGATGCCGGTGATCTGGCGCAGCCGCTGCGCCAGCAGCGAGTCGGCCACGTTGTAGAGGTCATCGGCCGATTGCGTTTCCGAGGTCAACGCGATGGCGATCACGGGGTCGTCGTTCGGGTTGGCCTTGGAGTACATCGGCGTGCCGAGCCCGGAGGGCAGGTCCGATTGCGACGCATTGATCGCGGTCTGGATGTCTAGCGCGGCTGAATCGATATTGCGACTGCTCTGGAACACCAGCACGACCAGGCTGCTGCTCTCCGAACTGGACGAGCGCATGCGGTCGATCCCAGGCAATTGGCCCAGGTGACGTTCCAGCGGTGCGGTGACGGTGGAGGCCATGGTGCTGGCGTCGGCGCCGGACTGCGTGGCGTGCACGAAGATCACCGGGATCTGGATGTTCGGCAACGACGCCACGCCCAGCCGCAGGTAGCACATCAATCCGATCACGAACAAACCGATCGCCAGCAACGAGGTGCCGATCGGGCGCTTGATGAAGGGCGCGGAGATGTTCATGGATTGACTGCCGGGAATCGGGAATCGGGATTCGGGAATCGGTAAAAGTCAGAACCGAAGCCAAAGCCAAAGCCAAAGCGGCTGCCACGCGTGCGTGCGAGCAGGCGATGCCGCGGGCCAGCAGACCGATCAGCGATGCCGCGACCGGTCCTCATGCCGGACGCTCCGAGGGAGGCGCCGGGTTCATGCCATCACGGCGTGCTGCACGGCGCGCGCGCCAGGCACGCAACCGCTCGCCGGCGCGTTCCATGTACAGATAGATCACCGGGGTGGTGTACAGCGTCACCAGCTGCGACAGCAACAGGCCACCCACAATCGCGATGCCCAGCGGGCGGCGCAATTCCGAGCCGATGCCGGTGCCCAGCGCCAGCGGCAATGCGCCCAGCATCGCGGCAGCGGTGGTCATCATGATCGGACGGAAGCGCAGCAGGCAGGCGCGGCGGATCGCATCGTGCGCGTTCGCCCCTTCGCGGCGTGCGTCGATGGCGAAGTCGATCATCATGATGGCGTTCTTCTTGACGATGCCGATCAGCAGCACGATGCCGACGATGCCGTCCACCGACAGGCTCAACCCGCACATCATCAACGCCAGCAATGCGCCAACGCCGGCCGGCGGCAGCGTGGAGATGATCGTCAGCGGGTGGATGTAGCTCTCATACAGCACGCCCAGCACGATGTAGATCACCACGATCGAGGCCAGCAGCAGCCACACGATATCGGTCTGGCTGCCGGTGAATTCGGCGGCCTTGCCAACGAACTGCGCATGCACCTGGATCGGGATCTTGAGCGCTTCGCGCGCTTTCTCGATCGCCGCCACGGCTTGCGACAGCGAATGCCCCGGCGCCAGATTGAACGAGATGGTGACCGCCGGCAGCTGCTGCTGGTGGCTCACCACCAACGGGGTGTTGGTGACCTTGGCTTCGGCCAGCGAGGCCAGCGGGATGATGCTGCCGGCACCGACCACGATGCCGGTGTTCTGCGCGCCCACGCCGGTGGCAGTAGACGAATTGGACGAGGTCACCTGGCCGAAGCTGGTTGCGTTGGTGCCGGTCAGCGCGCCGTTGCCGTTACTGGCCACTGCCAGCTGGTTCATCAATGCGGTGCTGGTGCGGAATTCCGGCGCCACTTCCAGCACCACCCGATACTGATTGAGCTCGGTGAAGATGGTGGAGATCTGGCGCTGACCGAACGAGTCGTACAGCGTGTCGTCGATGGTCTGCATCGGCACGCCGAGCATGCTGGCCTTGTCGCGATCGATGCTCAATTCCAGCGCGCGTCCCTGGTTGGCCAGGTTGTTGTCCACATCGGCCAGCTCGGGCAGTTTGCGCATCGTCTCGGTCATGCGCCCGGCCCAGGTGGCCAGCTCGGTGCTGTCCACGTCCGAGATCGAATACTGGTATTCGGTGGCGGCCACGCGCGTGTCCAGGGTGACGTCCTGCACCGGCTTGAGGAACAGCGCCACGCCCGGGATGCCGGCCACGGCTTTCTGCAGGCGCGGCAGCACCTCGTCCAGACCATCACGGTCGCCGCGCGTCTTCAGCACGATCGACAACTGGCCCTGGTTGAGCGTGGGGTTCATGGTGCCGGCACCGATGAAGGCGGCCACGCCGGTCACCGCCGGGTCTTTTCTCAGTGCGGCAGCCACCGCTTGGGTGCGCTGCTCCATCTGCGGGAAGGCCACGTTCTGGTCGGCCTGCACCACGCCGGTGATCAGGCCGGTGTCCTGCTCGGGCAGTAGGCCCTTGGGAATCGCCACATACAGCACCACCGTCAACGCCACCGCGCCGATCGCCACGGCCAGGGTCAGCGGTTGGTGGGCCAGCACCCAGTCGAGGCTGCGCTCGTAAGTGCCCACCGTGCGTGTCCACAGATTGGTCTTGCCGGCGGCCGCTGCGCGTTCGTGCGCGTCTTCGCTTTCGGGCAAGGCATCGGGCTTGAGCAGGTAGGCGCACATCATCGGCGTCAGCGTCAGCGACACCAGCATCGAGATCACCACCGCAATCGACAGCACCCACGCAAACTCGTGGAATAGCCGCCCGGTCACGCCCGGCATCAGCAGCAGCGGCAGGAACACCGCCACCAGCGAGACGGTCAGCGACAACACGGTGAAGCCGATCTGCTTGGCGCCGATCTCGGCCGCTTCCGGCCCGCTCTTGCCCTGTTCGATGTAGCGCACGATGTTTTCGATCATCACGATCGCATCGTCGACCACGAACCCGGTCGCCACCACCAGCGCCATCAGCGACAGGTTGTCCAGCGACATGCCGGCGAACGCCATCACCCCGAAGGTGCCGGCCAGCGACAACGGCACCGCCACCGAGGGAATGATGGTGGCCCACAGCCGGCGCAGGAACACGAAGATCACCGCCACCACCAGCGCGATGGTCAGCACCAGGGTGAACTTCACTTCGTGCACCGAGGCGCGAATGGTTTCGGTGCGGTCGGAGAACACTTCCAGGTGCACATCGGCCGGCAACACCGATTGCAGCTGCGGCAGGATGCTGCGGATCTGCTCCACCGTCTGCACGATGTTGGCGCCCGGCTGGCGGCGAATCTCCAGCAGCACCGCCTGCTTGCCGTCGGCCCAGGCGGCCAACTGGTCGTTTTCCACGCCATCGACCACGTTGGCCACGTCGGCCAGCCGCACCGGGCGGCCATTTTTGTAGCTGATGATGGTCTCGCGGTACTGCGCCGCATCGGTGAGCTGGTCGTTGGTGCCGATGCTGTAGGACTGGGTCTTGCCGTTGAGCGAGCCCTTGGGCGCGCTGACATTGGTCTGGGTCAGCGCGCTGCGCAGCGACTCCATGGTCAGGCCCATGTTCGACAGCTGCGCCGGGTTGACCTGGATACGCACCGCGGGCCGCACGTTGCCGGCGATCGACACCAGGCCCACGCCCGGCACCTGCGACAGGCGCTGGGCCAGAATCGCATCCGCATAGCGGTTGACCTCGCGCAGCGGCAGCGAATCGGAGGTGAGCTTGAGCGTGAGAATCGCAGCGTCGGCCGGATTGACCCGGTTGTAGACCGGCTGGTACGGCAGCGACGAGGGCAGGGTGGCCTGGCGGATCGCCGCCTGCACATCCTGCGAGGCGATATCGATATCGCGCTCCATCGAGAACTGCAGAATGATCGTGGACAGGCCCGCCGACGAATCGGAGGTCATCATCTGCAGCCCGGAGATCTGCCCCAACTGGCGCTCCAGCGGCGTGGTCACCAGCGAGGCCATGGTGGTCGCATTGGCGCCGGGATACTGGGTGGTGACGACCAGGCTGGGGGCGTCGATTTCCGGCAACGCCGAGACCGGCAACTGACGGTAGCCCAGGATGCCTAGCAGCAGGACGCCCGCCATCAGCAACGAAGTGGCGATCGGGCGGCGGATGAAGATGGTCGAAAAGCCCACGGGGGGTGTCCTTGCTGAAGACGTCAAGCGAAGCCGGCGCATGCAGCGCCGAGGCACATCGGCGACGGAGGTTGCGTCGCCGCTGGTCGAGAATTAGCGCGGACCGCCGCCACGACGGCCGCCGTTGCCACCAGCACGGTCCTGTTTGTCCTTCGCCGCCTTCAGTTCGGCCTCGGTCGGCTCCGGTGGCGTCTCGCCCGGCTTGAGTGCGCTGACCTTGCTGCCCGGCTTGAGCCGGAACTGGCCTTCGGTGACCACCCGCTCGCCGGGCTTGAGGCCCTTGGTGACCTGCACATGGCTGTCGTCCACTTCCACGCCCTGCACCACGGTGCGCATCTGCGCGGTGTTGTCGTTGCCCACCACATAGACGTAGTCGCCGTCCGGGCCGCGCTGCACCGACTGGGTCGGCACCACGGTGCCGCCGGTGATGGTGCGCAGCTGCAGGCGCACGTTGACGAACTGGCCCGGCCACAGCGCGTTGTCTGTGTTGTCGAAGATCGCGCGTGCGCCGAAGGTCCCGCTGTCGGCAGCGATGCGGTTATCGATGACATCCAGCTTGCCGTCGCCGCTGATCACATGCGCATCGCCGCGATCCAGCGCCGCCACGCCCAGCGGTACCGCCGCCTGGCCACTGCGCACCGCCTGCAGTTCGCGCTCGGGCAGGTTGAAGGACACATAGATCGGACGGATCTGGGTCAGGGTGACGATGGTGGAGGTGCTGCTGACGATGTTGCCCACGTCCACGCCGCGGATGCCGGCGATGCCGTCGATTGGCGCGGTCACCCGGGTGAACTGCAACTGCACCTGCGCCGAGCGCATCTGCGCATCGTTGGCAGAGACCGCTGCCTCGTACTGGGCAACCTGGTTGCGCTGGGTGTCCAGGTCCGTGCGCGAAACGTACTGCTTGTAGGCCGGGTCGTTGGAACGCTGGTAGTTCACCCGCGAGGTCGCCAACAGCGCCTGGTTCTGGCGTTTGGCTGCCAACGCCTGGTCGTAGCTGGCTTGCAACGTGCGTGGATCGATCTGCGCCAGCAGATCGCCCTTCTTCACTTCCTGGCCTTCCTTGAAGTTCAGGCTCATCAGCTGGCCACCGACCTGCGGGTTGACCGTGACCGTATTGAGCGCGGTGACCGTGCCCAGCGCGCTGGCATAGACCGGGACATCCTGCGTGGTGGCCGCCACGACCGTGACCGGCACCGGGCCGTTGTCTTCGGTGTTCTCGCCGCCGGCTGCGCCTGCGCGCTTGCCCCCACCCATCATCCGCATTGCGACGAACACCACGACGAGCACCGCGACAACCAGCAGTGTGATCTTCCAAAAACGCGACATGCGACAACTCCTGAGGGCGGGCCGGGCGCGTGGGTGCGACCGTGGGGCGGCTGTGCGAAGCATATCGCTGCTCTCCTGCAATTGAGCATTACTGAAGTAACGCTCGACAGGCGAAACGACCGCGACGGTGACAGTTGCACTGCAGCGGCAACGCCCCAGGGCCGCCACGGTTGACCGCCGGGCTGAATCGGGTCCCACTGCCGCCCATCCGGCACGCGCCTGTACTACATTCAGACCGGCGAACAAAACGACAGCCCAGCCGTGAGGCGAGTGCGGCCGATGCCCGGAATCGGCAGGTACCATTCGTACACGCCGGTTCCGAGTGCGCCTCCACGCCTATCTGACGACTGCTCGCGACGTTCTGTCAGCCGCTCTTGGCAACCCTCTTTCTAGGATTCTCGATGCGCCCCTCCCGCCTGCTGACCAGTGCGCTACTGCTCGCCCTGTCCACGCTCGCCGCCGCGCAGACCGCGCAACGGTCCGACGTTCAGGCCGCCGCTGCCCCGCTGCAGGCCAGGGTGGTGCAATGGCGCCGCGACTTCCACCAGCATCCGGAGCTGTCCAACCGCGAGGAGCGCACCGCCGCCACGGTGGCCGCGCAGCTACGAAAGCTCGGCCTCACGCCGCGCACCGGCATTGCCCATCACGGCGTGGTGGCCATCATCAAGGGCGGCAAGCCCGGCCCGAAGATCGCCCTGCGCGCGGACATGGACGCGCTGCCGGTGACCGAGCAGACCGGGCTGCCGTTCGCCTCCAGGGCCACCGCCGAGTACCGCGGGGAGCAGGTCGGGGTGATGCATGCCTGCGGCCACGACGCCCATACCGCCATCCTGCTCGGCGTGGCCGAGGCGTTGGTGGGCATGCGCGAGCAGCTGCCGGGCGAGGTGATGCTGATCTTCCAGCCCTCCGAAGAAGGCGCGCCCGGTAACGAGGAAGGCGGCGCCTCGCTGATGCTCAAGGAAGGCCTGTTCGCCGACTTCAAGCCGCAGGCGGTGTTCGGCCTGCATGTGTTCTCCAGCGTGCAGGCCGGCAAGATCGCGGTGCGCAGCGGCCCGCTGATGGCGGCCTCGGATCGCTTTGCGATCAAGATGATTGGCCGCCAGACCCATGGCTCGGCGCCGTGGAACGGCATCGACCCGATCGTGGCCAGCGCCGACATGATCTCCACCGCGCAAACGGTGATCAGCCGCCGCGCCAACCTGTCCAAACAGCCGGCGGTGCTGAGCTTTGGCGCGATCAAGGGCGGCATCCGCTACAACATCATCCCCGACGATGTGGACATGGTCGGCACCATCCGCACCTTCGACGAAGGCATGCGCCAGCAGATCTTTGCCGATCTCAAGAACGTGGCCGAGCACACGGCCGCCGCGCATGGCGCCAAGGTGGAGGCGAAGGTGCCCGACCAGGACGGCAACCCGGCCACGGTCAACGACCCCGCCCTGACGGCCAAGATGCTGCCCAGCCTGCAGGCCGTGGTGGGCGCCGACAACGTGTACGAACCGCCGCTGCAGATGGGCGCGGAAGATTTCTCGTTCTACGCCCAGCAGGTGCCGTCGATGTTCTTCTTCGTCGGCTCCACGGCCAAGGGCATCGACCCGGCCACCGCGCCCAGCAACCATTCGCCGCAGTTCCTGCTGGACGAGTCGTCGCTGGATGTGGGCTTGCGCGCGCTGTTGCAGGTGTCGCTGGATTATCTGCAGCAGGGTGAAGCGGGCTGAATCGGGAATGGGGAATCGGGAATCGGGAATCGGGAATCGTCTGCGGCTGGGCGATTTCCAGTTCCCATTGCGATGTGCGGCTGGGTGATACGCCATGTGGCGAGGCCTTCCGATGGTCTCGTCCCTCCGACCTCGCCATACACCTCACGGCCAGCCCGTGCGGCCTAAAATGGCGGGATGAATACCCCAGAAGATTCCACTCTCGGTCGTGAGGTCGCCTATCCCAGCGGCTACGACCCGTCGTTGCTGTTTCCGATTCCGCGTGCGGCCGGGCGCGAGGCCATCGGGCTGAGCGGTGTCTTGCCGTTTATCGGCCGCGATCGTTGGCATGCTTATGAGCTCAGCTGGCTCGATGCACAGGGCAAGCCCTGCGTGGCGACGGCCACCTTGCATGTGCCCTGCGAATCGCCGTCGCTGATCGAATCCAAATCGCTCAAGCTGTATCTCAACTCGCTCAACGCCACCCGCTTCAACAGCGCCGAAGCAGTGCGCACGCGGATCGCCACCGACCTGTCCACGCGCGCCGGCACCGATGTGTCGGTGGAGTTCGGCCTGCCGCCGATCGACGTCGTGGGCGAAGGCGAATCGATCGATACGCTGGACGTCAGCATCGACGATTACGGCCCGCCGAATGCGGCCTACCTCTCCGCACACGCCCAGCCAGTGGTGGAAGAAGTGCTGACCTCGGCCTTGCTCAAATCCAATTGCCCGGTCACCGGCCAGCCGGATTGGGCCAGCGTCACGCTGCGCTATCGGGGTGCGCCCATCGACCGCGAGGGCCTGTTGCGGTATCTGGTGAGTTTCCGCGACCACGCCGAGTTTCATGAGCAGTGCGTGGAGCGCATGTTTAACGATGTGCTGACCCATTGCGCACCGGAGTGGCTGGTGGTCGAAGCGCGTTATACCCGGCGTGGTGGGCTGGATATCAACCCGCTGCGTCGCTCGCCCAGCGTGCCCACGCCGCTGTCGATCTTTCGCGATCTGCGCCAGTAAGTCGCTGCAGTGAAGGATCGCGCCGGCTTCACGGCGGCGCGATCCACGCTTAACAGCGCGCCACGCACCCTGCAGTCCTCGTGATGGACGAAGGAGCGCAGCAATGAGTGCCGACAAGAAAGCAGATTTCTCCAACGTCACCTCATCGGTCGACAGCACCGCCGATATGACGCCTGGGCCGGATTTTTCCAATGTACGCACCACTGTGCAGAGCTCCGCAGAGCTGGTCGAGGAATCGGTGACGGTGCAGGCAGGCGACAGTCTGTCCAGCATTGCAAAACGTCATCTGGGCGACGGCAAGTTATGGCCGCGCATTTTCGAAGCCAACCGAGACACGCTGCAGGATCCGGACAAGATTTTCCCGGGTCAGGTGTTGCGTTTACCGCACAAAGCGTAGCTGCCAGCGCGATCATCATTTTCATTGCAGAGATGCGTTGCGGGACGCGGCGAAGTCTGCAAAAAATTCCAGAAACAATGATTTTTTCGATATTCGGAGATTGATCCATGCGTACTAAATCCGTTTCACGCACGCTCGTGATCGCGCTTGCCGGCGTGCTCGCATTGTCCGGTTGCAAGAAGGTCGAAGACGCCAGCGTTTCGAAGGATCCTACCTCCGGTGCCGCCACTGAGGCGATGCCTGGTCCAGCCGCTACGCCGCCCGCCAGCGATCAGACCGGACAGAGTACTGCGACCGGGTCTGCCGTGACCGTATCCAGCGTTGCCGTCGGTACCAAGGCCGCCGCCGACAAGACGGTGACCCCGTCCGCCACCATCGGCACGAAGGACACCATCATCGTGTCGGTCAAGACCGAGGGCAGTGCGAGCAATGTGCCGGTCTCGGCTAAGCTCACCTATCAGGATGGGCATGTGGCCGGCGAGCAGAGCGCCACGCTGACCACCAGCGGCGCAGAGACCACCAACATGAGCTTCAGCAAGCCCGACGGCTGGCGGGCCGGCACTTACACTGCACAGGTCATGGTCGACGGCAAGCCAGCAGGTACGCCGCAGACCATCATCGTCAAATAAATGGTATCCAAGCATTGATGGACGGCGTCCAAATTTTTAACCCCGTGCGTGATGACCCGCACCACACGCAGAACTCCAGCATGGTCCAACCTGTGCCGCGTCAGTGGGCGGCAGGCCTGCCAGAAAAAGGTATGCCTCATGATGCATTTCCAACCCAAACGCCAGTGAGGGCGCTATGGGCAGTCCCAGGCGTCGCATATGCCAGGCGGGCCATTTCAATCCACGCGCCCATGCGGACACGACTTACCAAATTCGTGTGCATCACTTCGCTTGGCTGAGTATCAACCCGCATGCCTTTGAGGATACGACCGCGTCGGGGCAAAACGTAAAGCAGCAGGTTCATGTTGTTTCAATTCACGCGCCCGTGAGGGCGCGACACCATCCTGGACGTGATGGGCGATGCCGGCGTGGGTTTCAATCCACGCGCCCGTGAGGGCGCGACACACGGCGGATGGTGCCATGCCGAACGTGTCGTTGTTTCAATCCACGCGCCCGTGAGGGCGCGACAGGGAGCGCTGTCCACAGCAGGTGTTCGTTAGATCGTTTCAATCCACGCGCCCGTGAGGGCGCGACGCTAAATCAAGCTCGGCTTGTTAGGTGGTATCCGTTTCAATCCACGCGCCCGTGAGGGCGCGACCTCAATCGCGCAAAAATTGAGACGCTAAATCGGCTAGTTTCAATCCACGCGCCCGTGAGGGCGCGACCTGTCACCGGTTCGTGGGCGTTGCGGGTGGTTGGAGTTTCAATCCACGCGCCCGTGAGGGCGCGACCCATTCAGCCCGCAGCGTTATATCGATGCGATCCTGGTTTCAATCCACGCGCCCGTGAGGGCGCGACAACCACGGCGATTCAGATGGTGCGCCAGCACGGCGAGTTTCAATCCACGCGCCCGTGAGGGCGCGACGCGAGCAAGGGCGGGAAGACCGACCTTCAGACGCAGTTTCAATCCACGCGCCCGTGAGGGCGCGACCCAGTCGGTGCGCCAGGCTATCGACAGGTGGTTAGTTTCAATCCACGCGCCCGTGAGGGCGCGACCAGTTCCATGCGCAGCTCCGGTAGATTCATTGGTAAGTTTCAATCCACGCGCCCGTGAGGGCGCGACAACACATTCTGGAACGCTCGCAATAGTTGTGTAAGGTTTCAATCCACGCGCCCGTGAGGGCGCGACAGGTGGCCTGTCGCAAGATCGGACGCATGGCCATGTTTCAATCCACGCGCCCGTGAGGGCGCGACCCTCACGCCTACACCAAAGGCGACGGCGAGACCGGTTTCAATCCACGCGCCCGTGAGGGCGCGACCGATGGCGACGGCGGCAGCGGGTATGGAGAGCCAGTTTCAATCCACGCGCCCGTGAGGGCGCGACGATGCGATAGGTGTTGCCTAGCGAATCGACCCAGGTTTCAATCCACGCGCCCGTGAGGGCGCGACTGAAGCAATCCCCCACGACGAAGAAAAGAAGCCAGTTTCAATCCACGCGCCCGTGAGGGCGCGACGCTAAGGAAATAACGAATGGAAGGTAATACCCCGGTTTCAATCCACGCGCCCGTGAGGGCGCGACCTCTCCCGAACACTTCCCTCTCCACCTGTAGCACGTTTCAATCCACGCGCCCGTGAGGGCGCGACACAAAGCAAACGCGGGACTAGACAAGACCAAGGCGTTTCAATCCACGCGCCCGTGAGGGCGCGACTTGAGTACATCGAGTTGGGCAAACACCGATGGAAGTTTCAATCCACGCGCCCGTGAGGGCGCGACTTGAGTACATCGAGTTGGGCAAACACCGATGGAAGTTTCAATCCACGCGCCCGTGAGGGCGCGACAACCTGCTGCAAGAGCGCGGCGGTGCGATGGTGGAGTTTCAATCCACGCGCCCGTGAGGGCGCGACTGCACCCCACTGATTGGGCGCGTATCGAGCTCCTGTTTCAATCCACGCGCCCGTGAGGGCGCGACATGCCATCCTCCGGCACGTTAGGCAGAAGCCTAAAGTTTCAATCCACGCGCCCGTGAGGGCGCGACCACAAGGCTAGGGCACTGGAGCTCGAGGGAAACTGTTTCAATCCACGCGCCCGTGAGGGCGCGACGGGTCAGCCTGCGCTTCCCTCCAATGGGGATTGAGGGTTTCAATCCACGCGCCCGTGAGGGCGCGACCCGGGTAAGCTAAACACAAGGGTTACTGTAAGTGAGTTTCAATCCACGCGCCCGTGAGGGCGCGACGCCCGAGCGTCCGGGCTGGCTGCTGGAGAAGATGGTTTCAATCCACGCGCCCGTGAGGGCGCGACCTACCCGTCTCCACACTGTCCTGAACGTTGTCCTTGTTTCAATCCACGCGCCCGTGAGGGCGCGACGTCGTTGGAAGGTGCCAAGCTCCGGGTCGTAGGAGTTTCAATCCACGCGCCCGTGAGGGCGCGACGCAAGCTAGGTGCAGGCCCTATCACCATCAACCTGTTTCAATCCACGCGCCCGTGAGGGCGCGACGACGCGGCGGCTATGTTAGAAGCAGCGATGCTAGTTTCAATCCACGCGCCCGTGAGGGCGCGACCGGCGGGATCGTGTTTGTTGGGTCTGGCAGTGATGGTTTCAATCCACGCGCCCGTGAGGGCGCGACTAACGCCGCTTACCGGGTAATGCGTGCACGAGAGGTTTCAATCCACGCGCCCGTGAGGGCGCGACTGGTACTCGGCGGCTAAGGCTGTGGACGCACGGGGCGTTTCAATCCACGCGCCCGTGAGGGCGCGACACTCCCAGCCACACGGCCGGCGGGGAAAAACGTGTTGTTTCAATCCACGCGCCCGTGAGGGCGCGACGCATCAAGTTTGGGAAAGGCAGAAGCAACGACCAGTTTCAATCCACGCGCCCGTGAGGGCGCGACCACCCGCTAAGCGCATACAAGGTGGGCTTGGTTACCGTTTCAATCCACGCGCCCGTGAGGGCGCGACCGATTAAGCGCGCGTTCGTGTCTCGGTTCCACGGCGGTTTCAATCCACGCGCCCGTGAGGGCGCGACAGTTATACCACCCGTGTATCGCCCTACAAATCAGTTTCAATCCACGCGCCCGTGAGGGCGCGACGCGAACCGGGCGGATCAGCTGCGGCATTCGTGGCGAGGTTTCAATCCACGCGCCCGTGAGGGCGCGACTCAACGTGTTCGGCAAGTTCCCGCCGTCCAGCATGTTTCAATCCACGCGCCCGTGAGGGCGCGACCGGCAATGTGTGCAGGGCCTAGGCCCATCTGATAGTTTCAATCCACGCGCCCGTGAGGGCGCGACATACCGCCTTTGTCTGGGGGAAGTGCTGCGCAGTGTTTCAATCCACGCGCCCGTGAGGGCGCGACCGCATAACGGAGGGTACAGACAGGTGCGGCTACTAGGTTTCAATCCACGCGCCCGTGAGGGCGCGACGCTTACCTTCGCAGGTGGCAAGAACAAGGGGGAGGTGTTTCAATCCACGCGCCCGTGAGGGCGCGACATGACATGGAACTCAACAAAGCACCGCGCGCCGAGTTTCAATCCACGCGCCCGTGAGGGCGCGACGGTCACGTACGTACAGGCGCCGCTGCGGCAACTCCAGTTTCAATCCACGCGCCCGTGAGGGCGCGACTTTGAGCGCTTACCGAGCAGGTGCAGCTCGTCCACGAGTTTCAATCCACGCGCCCGTGAGGGCGCGACGATAGTCTTTACGGCTTTCTGGCTCGCACTGTTCCGGTTTCAATCCACGCGCCCGTGAGGGCGCGACGAGAAGTCACCCGGCTAAGGCCCGGGGCCTCGTTGGGTTTCAATCCACGCGCCCGTGAGGGCGCGACGAAGTTCTACGACATCCACGACCACACTAGCGGAGTTTCAATCCACGCGCCCGTGAGGGCGCGACGATATGCGGATGTTCGCCGGGCTGCACGTCAACTGGTTTCAATCCACGCGCCCGTGAGGGCGCGACCATCGGCCCCGCCCTCCTGTGCCAAGATGTATCCGTTTCAATCCACGCGCCCGTGAGGGCGCGACGATCTGGGCACCCGCATCAAACGCACCAACCAAGTTTCAATCCACGCGCCCGTGAGGGCGCGACCCACTTCCAAGCCCCGCAGCAACCGGGCGTTGATGTTTCAATCCACGCGCCCGTGAGGGCGCGACTTCTACCCGGGCAGGTTCACACCGTGCAGCAGGCGTTTCAATCCACGCGCCCGTGAGGGCGCGACATCGGCAGCGGGCTTGAAGCTGTTGTTTGCCACCTGTTTCAATCCACGCGCCCGTGAGGGCGCGACCCGTTGCCGGTGCACCGAGACAGGTGCACCCACTGCGGTTTCAATCCACGCGCCCGTGAGGGCGCGACTTATTTCACAACCCGCATTGGAGCAGGCGTGGTTGGGTTTCAATCCACGCGCCCGTGAGGGCGCGACTACGTCGGCTGCCGTGCTGTATACGCCCGGGTCAGTTTCAATCCACGCGCCCGTGAGGGCGCGACACGCAGGGGTTCGCGGGTCGCATGTCGCGGGATGAGTTTCAATCCACGCGCCCGTGAGGGCGCGACACCACGCCGACGTTGCGGTTGTCGCGATTCAAGTTGTTTCAATCCACGCGCCCGTGAGGGCGCGACTAGTCACTGTCAACACCAAACTTGCACTAACGTGTTTCAATCCACGCGCCCGTGAGGGCGCGACCGCGAACACGGTCTACGACCTGTATCGCGACCCGGTTTCAATCCACGCGCCCGTGAGGGCGCGACATGCACGCCTGCAGCAAGCGGCGCTCGGACGGCGTGTTTCAATCCACGCGCCCGTGAGGGCGCGACGCCAGGCCGTAGTTGACGCATCACAATGCCCGCAAAGTTTCAATCCACGCGCCCGTGAGGGCGCGACCGGCTGCACGTGCATCACGTGGACGAGGACTGGAAGTTTCAATCCACGCGCCCGTGAGGGCGCGACCATCACTGCATCCGAGCCAGTCAGCACCTGACCAGTTTCAATCCACGCGCCCGTGAGGGCGCGACAGTTGTTCCCAGCTACAGGCGCAGAGTTATAGAGAGTTTCAATCCACGCGCCCGTGAGGGCGCGACCGATAGGCGTCATTGCCTGCCAGTCGGGAGCATTAGTTTCAATCCACGCGCCCGTGAGGGCGCGACCACCATCCGCAACTCATCCAGGGCACCACCTGAGTTTCAATCCACGCGCCCGTGAGGGCGCGACTAACGCAGCATCTGCAGGCCACGCCCGGTCAAGGCGTTTCAATCCACGCGCCCGTGAGGGCGCGACCATTGCTGTTAAGGCGGGACGTAAGCGCTTTGATGTTTCAATCCACGCGCCCGTGAGGGCGCGACGTCCAGGGTGCCCCACCCGTAGCAGGGTCAGGGTAAGTTTCAATCCACGCGCCCGTGAGGGCGCGACCTTATCGACCCACATCAGAAGATGCCCGGGAGTGTGTTTCAATCCACGCGCCCGTGAGGGCGCGACCCCCCTTAGCATAAGTGCTTGCCATCGTTGCTAAAACACGGGCCGTTGCGCGGACTTGCTGAAAAAGCGGTCGAGAAGTAGTCATGCGGACCTGTGAATCCGCTAGGTATTTATTTTTTTCTTGCAAATCAGTTGCTTGAGGAAGGTGCGAACCTGCCCGGTTTTTATGGGACGCTTGGGGTTCGCGTCAGAAAATCAGTGGGCCTTTGAGGTCCAGGCTGGGTTTGGCGCCAACGTGCTCCACGCGGGCCTCCCATTTCGCGCCAAGGTGATAGAACCGCAGGCTGTCTAGGGCCGGGTCGATCAGGTCGCAGAGTTGCTGCCGTAATTCAGTCCATTGGGCAGGCTCGACTTCGATCTCGAAGACCGAGAACTGCACGCGCTGCCCACGGTCGCGGCAGGCTTTGGCGACCTTGCGCAGGCGTTTCTCCCCGCCGGGAGAGCTGGTGCTGACGTCGTAGCTGACCAGAATCATCATGGGACTTGAGCCGTGTCATTTCCAGAAGAAGGAGGGATAGCCATCCAGATCGCCACGCAGGTGCCGTGCCATCAGCTGCGCCTGCACGAAGGGCAGCAGGCCGATGTCGACCTTTTCGCCCAGGAAGGCATGTTGGAGCTGTTCGCGTTTGCGCTCCTGGTAGGCGATCAGCACTGTCTTGCGCGCATCGTCCTTGAGAAGAACCGCGCCGTTGTCGAAGACCTGGAAGTCGCGCTCGTTCAATTGTCGGCGGTTGATCAGCGACAGTGCCAGGCGCTCGCCAAGCAACGGCCTGAATTCCTCTGCCAGGTCCAGGGCCAGGCTTGGCCGTCCCGGTCGGTCGCGATGCAGGAAGCCGACTGCCGGGTCCAGACCAACCGTTTCCAGGGCCGAGCGGCAATCGTGGGTCAGCAAGGTGTAGAGAAACGACAGCAAGGCATTGAAGGCGTCGCGCGGCGGGCGGCGATTGCGTCCGCCAAAGCGCAGCAGCGGGGCCTCGGTGCGTACCAGTTGGCCGAAGACGCCGAAATACGACTGCGCTGCCTCGCCTTCCAGGCCGCGCAGCACGTCAACACTGGTTTCGATGAGCAGGCGTTGTGGAATGCGCTTGAGCCGCTTGAGTGCATGCTGAAAGGCGGGGATACCGGTGAGGCGGTCGCCGTGGTCGCGCCAGCCGCGCGCCAGCACGGCGCGCTGGTTGTGTATTTTTCCTGCCAGCAGGTGACGCACAATCGCGGCGCAACGCACGGGATCGTCGCTGCATCGGTACTGTTCACGGCGCAGCAGCACATTGCCGGACACCGGGCCTTCCACACGCGCGAGAAAGCGCCCCTGCGGAGTCAGATAACAGATGCTGATGCCTTGCTCGGCGCAGAAGCCGAGCAGCTGAGGCGAGACCGCGACACGTCCGATGCAGACGATGCTCTCCAGCATGTGAACCGGTAATCGAGTGCGTTCTTGCCGCTCCACCTCCATGACGACATTGGCGCTGTCCTTGCGCAACCACGCGCCGTCGGTGGTGACATACAGGGTATTGAGTTGGCGGCGCATCGTCAGTCCTCTTCAGTATCGAGTTGTCGACGCAGCCAGGTGTCCACGCTCCCGCGACCGAGCAGGCGCGGCTGACACAGGTCGATCAATGAGCAGGCATCGCAGCGTTTGCTGTCGTAGCACGCACTGGGCGTCATGCCGTGAGACAGCAATGCACGGGTTTCGGCGATGGTGCGCTGCGTGAGCTCGCGCAGCGTTTGATCGAAGACGACGTCCTTGCGCCGGCGGGTCTGCCCGTAGAACAGCGCGCCGGCGTCTACTGGGCGTTTGAGCATGCTTTCCAGGCACAGGGCCTGGGCACACAGCTGTACCTCGTCGGCCCGGTGCGACTTGGGCCGGCCCCGTTTGTACTCCACGGGGAACGCGAATTCCCCTGCGGGATCGTGATGGAATTCGACCACATCGGCCTTGCCGGTGATGCCCAGTTCCAGCGCCAGCAGCGGCATCGCGGTGACGGTGCGCACGCCACGCCTGCGCTGCGTGTGTGCCACATCGGCGCGCTCGTGCAGCAGCCGGCCTTCGGCGGTTTGCCGGTTCTCTGCCCATTGCCGTTCCACATGGATCAGCGCGCATTGGCGTGGGCAGTAAAGGTAGTGCTGCAGGGCAGAGAGCGGGATCAGGTCGTCGTCGTCCATGGTCTCGCTCTCCTGATCGTCAGAACAGTTCGGTCACGCTGACGCCGGCAGGAAGTGCGCGGTCGATCACCACCCGGTAATCGGAAAAGCTGCGTGCCGGTCCCTGATCCACATGGCCAATACGCTCGACCTTGACCTTGTCGAAGAGCATATGCGCCGGTGCGTTGCCCATCGGGTGTTCGTGCTCGAAGACGATCAGTTTGCGTGCCGCCATCTCGCCGCGTGCGGCGGAGCGGTCGTGCTCGAACAGATTGGTCAACGCGCGCCACAGCAGTTGCAGATCCTCCTCCGAGAAACCGGTGCGCTCTGCCAGCTTGGCCGACACAAAGCCATGCGCGCGATACAGGCCGTAGGGCAGGATGTGCTTGCGGCCCATGGTGCGCTCCTTCTCCAGGTCTTTCTCGTTGGTCACCGCCACGCGGGTGATCGACACTTCCAGCGGCAACACCGGTTCGACCGAGGTGGCGAAGGCCAGTTGCACCGGGCCACGGACCTGGCCGGTATTGACCTCGGTGGTCATCACCGCGCCGAAGGTGCGCACGTCGAAGAAGTTGCTGCACATCCATGAAGTGAGTTCCTGAGCCTTGGCCTGATCCTTGGGGAGCTTCTTGTATTTCTCCTTGTCGTCCGGCGGAATGTTCAACGCCTTCCAGGCCAATTCGTGATGGCTGTTCAGGACTGATTTCTCCTGCATGTAGATCGCATAGCCCGACTGGGCTTCTTTCTCCAGCGCCACGTAGTTGCGGATCTTGCGCTTGAGCGCTACGTCGGTGACAAGGCCGCGATTGGTTTCCGGGTCCAGTCGCGGCAGGTTGCCGGCGTCGGGGTCGCCGTTGGGGTTGCCGTTGGTCACATCGAATAGATAGACGAATTCGTAGCGGTGGGTAATGGCGCTCATGCGGGTTCTCCTTCGGAAGCGGTGTCGGGGGCGTCCTGGCCGTTACTGCGGGCGAAGCGCGCCTGGGTCTGGTGGTAATAGCCGATGGCGAAGCAGCCTTGTTCCTGAATCGGCAGGCTGCGCGGGAAGCTGGCGGGAAGCGCGTCGATGATCTGGCCGATCTCCTTTTCCAGATTCACCGCCAGGCCGGCCTTGTCCTTGCGCAGCTTGCCGAAGTGGTTCTGGGCACTACGCAGCAGCACCGGGAAGATGCTGGCCGGTGTTGCAGAGGCGGCACCGTAGTAGCGGTCGCGGATGGTGGCGTTGACCTGGCCGCCCAGTGCGGCGCGTTGCAGGTTTTCCAGCGACGAGAACAGCCTGCCCAGCAGGTAGCCGGGGTCGGTATTGGCGGTATCGAGACTCACTGGGGGTTCTCCGTTGGTGGATGACAGTCCTTGTTGCGTGTCCAAACGCGCCTCGCGTGCCAGGACGGCCCGGCACAAGGCCACGCGCAGCGGCTTGATCTGCCCGTCGGCACGGAAGCGCATGACGATGCCGCCGAGCAGGCTACGCGGGTAGGGGGTGCCGGCGAGGATGGCGCGGGTGAGTTCGCCGGCCAGCAGCGGCGAGACGTCCTCGACCTTGGGCTTGCCGTGCTCGCCGTAGACCGGCGCGGTCTGCAGGGCGAGGAATGCCGGTGTGGGCGGGCGCTTCCAGGCGGGCGGTTCGAGCTTGAGGTCGTGGTAGTGGGCAGCAAGACGTGCGGCAAAGCCGGCCAGTGTCTGCGTTTCCCAGAAGCGGATCGACAGGCGCGCGGCGTTGGGCGCCAGGCCCAGCACGAAGATGCGCGCGTCGTCGTCCAGCGTGGCATCCATCTCACGCAGTGGCCGCATCTGCCGCACCTGTTCCAGCGCCAGTTGCAGGCGCTGGGTGGCCTGGCCGTCGGCGATCCCGGGGCCGTCGGCGTCGCCGCCACGTAGGAAATCGGCGATCAGGTCCTCGGCGCCGGCGGCCTGCGCGATAGTCCTGGCCTGCGCCCAGAACACCACCGTGCTGTCGCCGATCTGCAGCCGCTGCCGGTTGCGCGGGTCGCGCCGCAGCAGGTGGTTGAGTGCAGTGGTGTAGGCGAAGGTGGCCTGTTCGGAGATTGGCGCGTTAGCACCGCTATCATTTTCTTTTTTCTTGGCTCTGATCTTTTCGAATGAGCCCCGGTACGACATGTAGGCGTCGCCCTGGAAGGAAACAATGGACGTTCCCGTAGGCTGTCCGCCGTTCACTCCCTTGATCGCCGGGTGCAGCCGCGCCAGCGGCGCACGTTCGCCGCTGACCAGGCAGATGCCGCAGGCGCTTTCGGAGGCCAGGCCCTGCAGTCGCTCCCATGCCGTGCGCGCAGCTGCGCGCTGGTGCAGATAGCTGGCGTCGCCCTCCAGGCGGAACACGACATTGGCATCCAACAGTGCCTCGCCGTGCCGGGCGAAGTGCGGGTGCTCGGCAAATTGCGCGGGCGACCAGCTCTCGAGAAAGGCCAGCAGTGCGCGCAGGCCGGGATCGTCGCTGCCGGCCAGCGCTTGCTGGTGCAGGACCTGGAACGCCGCATGTTCCTGCTCGCTGCGTTTGCTGCTGGCGCTGACGCCGAGCGTGTAGCTTGTCTTGTCCCAGAGGAAGAACGATTTGGTTCCGATCCCGGGACGCTTGGATGAGGTTGGCACCGAAAGCGCCTTGGGAGTCCGCTTCTTGCCGTCGTAGTCATGTTCGTCCTCCACCGCCACGACGCGGCCATCGCCGTCCAGCACGATGGCGTAGCCGATCTTCTCCTGGCTGTAGCCGGGTGCGGCGATGCCCGATGCCGGATCGTCCAGCAGCCGTTGGTAGTAGTCGGCAAGTGCGGACAGGATCATGCGCGCACCCCGCCGTTTTCCGGCGCAGGCACCTCGACCCGGCCATCGACCATGCGTGCGCGGAAGAAGCGCGGGGTCATGCCGTCGGCGAAGTCGATGTCGTGCAGCATCCAGCCCAGGTCGCGCTCGCCAGCCAGCGTTGCATCGGTAGCCGGCATCGCCGCGTCGTGCTCGATCAGCGCGAAGCTGGCGGGGAATTCGCGCGTGCCCAGGCACGGCGCCTGGAAGCACTGCCCGCGCCGCGCGCGGCGGTTGAAGATGTCCAGGTGCTTGCCGACGTTGTCGTCGGCGCCGGCCTTGTCGGTCAACTCGAAGTGTGCGGCGATCACGTAACCCACCTCGCGCAGGAGGGTGGCGGCGCGTTGCTGGCGGTCCTCTTCGACGTAGCTCACCAACGTATCGGTGCGCCCGGCCTTGATCGCCTTGCTCACGCTGGCCGCAGACAGCTTGCCGCCCACTTCGTTGCGGCGGATCGACTCGAAGCGAATCGGCTTGAGCACCTGGATGCTGTCCACCACCCAGCGGATCGCCGGTTTCCAATGGATTGCTTCCAGGATGCCGCGCGACGCCGATGGCGTGATGATGTCGTACGAGACCCGCTCTACCTTCATTTCCGGGCGCGTGAACAGCGCTCGTTCGCCCCAGACGTGGAGCCTGACTCCGTAACTCATCCTTGTTTCCCCTATCTGGCGTTACACGATCCAACTTGCCTGATTGATATCTCAAATGCTGAGATTTGAGCGAAAGCCGCCAAGCTCAACTGACCAGAGCCTCGGCTGCCAGGAACTGCGGGCTGTCGTCCCAGCGCAGCCCGAACCGCGGGTCGTACAGTCTTGGATTGACCAACCTCACGAACTGTTCGCCATAGCGCGCCTGTGCGACCGGGGCGATGGCATTGGCCTGCCACAGCGCCTTGTAGGCCTGCTCGGGCACCTGTACCAGCCACGGCTGCAGACGACGGGCGGCGCCGGCTACGCCCACTTGTTCTGCGTGTTCGAGCTGGCGCAGGGTGTCGGCCACCTCAGGCACCTCTTTGCCGCTGCCTGCGGCATAGGGGGCATACGGTACGATCAGCGGCCGCATGGTGGTCTGGATCATTTTGAATTTCCGCGCCAGCGTGTCCAGCGGCAGACTGTCGATGCCCGCGTCGCGCAGCAGGCCGAGCACGTCCTCGCGGTCGAGCCGGCCGTCGCCCAGGCTGCGATACAGTTCCGCGAAGTAGCTGGCGATCGCGTCCATCGCCAGCAGATCGTCGCGGTGGCTGCGCTCGACACTGCGGAAGACTTGTGCGAACAGCTCCAATTCCTTCGGCGGTGCCCAGTCGGGATTGGCCGGCGCGAACACCAACACCTCGCTGGCATCGGCCGGTCGCCGGCCTTCGCGGTTGCAGCGGCCGGCGGCCTGGGCGATTGAGTCCAGGCCGGCTTCGGCGCGCAGCACCGCGGGGAAGTCCACGTCCACCCCGGCCTCGATCAGGCTGGTGGCGACCAGCCGGCATGGCCGGCCTGCTTTCAGGTCTTCGCGCAGTTCGGCCAGCACCGCGCTGCGGTGGCGCGCGTGCATCAGCGTGGTCAAGTGCCGCGCACCTGGTCGGTCGGCGATCGCATCGAACAGGTGCCGGGCGTGACGGCGGTTGTTGACGATGCACAGCACCTGCTCGCGGTGATAGAGTTGGTCGGTCAGCGCAGTGTCGTCGAGCGTACCGACGTGGCGCGCCTGGACGCGTCGTAGCTGTGCATACAGTGCCGGTGGGTCGTCCACCAGTTCTTGCACATGTTCCAGACCCCCGGCGAAGCCCTGGTCCAGGCGCAGCGTGGGTTGCGTGGCAGTGCACAACACCGGGCTGACCCGGTAGTTACGCGCCAGTTCGTCCAGCAGCGCCACGCACGGGCGCAGCAATGCGTGCGGCAGGGTCTGTGCTTCGTCCAGAACCACCACGCTGCCGGCGATGTTGTGCAGCTTGCGGCAGCGGGAAGGACGATCGGCGAACAGGCTCTCGAAGAACTGCACTGCGGTGGTGACGACGATCGGCGCGTCCCAGTTCTCCATGGCCAACTTGCGCTTGTCGGTGGACTGCGGCGCCTTGGTCGGATCGTCGAAGAAGGCGCTGTGGTGCTCCAGTACGACGTCGTCGCGCTCCTGTACCCCCAATGCTTGCCGGAACACCTGCACGGTCTGTTCGACGATGCTGGTGAACGGAATCACGTAGATCACCCGGCGCAGTCCATGTGCGATGGCATGGTCCAGGGCGAATGCCAGTGAGGCCAGTGTCTTGCCGCCGCCGGTGGGTACGGTGAGCGAGAACAGACCAGGACGCATGCCGGCCTTGGCACGAACTTCGCGCAGGATCTGCGCGCGCAAGGGATTGATGCCGCCCTCGGTGGGCAACGTGGCCAGGTGCGCATCAAGGCGTTGCCGCAATTCTGGCGGGTCCGGACGCGTGCCGGTTTCCTCTGCACGCGACTGCCGCCCTTCCAGGCGGCGATAGAAATCGTCGGTATCGGTGAAGTCGGCATCGACCAGACAGGAGAAAATCATCCGCGTCAGGACCGTGAGCTGGAAAGGGCGACGCTCCTGGCGCGGATGTCCGGTAAATCCTTCCGTCAACGCCACCTTGGCCGGCAGTGACAACTCCCGTTCCCAGTCCGACATCAGCGGTGGCAGTTCCCGTTCGCGGTAGTCCTCCGATAGGCGCTCGTGCAGCGAAAGGCGTGTCTGCGCTGCGTGTCCTGGTCGTCCATCGGCCAGGCCGGCGTGATGGCCGGCGATGCCGTAAGCGAGCAGGGTGCCGGCGGTGCCATAGCGCTCGCAGGCGACTTTTGCGCCCCAGGTCGCGTGATCCACGCGGGCTGGGTCACCGTCCAGCCGACGCTGAAATTGCCGCGTGTACTTGCCAAGGTCGTGCAGTTGCCCGGCCAGACTGGCCAGACGTTGGCCTTTAAACGGTTCAGCATTCTCGGCGGCACGTTCGCCGACGGCGAGCAGGTGCTCAGCCAGCCGTTGCCAATCGCTGCGATCCTGCCGCTTGGTCGAATGCGCAAAGAATTCCATGGCGTTCCTCCGTCTGGGTCCTTGTGAGAGCAAGCCGACGCGGCCTGCGCTTGCAGCGAAGCGTCTGCGGCGCTGCGCGCGTCCGCATCACGCCGCCGCTGTGCATCAGCGAGCTTTCTGCTGGCGCGCGTGTTGCGTCTGGTCGCAGTGTGCGGCTGTCCAATCTCACCAGCTGTGCATCACCTGATGGTGAGCTTCTTTTTTATACCTGCCGCGAACTTCTTGTCCAACAACTCAATGAACGTGCGTTTGACGCGGTAGCGCTGGCGCAGGCGGCCAAGTTCGGCCTCGAATGCGGCGTGACCCTGCTCGCCCTGTTGCTGGTAAAGCCGCTGCAGCGTGGGAAGTAGCCCGATTGCCGCCACGTAGCCCTGACGGTCGGTGCGCTCGATGTGTATGTCGATCACGGTGTGGCAAATCCGAAGCGCGGCGGCCGGGTCGCACGTCTCGGCAGCCGGCAGCAGGCGCTCCCAGGTACCCAATGGGAGCTTGTGTGTCTGGTCGGCTGCCAGTTCCAGCGCGCGCTGGTGCTGTCCTTCGGCAAGCAATAGGCGGATGCGTGTGTCATGCGTGTCGATGTAGCGCGGCACCGATTTGGCCTCAAGCGCCTGCAAGGCGCTCTCGCGCCAGGATTCCCAGGAGTCCGGCAGCAACGCGACCTCGCGCAACGCTAGATAGTTCTTCTCGGAGGGACTGAGCAGGTAGATCTTCCAGCGCACCTGCAATGCATCTTCGGGGAAGCCATCGCGCAGATAGGCTTGTGCCAGCGCAGCCAGCAGACGGGTGTCCTTCGGATCAACCTTGACGCCGCGCTCCAGCCAATCCAAGGCCTGGCGCTGGCGCCCGTGTTCGCTGCAGCGTCGCGCCATCTCCAGATGCTCCAAGGCGCTGGCGCAGTTGCGGCCAAAAAAATCCAGCATGGCATCCACGCTGCCGCCGCAGCGCGCGGTGTCTTCAAGCAGTGCCTCGGCCAATAGACGCCGGGTAGGGCCGCTGCCCTCCTGTTGCAGAACCTTCAGCGCCGCATGTTGCAACCGGCCAATGTCGGCAGGGCTCAGGAGTGGGGCGTAGTCCGACAATGGCCGCAGCAGGTCCCATTGATCGAGCATCCGCAGTGCGAACAGGCGCTCACACAGTCTGTCCGTGCCAGCCGCCTGTGCGGCCTGCAGATGCGCATGGCCCAGGGCGTGCAGACGCGCACCCAGATCGCCGCGTGAGTCGTCGACGTCTTCGTAAATCGTCAGCAAGCGCGTGAACGCATATTCGTGCAGGTCCAGCGCCGCCACCGGATCGCGCTGCCGGGCTTGCTCCAGCAGTGAAGGCAACACTGCCAGCTGCTTGCTGTAGGCGATGGTGGCACTCCAGTCCATGAATCGCTTACGGCCCAGCAGGGTGGAGATCGCCTTGCGCCAGTCCTGCAGTGGTGCGATCGCCAGTTGCGCCTGGCTCAATAGGCGCCTGCGTAGCTGGGTGTCGTTGCCGGCAAGCTCCAGGAGCAGCGCCTGCAAGGCCTGCTGTGTCTGTGTCGACAACCATTGCCGTAGCACCTGCTCCGGCGAGTCGCTGGCCGGGGCAGCGTCCGCACCGCGCTTGCCACGTTTGGAAGCAGGAGCATGAGCGGTGGCGCGAGCCCAGATGATTGCAACTGCAACCTGGTGTTTGCAGAAATCCCCGCACTGACCGATGGGGCAGTCGCATTGTCCATGCAACGCACCATCGCGCCAGACCAACTCCACGGTGTAGTCCTCGCTGCCGCTGACCTGCGCGCTGACGCGACTGGATTCCACCGTTTCCAGCGTCACCCGCTCCTGATCGGCGTAGGCCAGGCCACGTGCGTAATAGGTGGGCGTGGTGATGCGCAGCAGGAACGCCTGGTCGAGATCTGCGGCAGAGAATTGGGTCGTCATGCCGCTAGTGTGCCGAAAATCGACGCATGCCGAGGACCCGTAGACGGTAGGTACTACGGACTTTTGCCAGAACACGGCAGACACGCGACAATCTGCGGCCCCGATTCCGTCTGCCACGTGTCCTGCCGGACTGCTGCCGGCTGCTTCCTTTCCCCCGAGGTCATTTCGCGCCCATGTCCAAGACACCCAAGATCCTCTACACGCTCACCGACGAAGCACCCTACCTGGCCACGCAGTCGCTGCTGCCGATCATCGATGCCTACACCGATACCGCCGGCATCGTGGTCGAAACGCGCGATATCTCGCTGGCGGGGCGCATGCTGGCGCTGTTTCCCGAGCATCTGAACGACACGCAGAAGATCCCCGACGACCTGGCCGAACTGGGCGAGCTGGCCACCACGCCGGAAGCCAACATCATCAAGCTGCCCAACATCAGCGCCTCGGTGCCGCAGCTCAAGGCGGCCATCAAGGAACTGCAGGGCCAGGGCTACGCGCTGCCGGCCTATCCGGACGAGCCCAAGGACGCCGCCGAAAGGGACATCAAGGCGCGCTACGACAAGGTCAAGGGCAGTGCGGTGAACCCGGTGCTGCGCGAAGGCAATTCCGATCGCCGCGCACCGCTGTCGGTCAAGAACTACGCACGCAAGCATCCGCACCGCATGGGCAAGTGGAGCAGCGACTCCAAGTCGCATGTGGCGCACATGGATGCCGGCGATTTCTTCGGCAGCGAGCAGTCCACCACCGTCGCCGATGCTGGTGCATTGAAGATCGAATTCGTCGCTGCCGACGGCAGCAGCACCGTGTTGAAAGACAAGGTGGCAGTGAAGGCGAGCGAGATCGTCGATGCCGCCGTGCTGAGCAAGCGCGCGCTGGCCAGCTTCATCGACGCGCAGATCGCCGATGCGAAATCGAAGGGCGTGCTGTTTTCGGTGCACCTCAAGGCCACCATGATGAAGGTGTCCGACCCGGTGCTGTTCGGCGTGGTGGTCGGTGAGTTCTACAAGGACACGCTGAGCAAGCATGCCGATGCGCTCAAGTCGGTTGGTTTCGATCCCAACAACGGCATCGGCGATCTGTACGCACGTATCACCTCGCTGCCGGAGGCGCAGCAGGCGCAGATCAAGGCCGATATCCAGGCCGAATACGCACAACGCCCGGGCCTGGCGATGGTCAACTCCGACAAGGGCATCACCAGCCTGCATGTGCCCAGCGACGTGATCGTCGACGCCTCGATGCCGGCGATGATCCGCGATTCCGGTCAGATGTGGAATGCGCAAGGCAAGCTGCAGGACACCAAGGCGGTGATTCCGGACCGTTGCTATGCCGGCGTGTATCAAGCGGTGATCGACGACTGCCGCACGCACGGCGCGTTCGACCCGGCCACCATGGGTTCGGTGCCCAACGTCGGCCTGATGGCGCAGAAGGCCGAAGAATACGGCTCGCACGACAAGACCTTCCAGATGCCTGCCGCCGGCACCGTCAAGGTCACCGACGCCAATGGCAAGACGGTGTTCGAACACGCCGTGGAAGCCGGCGATCTGTGGCGCATGTGCCAGGTCAAGGACGCGCCGATCCAGGACTGGGTCAAGCTCGCCGTCGAGCGCGCCCGCCTGAGCGAGACCCCGGCCGTGTTCTGGCTCGACAAGGCGCGCGCACATGATGCGCAGGTGATCGCCAAGGTCGAGAAATACCTGAAGGACCACGACACCAACGGCCTGGATATCCGCATCCTGCCGCCGGTGGAAGCGACCACGTTCTCGCTGGAGCGCATCCGCAAGGGCCAGGACACCATCTCGGTCACCGGCAATGTGCTGCGCGATTACCTCACCGACCTGTTCCCGATCATGGAGCTGGGCACCAGCGCCAAGATGCTGTCCATCGTGCCGCTGATGGCCGGCGGCGGCCTGTTCGAAACCGGCGCCGGCGGCTCGGCGCCCAAGCATGTGCAGCAGTTCGTCGAAGAGAACTGCCTGCGCTGGGATTCCCTGGGCGAATTCCTGGCCCTGGCCGCCTCGCTCGAACATCTGGGCAACCGCTACGACAACCCGTCGGCCACGGTGCTGGCCAAGGCGCTGGACGTGGCCAACGGCCAGTTCCTGGACAACAACAAATCGCCGGCGCGCAAGGTGGGCGAACTCGACAACCGCGGCAGCCATTTCTATCTGGCGATGTACTGGGCGCAGGCCCTGGCCGCGCAGACCGAAGACACCGCGTTGCAGGCCAAGTTCGCGCCGCTGGCCAAGGCGCTGACCGACAACGAAGCCGCCATCGTGGCCGAGCTCAACGGTGCGCAGGGCAAGCCGGTGGAGATCGGTGGCTACTACCACCCGGATCTGGCCAAGGTCAGCGAGGCGATGCGTCCGAGCAAGACCTTCAACGCCATCCTGGCGACGTTGAAGGCTTGATTCCCCGCACCGCTTGCCGGTGCGTCCGCAAGCGGTAGATCCCAAGGCCCGTCTCGTGCAGAGGCGGGCCTTGTCATATCGGCGCAACGGCGCTCGCCCTGGCTGCGCGCGACGACAGGCGCT
The DNA here is from genome assembly GCF_900092025.1 of Xanthomonas bromi. Lineage (GTDB taxonomy): Bacteria > Pseudomonadota > Gammaproteobacteria > Xanthomonadales > Xanthomonadaceae > Xanthomonas > Xanthomonas bromi. Next base: position 72,021 of record NZ_FLTX01000036.1, read on the forward strand.
GGGTACACTGCCGGCATGAGCCATCCATCGTTACCGCCGCAATCCGAGCGTCGTGCACTGGCCATCGCACAAGCCGTGTATGAAGCGTTCGAGGACTACCACGCACGCTTTTCCGAGATCACCGCACGTGCCAAACAGCAGTTCGAAACACGCGACTGGAGCGGCGCGCGCGACGACGCGGTTGCACGCATCGCGCTTTACGACCAATACATCGCCGAATGCATGTTGCGCCTGCGCGCGGTGCTGCTGGGCCAGGCGCACGACCGCGTATTGTGGATGCGTGCCCGCGACCATTACGCCGCATTGTTGAGCGGGCTGATCGATCAGGAGTTGTACAAGACGTTCTACAACACCCTGACCCGGCGTTACTTCGGCACCCACGGCGTCGATGCCGATATCGAATTCATCGCCCTGGACATCGAACCCACCGATGCCATCACCGTGCCGGTGGCGCGCCACACCTATGCGGTCTCGCCGGGTCGGCTGACCGACATGCTGGTACGGGTGCTGGGCGACTACGCGTTCGCGGTGCCGTATGCGCACCGCACCCGCTGCGCCGCCGCGATCGCGGTGCGCCTGCTCGACGACCTTGCGCACTGGGGCGAGCACCCGGTGCGCAGCGTGGAATTGCTGGAGACGGTGTTCTATCGTGAACGTCGCGCGTATCTGGTCGGGCGCGTGTTCGGCGAGCACCGGTTTTCGCCGTGCGTCATTGCATTGATCAACGACGCCGCCGGTTTGCGTGCCGAAGCAGTGTTGACCAAGCGTAGCGATGTCGCCCAACTGTTCAGTAATTCGCGCAGCTACTTCCAGGCCGATCTGTCCACGGTGGGCGACGCGGTGGTGTTCTTGCGCAGCCTGTTGACCCACAAGCCGGTGGACGAGCTATACACCATGCTGGGCCGCGCCAAGCAGGGCAAGACCGAACGCTATCGCACGTTCTTCAGCCATTTCCAGGCGCATCCCTCCGAGCAGCAGGTGCATGCCGATGGCACGCCGGGCATGGTCATGGTGGTATTCACGCTGCCCAGCTATCCGCTGGTGTTCAAGCTCATTCGTGACTGCTTCGCCTATCCCAAAACCATGAGCCGCGCACAGGTGGAGGGTAAGTACGAACTGGTGTTCCAGCTGGATCGCATCGGCCGCCTGCTCGACGCGCAGCCGTATCGTTTCCTGCGCTTTCCCACATCGCGCTTCTCGCCTGCGCTGCTGCAAGAGTTGCAGACCAGCTGTGCAATGAGCCTGAGCGAAGACGGCGACGATGTACTGATCGCGCTGTGCTACGTGCAACGGCGCCTGCGCCCGCTCAATCTGTATCTGCGCGAACAACTGCCCGAAGCCGCGCATGCGGCTGCGCTGGACTACGGCCAGGCCATCAAGGACATGGCCCGCAACAACATCTTTCCCGGCGACATGCTGCTGAAGAACTTCGGCATCACCCGCCATCAGCGCGCGGTGTTCTACGACTACGACGAGCTGTGCCTGATCACCGACTGCACCTTCCGCGACTGGCCGACGCCCACCACCTACGAAGAACAGATGGCTGCCGAACCCTGGTTCCATGTCGGCCCGCGCGACGTCTTTCCCGAGCGCTTCGCCTTGTTCATGGGCCTGCCGTCCTCGCAACTGGAAGCGGTCAAGCACCAGCACCCGGAACTGTTCGACCCACAATGGTGGCGCGACCTGCAGGCGCGCCTGCGCGAAGACGATTATCCGGACACGCCGCCGTATGCGGAGTCGCGTCGGCTTGCCTAGCCCGTTTCGGTTACAGCGGCAGACTGGTCAAACGTGCGATCAACCAATGGAGTACGGCAATGCATTGGAAGCAACGTGTAGGTCTGGGCATCCTCTTTTCGCGTGCGGCGATGAGCGTCACGCGGGCTAGGCGCGTGTCGCACATCCGGCCTGGCAGGGAATCAGCCATCCGTTGGCCGCCTGCATGACGAGCAACCAGAATGCAGGCGATCCGCAACGACCGCACAAGCGCGATCAAACGCGGAAAACCAAGCGCATCGCCTGACGCAAAAAACCGCCCACAAAAAAGCCCCGCAATGCGGGGCTCTTCGTAGTGCTGACGCAAACCGATCTCAGCGCTTCATCGAACTGAAGAACTCGTCGTTGGACTTGGTGGTCTTCATCTTGTCCAGCAGGAATTCCATCGCGGCGATTTCGTCCATCGGGTGCAGCAGCTTGCGCAGGATCCAGATCTTCTGCAGCAGCTCCGGCTCGATCAACAGATCTTCGCGACGCGTGCCGGAACGGTTGATGTCGATCGCCGGATACACGCGCTTTTCGGTGATGCGGCGGTTCAGATGCACTTCGCTGTTGCCGGTGCCCTTGAACTCTTCGTAGATCACCTCGTCCATCTTGCTGCCGGTTTCCACCAGCGCCGTGGCGATGATGGTCAGCGAGCCGCCTTCTTCCACGTTACGCGCCGCGCCGAAGAAACGCTTCGGACGGTGCAGGGCGTTGGCATCCACACCACCGGTGAGCACCTTGCCGGAGCTGGGCACCACGTTGTTGTAGGCGCGCGCCAGACGGGTGATCGAGTCGAGCAAAATCACCACGTCCTTCTTGTGCTCGACCAGGCGCTTGGCCCGCTCGATCACCATCTCGGCAACCTGCACGTGGCGCGCCGCCGGCTCGTCGAACGTGGAGGAGATGACCTCGCCGCGCACGGTGCGCTGCATTTCGGTCACTTCTTCCGGGCGCTCATCGATCAGCAGCACGATCATGTGCACTTCGGGATGATTGGTGGTGATGGCCGTGGCCACCTGCTGCATCATCATCGTCTTACCGGCCTTGGGCGGGGAGACGATCAGCGCACGCTGACCCTTACCCTGCGGCGCCATCAGATCCAGGATGCGGCCGGTGATGTCCTCGGTGGACCCATCGCCACGCTCCAGACGGAAGCGGCGACGCGGGAACAGCGGGGTCAGGTTCTCGAACAGCACCTTGTTCTTGCTGGCTTCCAGCGGCTCACCGTTGATGGTGTCCACGATCGACAGCGCGAAATAGCGCTCGCCGTCCTTCGGGAAGCGGATACGGCCGGACAGGTGATCGCCGGTCCGCAGGTTGAAGCGGCGGATCTGGCTGGGCGAAATATAGGTATCGTCCGGGCCGGCCAGGTAGCTGGCTTCGGCTGCACGCAGGAAACCGAAGCCGTCTGGCAGGATTTCCAGCACGCCGTCGGCGGCAACGCCCTCGCCATGACGGGTCAGCACCTTGAGCAGGGCGAAGATCACGTCCTGCTTGCGCGCGCGCGCCACGCCTTCCTGGATGTTGAGCTGGTCGGCAATGTCGAGCAGCTTCTGCGCCGGCATCCGCTTGAGGTCGCTCAGCGAATAGACCGGGAAACCTTCCGGCACGGCCGGATGCGGACGCGCGATGAAGGGCTCGTTGCTGCCATCGGAGGGCGGCATGCCGCCGCCTTCGTTGCCGAACCGATCACGCGGACCACGGTCGCGGCGATTGCGGAACCGGTCGCGGCGATTGCCCTGCTGGTTCTGGCCTTGCTGATTTTGCCCCTGACCCTGGCCACCCTGGCCTTGCTGATTCTGGCCGGCGTTCTGGTTCTGACCGTGTGCCTGGGCCTGACCTTGAGGCTGGCCTTGTCCCTGGCTCTGGGCTTGATTCTGGTTCTGTTGTTGCTGCGCCTGGTTGAAGCGCTGCTGCTGCGACTGGCCTCCCTCGCGGGGCTCGCCGTGGGTGTCACCGCCGTGGCTGGCGCTGGGCGCCTGACCGGCGTGTGCGCCGTCGCTGGACGTCTGCGCAGGTGCCGGATCGGCAACGCGCGACGGTGCCTGCGGGACACGGGGTGCCTCGGGTGCGGGGCTGGCGGGCAAGGGCAGATTGGGCTGCTGTGCGCCACCGTCTTCATTGGTGACGGCGGTCTTGCTCACGCGCGGCTTGCGCACGCGCTTCTCGACGGGAGCGTCGATGCTGCTCCCGGTATCGGAGGAAGGATGATCGGACAAGTGCGTGATTCCTCGCTAAGGTGCGAGCGCCCAACTAGGGGGCGAACTATTGGTAGATGGGAGTCTAGAAGAGCTTCTAGAGGGGTACGGCGGCGCACGAACGTGTGCCGGACCAACTGACACTATCACCGCGGCGCGTCACCGCGCAAGCGTCTACCGGGGCAGGATTTAACTGCCGGCGCATCATCGGGCGCCCATCGCTGGACGCCCGTCTGCTCAGGCCGCCGCGCCGCCCAGGGTCTTGTCGATCATCTGGGTCAGCTGGCCTTTGCCGACTGCACCGATCTGGGTCGCCTGCACTTGCCCGTCCTTGAACAGCAACAGCATCGGGATCGAGCGCACGTGGTACTTGATGGCCAGGGCGCGGTTCTGGTCCACATTGACCTTGGCAACCTTCAGGCGGCCCTGGTAGGTGTCGGCCAGATCGTCCAGCACCGGTGCGATCATCTTGCACGGGCCACACCACTCGGCCCAGAAATCCACCAGCACCGGTTCGCCCGATTGCAGTACCGCTGTCTCGAAGTCGGCATCGCCGACATGTTGAACCTTATCGCTCACGTTGGGTCTCCTGGAAACCAAAACGGCCCACCCGAACGGGCAGGCCGCTACATTGCGTTAAACTGGGGCATTGCGCGACTGAATCAAGTGTCAGTCCTGAAGCCGCGCTGTCCGCCACAAGAGCCGCAGTTTGCGACGCTGTCGGCATCGATGCAAGCCGCGCCCGGGCTGCCCAGGGCGCCTCACGAAGACGGAATAATGAGCGACAAACCGCTAACCGATTTGACCTTTTCCTCGTTCGACCTGCATCCGGCGTTGGTCGCCGGCCTGGAGAGCGCCGGGTTTACCCGTTGTACCCCGATCCAGGCGCTGACCTTGCCGGTCGCGCTGCCGGGCGGCGATGTCGCCGGCCAGGCCCAGACAGGTACCGGCAAGACCCTGGCGTTCCTGGTGGCGGTGATGAACCGCCTGCTGATCCGCCCGGCGCTGGCCGACCGCAAGCCGGAAGACCCGCGCGCGCTGATCTTGGCGCCGACCCGCGAGCTGGCGATCCAGATCCATAAGGACGCAGTGAAGTTCGGCGCCGAGCTGGGCCTGCGCTTTGCGCTGGTCTATGGCGGGGTGGACTACGACAAGCAGCGCGAACTGCTGCAGCAGGGCGTGGACGTGATCATCGCCACCCCGGGCCGGCTGATCGATTACGTCAAGCAGCACAAGGTGGTGTCGCTGCACGCCTGCGAGATCTGCGTGCTGGACGAAGCCGACCGCATGTTCGACCTGGGCTTCATCAAGGACATCCGCTTCCTGCTGCGGCGCATGCCCGAGCGCGGTACCCGGCAGACCTTGCTGTTCTCGGCCACGCTCAGCCACCGTGTGCTGGAGTTGGCCTACGAGCATATGAACGAGCCGGAAAAGCTCGTCGTGGAAACCGAGACCATCACCGCCGCGCGGGTTCGCCAGCGCATCTATTTCCCGTCCGACGAAGAGAAGCAGACGCTGCTGTTGGGTTTGTTGTCGCGTAGCGAAGGCGCGCGCACGATGGTGTTCGTCAACACCAAGGCGTTCGTCGAGCGCGTGGCGCGCACGCTGGAGCGGCATGGCTACCGGGTCGGCGTACTGTCGGGCGACGTGCCGCAGAAGAAGCGCGAGTCGCTGCTCAACCGCTTCCAGAAAGGCCAGCTCGAAATCCTCGTCGCCACCGACGTGGCCGCGCGCGGTCTGCACATCGACGGGGTCAAGTACGTCTACAACTACGACCTGCCGTTCGACGCCGAAGACTACGTGCACCGCATCGGCCGCACCGCGCGTCTGGGCGAAGAAGGCGATGCGATCAGCTTCGCCTGCGAGCGCTATGCGATGAGCCTGCCGGACATCGAGGCCTACATCGAGCAGAAGATTCCGGTCGAGCCGGTGACCTCCGAACTGCTGACGCCGCTGCCGCGTGCGGCACGCGTGCCGGTGGAAGGCGAAGAGGTCGACGACGATGCTGGCGACAGTGTGGGCACGATCTTCCGCGAAGCGCGCGAACAGCGTGCTGCCGAAGAACAGCGTCGTGGCGGTGGTCGCAGCGGCCCGGGTGGCGCAGCGCGCAGCGGCAGTGGTGGCGGTCGCCGCGATGGCGCCAGCGCCGGTGCCGACGGTAAGCCGCGTCCGCGCCGCAAGCCGCGGGTGGAAGGCGAAGTGCCCGCAACTGCGGCGCCGACCCAAAATCCGGTGGTTGCAGCAGCAGCGGCAGAGGCGCCTTCTGCGGACATGGCCGATGCCGAGCGCGCACCGCGCAAGCGCCGGCGGCGTCGCAACGGTCGTCCGGTCGACGGTGCCGAGCCGACGGTGGCCTCCACACCGGTCGCCGCGCCTGCCGCACCGCGCAAGCCCACCCAGGTGGTCGCCAAGCCGGTGCGTGCCGCCGCCAAGCCGGGCGGCAGCCCGTCGTTGCTGAGCCGGATCGGCCGCCGTCTGCGTTCGCTGGTCTCCGGCAACTGACCGTTTGCGGTACTGATCGCATCGCCGCGCATCGGCGATGCGACGCAAGCGCTGGCGCTCCGGCATAATCGCTGGATGACCGTTCTGCGTTTCGACAACGTCAGCAAGCACTACGCCGGGGGCCACCAGGCGCTGACCGATGTCAGCTTCGAAGTGGCCGATGGCGAGATGCTGTTCGTGACCGGCCACTCCGGCGCCGGCAAAAGTACCTTGCTCAAATTGATTCACCTCAGCGAGCGTCCCAGCCAGGGCGCGGTGCTGCTGGGCGAACGCAACCTGCTCAAGGTGCGTGGCCGGCAGATTCCGCTGCATCGCCGTCAGGTGGGCGCGGTCTATCAGGACCATCGCCTGCTCAACGACCGCAGCATTGCCGAGAACGTGGCATTGCCGTTGATCCTGCGCGGCACCCGCCGCACCGAGATCGGCAAGCGCGTGCGCTCGGCGCTGGAACGCATCGGTCTGGCCCATCGCGAGAAAGCCCTGCCGTCGCAGTTGTCGGCGGGCGAACAACAACGCGTGGGGATTGCGCGCGCCATCGTCGGCGAACCGCGCCTGCTGGTGGCCGATGAGCCCACCGGCAATCTCGACCCCGCACTGGCCGCCGAAATCATGCAGTTGTTTGCCGAGTTGCCCGCGCGCGGCACCAGCGTGCTGGTGGTCAGCCATGACCTGGCGCTGCTCAAGCAGATGCGCAAGCGCGTGCTGATCCTGGATCACGGCCGCCTGGTCGACGACATCTCGCCGCAGGATCTGGCCGAATGAGCAAGCCCGCCAATACCGAAACCGTCGCGCCCTCGCGGTTCGGCGTGTGGATCGACCATCATCTGCACAGCATCGCCTTCAGCCTGGGCCGTGCGATGCGCAAGCCGTGGGCGACGTTGCTGACGATCGTGGTGATGGCGCTGGCGCTGGCACTGCCGCTGGGGCTGTCGATCGCGTTGGACAACGTCAAGCTGCTGGCCGGCAGCGTGCAGCAGTCGCGCGAGATCAATCTGTTCCTGAAGGTCGACCTGGCCGCCGATGCAGCGCAGGCGCTGGCCGGCGAGCTGCGTGCGCGCCTGGATGTCGCCAAGGTCACGTTGCGCACGCCCGAGCAGGGATTGGCCGAGCTGCGCGAGAGCGCCAAGCTCGACGAAGCCGCCGATGCGCTGGGCGACAACCCACTGCCCACCTTGCTGATCGTCACCCCCGCCAATGCGGCCGACGATGCGCAACTGGCCAGCGCGCTGCAGGCGCTGCCGCAGGCCGATCAGGTGCAGCACGATGCGCTGTGGCGCAAGCGTCTGGATGGCTGGCTGCACTTCGGCGAGCGGTTGGTGCAGGTGCTGTCGGCGCTGCTCGGTATCGGTGCGGTGCTGGTGGTCGGCAATACGGTGCGGCTGGACATCCAGTCGCGGCGCGAAGAGATCGGGGTGTTGCAATTGCTTGGCGCCAGCGATGGCTTCATCCGCCGCCCGTTCCTGTACCTGGGCGCGTGGTACGGGCTCGGCGCTGGCGCCGTCGCGCTCGCTTTGATCGCCGCCTCGGGGCTGGCGTTGCGTGCGCCGTTGGCGACATTGGCCGACAGTTACGGCAGTTCTTTTACCCTGCATGGGTTGGATCTGTTGCATTCTGCGATGGTGCTGGTCGGCACGCTGGTGCTGGGTTGGTTGGGCGCCTGGCTGGTGACCGGCCATTTCCTCCGCCAGACCCGTCCCACCGAGACCTGAGGCCTGCCATGCATCCACCAGATCTCAAACACCTGATCAGCGACGCACCGCGCGTAATGGTCGTCGATGGTTCGAAGCTGGTGCGCAAGCTGATTGCCGACGTGCTCAAGCGCGACCTGCCCAATGTGCAGGTGATCGGCTGTTCCAGCATTGCCGAAGCGCGTGAGGTGCTGGAAGCTGGCGCGGTGGATCTGGTGACCACCTCGCTATCGCTGCACGATGGCGACGGCCTGACCCTGGCACGCAGCGTGCGCGAGACTGCCGGCCAGGCCTATGTGCCGGTGATCGTGGTCTCCGGCGATGCGCAGCAACATCTGGTGGAGCGCCGCTTCACCGAATACGTCACCGACTACTTCGACAAGGCGCTGGGCCATGAAGCCCTGGCCACCTTCATCCGCGGCTACGTGCAGCCCGAGCCGGTGGTGGGTGCGACCGTGCTCTACATCGAAGACAGCCGCGTGGTGGCCGAGGCGACCAAGCGCATGCTCGAGCGCCAGAGCCTGAAGGTGGTGCACGTGCTCACCGCCGAAGATGCCTTTGCGCTGCTTACTGCCGAATCCCTGGGTCGCACCGAGCGTCGCATTGATGTGGTGCTGACCGACGTGACTCTCAAGGGCGAGCTCAACGGTCGCGACGTGGTCGAGCGCATCCGCATCGATTTCGCCTACGGCAAGCGCCGTCTGCCGGTGCTGGTGATGACCGGCGACACCAACCCGCGCAATCAATCCGAATTGCTGCGCGCTGGCGCCAACGATCTGGTGCAAAAACCGATCGAGGAGCGCTTGCTGGTGACCAAGGTGTTGTTCCAGCTGCGCCTGGCACGTCTGGAGGATCAGGCTGTCACGCTATGACTGAAGTAGAAGGACGCATCCAGCTGGAACCGTCGTGGAAGGCCAAAGTGGGCGACTGGCTGCGACGCCCGGAGATGCAGGAGCTGTCGGCATTCCTGCGCCAACGCAAAGCGGCCGGCGCGCGGGTGTTCCCGCCCGGTCCGCAGATCTTTGCCGCTTTCGACGCCACCCCGTTCGAGCAGGTCAAGGTGGTGATCCTGGGCCAGGACCCGTACCACGGCGAAGGCCAGGCGCATGGGCTGTGCTTTTCGGTGCTGCCAGGCGTGCCGGTGCCGCCGTCGCTGCTCAATATCTACAAAGAGATCCAGGACGATCTGGGCATCGCGCGGCCGGATCATGGCTATCTGATGCCATGGGCGCGCCAGGGCGTACTGCTGCTCAATGCGGTGCTGACGGTGGAGCAGGGCCGTGCCGGCGCGCACCAGAACAAGGGCTGGGAAGGCTTCACCGATCATGTGGTGGAAACCCTCAACCGCGAGCGCGAAGGGTTGGTATTCCTGCTCTGGGGCAGTTACGCGCAGTCCAAGGGCAAGGTCATCGACCAGGCGCGCCACCGCGTGTTCAAGGCGCCACATCCCTCGCCGTTGTCGGCGCATCGCGGCTTCCTGGGCTGCCAGCATTTTTCCAAGACCAACGCGCATCTGCAACGTCGCGGGATCAGTCCGATCGACTGGTCGCTACCGCCGCGCAGCACGCTGGACGCCACCTTCGCCGGCGCCTGAACAGCGCGGCGGGGGGCACGTTTCGCAACCGAATTTGTCACGGTTTGCAGAAGGTCTTGGTGGTAGCGTGATCAGCGAATTCGGGGTGCCGAGCTATAGAACAGCGTCGGTATCGAAAGCCCGAATGTTCTATAAATGGAATGCTGGGAACTCTTTCTATACCCGGCAGTCCAATAGTTCGACTGCTAAGATGGTGCCTATGAACCAGACTACTTCGACTGCCCTTGTGGCAAACAATCTCCCGATTCCCAGTGCGCTCGGTTCGCTGGACGCCTACATCGGTGCCGTGCACCAGATTCCGGTGCTGTCGGTCGATGAGGAGCAGAATCTGGCCCGCCGCTTCCGCGACGAGCTGGATCTCGATGCCGCGCGCGAACTGGTCCATTCCCACCTGCGTTTCGTGGTGCACGTGGCCCGCGGTTACAACGGCTACGGCCTGCCGCTGGGCGACCTGATCCAGGAAGGCAACATCGGCCTGATGAAGGCGGTCAAGCGCTTCGACCCGGACATGGGCGTGCGCCTGGTCAGCTTCGCTGTGCACTGGATCCGTGCCGAAATGCACGAGTTCATCCTGAAGAACTGGCGCATCGTCAAGGTGGCCACGACCAAGGCGCAGCGCAAGCTGTTCTTCAACCTGCGCAAGTCCAAGACCCGTCTGGGCTGGCTCAATGCGTCGGAAGTGACTGCGGTCGCCAAGGACTTGAACGTCTCCGAGCGCGAAGTGATGGAGATGGAGTCGCGTCTGTCCGGTCGCGATATCGGCTTCGATGCCTCCTCGGACGAAGACGACGAGCGTGGCCCGCCGTCGCCGGTGAGCTACCTGGTCGCCAACGAGGAAGATCCCTCGCAGGCGTACGAGCGTCACGACAGCGAAGACAACCAGCTGCAGTTGCTGCGCGAAGGCATGGCGGGTCTGGATGCGCGCTCACGCGACATCGTCAAGCGCCGCTGGCTGGACTCGGATTCCAAGGTGACGCTGCAGGAGCTGGCCGACGAATACGGCGTGTCGGCCGAGCGTATCCGCCAGATCGAGGCGAATGCGCTGAAGAAGATGAAGGCGCTGTTCGTCGCCTGATCTGTTCGATCACGCGATCGCTGCTACGCAAACGGCCCGGTTTTCCGGGCCGTTTGCATGTGCGGCATCGGTAATGCGTTGAGTACGAAGTCGCGTGGTTGGTTTGCCGCCGTTCTGCCGTACTGCGGTGTGCGCGCTTGACTGCACGGAGGAAAGGATCGCGTCGTGCCGACTTGGATTGCCGGTGGAATACATCAAAGCGCGTGGGTAGCGCACATGGATTGCAAGTGGAATGCATGGCAGCGGGTACATAGCGCAATCGCGAGCGTTTCCCGTTCTTCAAGCGGCGGCTACGCGCAGCGAACAGTCGTCAGTCAGTGTGATGTTGCACTCGTCACCCGAGCAGACGACCTGCCGATATCCGGCGCGGGCTACGCCCGGCTGGTGGTCACGCATATCGGTTAGTCGTGCTTGATCGCCCGCACCACGACCGCCTGACTATTCCGGCAGGCGCGCCACCGGTAGATGCCAACCGTAGTGGATGGCCATGAAGCGCAGGCCGAAACAGACCCCGGCGCCGGTTGCCAGCGACCAGGCTTGCGGCACCTCCAACAAGTGCCCGATTGCGACCAGCCCGCCACCGGCCAGCGCGGCCACCGCATATAACTCCGCCTGCAACACCACCGGCGTGCGTGCGACCAGCAGGTCGCGCGCGATGCCGCCGCCGATGCCGCTGAGCATGCCCAGCAAGGTCGCGCTGAGCGGGCTGAGGTGGTAGTCCAGCGCCTTGCTGGTGCCATAGACCGCAAACAGCGCCAGTCCCGCCGCGTCGAAAATCTGCACCGGGTTGCGCAGGCGTTCCACTGCGGAGTGCCAGTAGAAACCGGCGACGCCGGCCGGGCAGGCGGTGAGCAGATACTGCGGGTGTACCAGCGCGGCCGGCGGGGTGGCGCCGATCAATACATCACGCACGATGCCGCCGGACACCGCAGCCGCGCACGAGAGCACCAGCACGCCGAACAGGTCCAGGCGGTTGCGCACCGCCAGGGTCGCGCCGCTCAGGGCGAACACGAAGGTACCGAGCAGATCCAGCAGGAACAGGACAGTTGCCACGGTCAGGCCATCGAACCAGGCCGCACAGCATCGCGCACGGCCCGTGGCGCTGTCATCCGTCCTTGCTGTTGGGCGGCGGGTCGTCGGTGGCGCCACCGAAGATGATGCGCGCGGCGCGCTGGTAGCTCCAGTACGCCATCGCCCAGTTCACCAGCACCACGAAGCGGTTGCGGAAGCCGATCAGGAAGTAGACGTGCGCGGCCAGCCAGAACCACCAGGCCACGATGCCGGACAGCTTGAGCTTGCCCACGTGCACGATGGCGGCCATGCGGCCGATGGTGGCGAGGTTGCCGTAGTCCTGGTACCGGAAGGCCGGCGTGGCCTGGCCGCGATGGCGCGCACGGATCGCCCTGGCGATGTGCTTGCCCATCTGCTTGGCGGCCGGCGCCACGCCCGGCACCGGGCGGCCGTCCTGCTGCACCGAGGCCAGATCGCCGCCGACGAAGATCTCCGGGTGGCCTGGCACGCTCAGGTCCGGCTCCACCAGCACGCGGCCGGCGCGGTCCAGCGGCACGCCCAGCGTGCGCGCCAGTGGCGAGGCGGCCACGCCGGCGGCCCATACCACCGTGCGCGCCGGCACGAAGGTGTTGCCGAGCTGGTAGCCCAGCGCATCGATATGCGTGACCGGCGTGCCGGTGTGCACTTCCACACCCAGGCGTTCCAGCTGTTTGCGCGCCTTGTCGGTGAGATCTTCCGGAAAGGACGGCAGCACGCGTGGGCCGGCTTCGACCAGTCGCACCCGCGCCTGTTGCGGGTCGATATGGCGGAACTCGTTCTTGAGCGTGTGGCGGGCGATCTCGGCCAGGGTGCCGGCCAGTTCCACACCGGTGGGGCCGCCGCCGACCACCGCAAAACTCAGCCAGGCGGCGCGTGCGGCAGGGTCGGATTCGGCTTCGGCGCGCTCGAAGGCGAGCAGCAGCTTGCGCCGTAGTACCAGCGCGTCGTACAGCGTCTTCAGGCCGGGTGCGTGCTCGGCCCACTGGTCGTTGCCGAAATAGGCATGGGTGGGGCCAGTGGCCAGCAGCAGCATGTCGTAGCCGAGCGTGTTGCCATCGGCCAGGACCACTTCGCGGCGATCGGGCGCGATTTCGGCCACGTCGCCGAGTTGCACTTCGACATTGCGTTGCTCGCGCAGGATGTGACGCAGGGGTGCGGCGATGTCCGGCGCCGACAGACCGGCGGTGGCGACCTGGTACAGCAGCGGCTGGAACAGGTGATGGTTCTGACGGTCGATCAGGGTGATGCGGATGTTGGGGTCGTCGAGCGCGCGGGTCGCCCATAGGCCGGCGAAACCGCCACCGACCACAACAAGATGCAGTGGGGCTTGGGACGGGGGAGAGGTCATCGTAAGGTCCGATGGATTGCGACGCTGACTTGCCAGCATGCCGCATCGGCAATGAACACGCTGCGTCAGCGCGGCCCACCTGCGGCATCATGTCGCATCTCCCGCTTCCGTTCACTGCATGTCGTCGTTACCGCCACCGTTGCCGTCATTGTCGTCTCTGCCGCCAGCTGCAGCGTCCGCTGCGGCGGCGCAGGCCACGCCAGCACCTGTCGTCAAAAAGCCACTCAGCAGCGTCGCGACCGGGCTGATCGGCGTTGTGACCTGTGTGGTGCTGTTCGGGATGCTGGTGCTCGGTGCACTCATCTGGCTGATGTCGTTCGGTTGGTCGCTGTTTGCCGATCAGGCGCGCAGCGCGCTGCAGGCCGATGCCCTGGTGCAGGAACATATCGGACAGATCCGCGAGATGCGGGTGGATCTGTATCGCACCAGTCTGGCGCCGGGTGGCGACGAATTCGTCTTCGATGTGGAAGGCGATCGCGGCACCGGGCGCGTGCATGCCACGTGGATCAGTGACGGCGCCGAACGCGAGATCCTGAGCACGGGCGTGCTCACGCTGCGCGATGGCACCGAGTACACCTTGCCGGCCGAGGCGGATGTCGACGAGGGTGACGTGGAAACCGACGCCCACATCTAGACCGACATCAAGACCGAATCTGCCGAGTCTCTGGAGCAATGAGCATGATCGACAATCCCGATAAACGCATCGCATTGCTGATCGACGCCGACAACGCGCCCTCCGGCAAGATCGACGTGGTGCTGGCGGAAGTGGCGCGTTATGGCGTGGCCAACGTGCGCCGTGCTTACGGCAACTGGAAGAGCCCGCACCTGAAAGGTTGGGAAGCGGCGTTGCACGAATACGCGATCCGGCCGATTCAGCAATTCGCCTACAGTTCCGGCAAGAACGCCTCGGACATGGCGATGGTGATCGATGCGATGGACCTGCTGTACGCGCGCAATCTGGACGGGTTTGCGATCGTCTCCAGCGATGCCGATTTCACCCCGCTGGTGATGCGCCTGCTCACCGACGGCATGAAGGTCTATGGCTTCGGCGAAAAGAAAACGCCGGCGCCGTTCGTCAATGCGTGTTCGAAATTCACCTACGTCGAAGCGCTTGGCGAGCAGGCCGCGGCCGCCAGCGAGACCGCTGTTGGCCGCAAGGATGCCACTGCATTACGCAGCGATACGCGTCTGATGCAGATGTTGCGCAATGCGATCGTCAGCGCCTGCGAGGACGATGGCTGGGCACTGCTGAGTGCAGTCGGTAAACAGGTCGCCAACCAGGCCTCGTTCGATCCACGCAACTACGGCTATCGCAAACTCAGCGACCTGGTGCGCGCGATCGGCGTGTTCGAGATCAGGCAGGACGAACAGGCGTTGTGGGTGCGCGACTCGCCCAACGGTGGGCGCGCCCAACCGGCGCAGCCCGCTCCTGCGAAGGCACAACCGGCGGCCGCCAAGCGCCCGCCGCGCGCGTCGGCCAAACCTGCGGCAGGGAGCTGAGCATGACGCAGGACACAGGTTTACCCGCCGCATCGGCGGCCGGCATCACGCTATGGGGGCGGCGTAATTCCAGCAATGTGCGCAAGGTGGCGTGGTGCGCCGAAGAAGCCGGCGTGGCCTATACCTCGATCGAAGTGGGCGGTGCCTTCGGTGGCAACGACACGCCCGCCTATCGCGCATTGAATCCGAATGGCGTGGTGCCGACCTTGCAGGATGGCGCGCTGGTGCTGTGGGAATCCAATGCGATCGTGCGCTATCTGGCAGCGCAATATGCGCCGGCGTTGTATCCGCACGCACCAGCCGAGCGCGCGCTGGGCGACCGTTGGATGGACTGGGCCACCTCCACCTTTGCCGGTGTGTTTCGCGACCTGTTCTGGAGCGTTGTGCGCACAGCGCCGGCCGCGCGCGATCACGCACGCATCGCTGCGGCGTTGACCCAGTCCGGCGAGCTGCTTGCACGTGCCGATGCGGCATTGGCGCAACAGCCGTATCTGTCCGGCGAGCGATTCGCGACGGGCGATATTCCGCTGGGCAGCTTTATCTATGCCTGGTTCGAAATGCCCATCGAGCGCCCCGTGTTGCCGCATCTGCAAGCGTGGTACGAACGCTTGCGCGCACGGCCGGCGTACCAGCGCGCCGTGATGACGGCGCTGACCTGAGCGGCATCGCGAAGATCCACGCGTGTGCTCGATGGATACGATGCCGCGCGTCATCCCGCAGATGGGTGGCATCGCTGGTCGGAAGCTGTTTTTACGGATGGAAAGGATCACCTGCGCTATCCATCGCGATCGAGACGGGTTCGTTCGAAGCCGCTACGCGTATCGAACCATCATGCGTGGCATGGGCTGGCGGTTGCGTTGACGGGCTGCGCGCATCGCGGCCATCGGACCGCCCTCATTGCAGTTGTCGCTAACGCACCTGTCAGCGGTCGGCCTGTAGCGAGAGCGATTCAGCGCACACACGCAACACCCATCGATCATCGCGCTGCAGTTGCCCTGCGCTAATACAAATCGATCGGGTCCACATCCAGCGACCAGCGCACGCGACGCGCTTGCGGTAGCGCATAGATCGCCGGCAATTGCGCATCGAGCAGCCGATGCAAGGCCGAGCGTTGCTGCGCCGACAACAGCAACTGGGTGCGCTGGAACCCGGCGCGGCGCGGCATCGGCGCGGGCATCGGGCCGTAGCATTCCACGGCGGCAAACGCCGGCGATTGCGTGCCGGTGTCGGCGTTGGTCAAGCCTCGCACTGCCAGCAGGAACTGATTGGCGGCCGCCACATCCTTGGCTTCGGCACGGAACAAGGCCAGGTGCGCAAACGGGGGGAATCCGGCCGCTTCGCGCTGCTGCAGTTCGGCGTCGGCAAAGGCGTGGTAGCCGCCATTGACCAGGGTCTGCAGCAACGGGTGTTCGGGGTGATGGGTCTGCAGCCAGACTTCGCCCAGGCGATCGGCGCGCCCGGCGCGTCCTGCCACCTGGATCAATTGTTGGGAGAGTTTTTCGGCGGCGCGGAAGTCGGCCGAGAACAGGCCTTCGTCGATGCCGACCACCACCACCATGGTCAGCCGCGGCAGATCGTGGCCCTTGGCCAGGATCTGGGTGCCGACCAGGATGCCGGCCTCGTTGCCGAGCCTGGCGAGCTGGGTTTCCAGCGCGTCGCGGCGCTGGGTGGTGCTGCGGTCGATGCGCACCACCGGGACGTCCGGGAAGGCTTCGGTCAGGCGCTCTTCCAGCCGCTCGGTGCCGATGCCCTGCGGCTGCAGCGCCAGGCTGGCGCAGGCCGGGCAGGCCAACGGCGCGGGTTGGCGCGCGCCGCAGTGGTGGCACTGCAGGCGACGGCCGCCGGCGTGCACGGTCATCGGGGTTTGGTGAAGCGGTGTGCTGCAGCGCTGGCAGGCCGCGGTCCAGCCGCAGTCGTGGCACAGCAGCACGGGTGCATAGCCGCGGCGGTTCTTGAACACCAGCACCTGCTCGCCACGTGCCAGGGTGGCGCCGATCCCGGCCAGCACCTCCGGCGAGAGGCCGTCCTTGAGCGGTCGCTTGCGCACGTCGAGCACGCGCACGCGCGGCGGGCGCGCGTCGCCTGCACGCTGCGACAGGCGTAGGTGCCGGTAGCGGCCGGCGTCGGCGTTGTGCAGGCTTTCCAGCGACGGGGTGGCGCTGCCCAGGATCACCGGCACATCCAGCGCCTTGCCGCGCACCAGCGCGAAATCGCGGGCGTGATAGCGGATGCCGTCCTGTTGCTTGTAGCTGCCGTCGTGTTCTTCGTCGATCACGATCAGCCCGGCGTTGGGCAACGGGGTGAATACCGCCGAGCGGGTGCCGACGATCAGCTTGGCCTCGCCGCGCCAGGCCGCTGCCCAGACCCGTGCGCGTTCGCCATCGGACAGGCCAGAGTGCAACGCGTGCACCGGCACGCCCAGGCGCGCGCGGAAGCGGCCTAATGTCTGCGGCGTCAGGCCGATCTCGGGCACCAGCACCAGCGCCTGCTTGCCGGCGGCCAGGCAATCGGCGATCGCCTGCAGGTAGACCTCGGTCTTGCCGCTGCCGGTGACGCCATCGAGCAGATAGGTGGCAAAGCCGCTCTGCGCGCGGATCGCGGCGGCGGCGGCCTGCTGTTCGTCGTTGAGTTGCGGACCGCTGCCGGGGCGCGGCGAAATCGTATCGGCCGGCACCGCCAGGCGTTCGGCGTAGCCGCGCTTGGCCAGGCTGCGTGCGGCCTCGCGCCACTGCGGCAGCAGCTGTTCCAACTGCTCTTCACCCACTGCGCCGGCAAGCAGCAGGGCCGCCAACAGGGCGGGGCGGCTGTTCGCGCGCAGGCTGGCGGCCCTGCTGCGGCCGGCGTCGGTCAGCTGCCAGGCCCAGGCGTGGGTGTCGGCCAATGGCTCGCCGCGGCGCAAGGGACCGGGTAGGGCGCTGGCCTGGGCTTCGCCGAGCGGCGCGTGGGTGTAGCGGGCCAGCCAGTGCAGCGAGCGGGCCAGTTCATCGACCAGCAGCGGCGCCTGGTCGCACCAGGCCAACGCCGGGCGCAGGCCGTCGGCCGCGGGCAATTGCCCGATCTCCACCACCACCCCCACCAGCTCGCGTGGCCCGAACGGCACCCGCACCCGGCAGCCGACCCGCGCCGGGTCGGTCAGCGGCGCATCTGCCGGGGGCAGATAGTCGAACAAGTGGGGCAGCGGCACCGGCAAGGCGACGCGCAAGGTGGCGACGGTCGAGGACATCCGACCAGTCTACCGACCCTGTCCAGAGGCCGGCAGCCGGCTCCGAATCGGCCAAAGCGGGACCAGCGCGGCAGCCGCATTTGTGTGACGGAAGTGATAAATCCGACGTAAACCTATGTGAGGGTTAAGGAAACGGGTTTATCCACACCGCCTGTGGATAAAGCTGTGAATTAGTGTTGTGCTCCACGCTGTGATGATGGATTCACTAGCCTCTGCAACCTCTTGGACATTTTTTAGCCAACATCAATAAGCCTATTATTTTCAATCACTTAAGCGTGAAACACGATTGCAACAAAGAAAAAACAACAGTTGACAGACGCCTGCGTATCGGTATGCCTGCCGCTGTGCACAACCCACCGCGGCGGCGCGCATGGCTGGCGTGAAGGCGGAGCGGGGCCGGGCCGATCTGTCAAGCCATCGGCGGGGGCCAATCGCGTCGGTATCATGCCGGCCGATGCTGGAGTTCTCATGACCGTAGTTCCCGACGCCCCCGTGACCCCCGCCGCGCTCTCTGCCTTCCTGCGCGGTGTCGAACGCCGGGGTCTGGTGCTCGCACAATTGCAATGCGGCGACGTGGCCGCCGCCGAGCGTGCCCTTGCAGCGGCCTTGCGCGCCTTCAGCAGCCAGGCGGCCGGTCGGCCGATGGCGGGTTGGCCGATGCGCTTCTGGAGCCTGCTGGCCACCGCGCCGCCGCTGCGACGCGAGCCGATGCCGGGCACCTGGCTGCCCCCGTTCGCTGCGTTGGGCCGGATGCAGACTGCCGGCCGCTTGGCACTGCTGCTGCGCATCGTGGCCGGTTTGGAAGAGCAGGCGGCCAGCGAGGTGCAGGGCGTCGAGGCGGCGGACTACCGGCAATCGCTGGCGCGCGCCTGTCCGCGCGATGCCACCGGCACTCCGGACGCCCAGGCCTGGCGGGCCCTGGCCGAGGCGGCGCAAGTGGAACTGCGCGACCTGACCCCGGCCCAGTTGACCCGGCTCAGCCAGTTACGCGATTCGGCCCTGGCCGGGATGTCGCTGCAGACTGCCGCGCCGACCGAGCCAGCACCGGCGCCGCATCGTCCGGCCGCCCCACGCGCGCGTCCCCGGCGGCAATGGCAGTGGCCGCAGCTGGAGCGCCGCCACGCAGGCATGGCGCTGGGCGTGCTGGTGGTGGCCCTGCTGTTGGCGGTGCTGGGCTGGTGGTGGACCCACCGCCGGCCTGCGCTACCGCCCGAACCGGTGTCGCAGGCGCCGGCCGGCGTGCTGCACGTGACTGACGCGGCGCCGGTCTTGGTAGAAGAGCTGCCCGCCGCCGACCTGCCGGATGCAGTGGCCACGCCGGGCCTGGACCCGCGCGACCAGGCGATGCTGGCCGACCCGGATCTGGAGCTGGCCCGCTCTGCGGATTTCTATGCCTGGTACGCCGCCGGCCACCCGGTGCCGGTCGATGAGTCCGGTGCGCATGCCACGGCGGCTGAGCAGCCTTCCGCCCCTTTGGAGACGGTCGACGATGAAACCAACTGACTGGTGCGGTCTGCTACTCTGCGCGATTGTCGGCGTTGCCGGCGCGCAGACCTTGCCGAGGCCGCTGGAAGAATCCGCCGCTACGCCGGCCGCATCCCCCTCGGTTGCGGCAGCGCCGAGTACCACCCCGAGCGCCGCGCAGCAACGCGCGCGCTGGGAGGCGATGACGCCCGCGCAGCAGGCCGAGCTGCGCGCCCGCTACGCCGCCTGGAAGGGGCTGTCTGCCACCGACCGCGTGGTGTTGCGTCAGGCACGCGAGCGGCTGCAAGCCTTGCCCGACGATCAGCAACGCGCGTTGCGCACGCAGTTCGGCGCGATGGATCGCCTGCATCGCGACGGCTGGCGCCTGGGCTCGCAGGTGGGAGCGTTCTACGCGCAATTACAGCCGCTGATCGGCTACGTGCCGCCCACCCAGCGCGACGCCATGCTGGCCGCGCTGCGCAGCCTGGATGCCGGCCAGCTGGAGCAACTGGCGGTGCTGGCACAACGGACCCCGCCCCAGGAGCGCGACGGCCTGCGCGATGCCTTCCTGGCCGAAGCGCCGGCCACGCGCAGCGCGTGGTTGAAGCGGCAGCTGGCGCGCTGATCGGTCGCGGCACGGTCTCGCCGCGGTAGGCGCGCAGAGCGCGCAGGCGGCGTGCGGTACATCAGCTCAAGCAGGCTGCTTCCCGCCGCGCCGCCATCCGTGCACCTCATACGCGCCCAGCATCCATGCGTTGTACTGCAACGCTGCCGTTTTCGCTCAGCCGCACCCACATCTTCCCGCATCACAGACGCGCCAGACTCGCCACCATCAACAGCGCGGCGGCAACCGTCACGAACACGAAATACACCCCGCTCAGGCCGATGTACTTGAGCACGGTGACCAGCCAGGACTGCGCGTACACGCGTCGCTGCATCCAGAGCAGATACACCGGCATCCACACCGTCAGGCCGAAAGTCCAATACTCCAGGTGATCGGGCTGGCAACGTGCGCCAAGGCATCGCTGAGCAGCGACAACACCAGTTGCGTCAGCAGGTTCAGGCACAGGAATGCGTGGCTATACAGGGCCACTACCAGATGTTCCAGATACACCTGCCCGCTGCGCACATGGAACACCCCCAACAGCAGTGCAAACAGCGGAACCAGCACCAGCAGCGCAGACGGCACCGCAGCGAAAAACGCGCTGTAGAGCAGCTGCGGATTGCTGCGCAGGCGCGGCATATTGTCGCGGATGTGGCTGAGTTGCGTGTTGATCCAGAGGTTGGCGAATGGCGGTAGCGCCGCAGAGGTCAACAGGCGCAGTACCAGCAATAGCCGCAATCGGCGCCACATAATGCACGCGTTGGCCGCTCAGGAAACGCAGCGCCAGGCGTCCGGGCACCAGCAAATCGCGCAGGGTGCGGAAGATGCGCCCATCCAGATGCCAGAACGACTCGAACACCTCTTCCACCGCATGCGCGACGCTGCGCACCGGGTTGTGCGCGCTTTGTCCGCAGGCGTGGCAGAACGCACCGTGCAATGCAGTCGAACAGTTTCGCAGTCCGTGGGGTGATGCGCGGTCGAATGCAGTGACCTGAGCCAGGCCCGATTGGCGGGTCGGGGGAAGGGCGCGTTGCCGAAGACGTGATCCCGAAGGATCAGCGTTGGCGCACGCGTGCAGCGTTATCCCGCGCCGGCGCTGTAGCACCTGTAGCAGCAGCCTTCGCGTTTTTTGCCAGCGCGCGCAGCGGGCTCTACCCAGGTGCGCGACAAAGCCGCAGCCGGAAAGTGGGCGTAAGATAGCGGGCCCACGCGACCCGGTGCCAGCGCCTCCCGGCACGGCCGTAGTCTGCGCAGCGATCGGTTTCCATGTCTGTTTCTTCTGCCCCCCCGTCCGCGACGCCAGGCTTCGCCTCCGAGGTGCGCACCACCGGCCTGCTTGCGTTACCGCTGGTGCTCGGCCACGTGTCCACTGGCCTGATCGGGTTCGTCGACAACGTCATCGCCGGCCACCATGCCACCGCCACCTTGGCGGCGGTCACTATCGGCACCTCGCTACTGTGGCTGCCGATGTTGGTGCCGATCGGCACATTGATCTCATTGACCGCCTCGGTCTCGCAATTGATGGGCGCCGGCCGCGAGCGCGAGATCGGGCCGCTGTTCCGTCAGGCCCTGTGGTTATCGCTGGGGCTGAGCGCGCTGATGTTCGCGTTCCTGAGCGTGGTGCCGCCGCTGCTGCCGACCTTCGGGATCGCCCCGGACATCGTGCCCGGCGCCACCGACTTTCTGCACGCAGTGCGCTGGGGCGTGCCGGCATTGACCTTCTACTTCTGCATGCGCTACCTCAGCGAGGGCATGCACTGGACGCTGCCGACGATGCTGCTGGGCTTTGGCGGGTTGCTGGTGCTGGCGCCGCTGGGTTATGCGTTGACCTATGGCCGGTTCGGGTTTGCCGAACATGGCGCGCAGGGGCTGGGCATGGCCTCGGCCATCACCATGTGGGTGCAGGCCAGCGTGTTTGCGCTGTACCTGTGGCGCGCGCGTCGGTTTGCGCATCTGGAATTGTTTACCCACCTGGAAGGGCCGCGCTGGCGCGCCATCGGCGACTTGCTGCGTACGGGCCTTCCGATTGGCATCACCGTGTTGATGGAAGGCGGGTTGTTCATCGTCACTGCGTTGTTGATCGGCCGGCTGGGCTCCACCGAAGCGGCCGCGCACCAGATTGCGATCAACGTCGCGCAGCTGTGTTTCATGATCCCGATGGGCGTGGCCGAGACCACCACTGTGCGCGTCGGCCATGCGGCGGGGCGCGGCGACCCGCTGGGCATGCGGCGCGCGGCCTGGGCCGGCTATGCCATCGTGCTGGGAACTCAAGCGCTGTCGGCCAGCGCGCTGCTGCTGGGCCACGATGCCATCGTCGGCGTCTATACCGACGATGTGGCCGTGGCCGCGCTGGCCTCGGTGTTGCTGCTGTTTGCCGCCACGTTCCAGTTTCCCGATGGGATCCAGGTGCTCTCGGCCGGCGCGCTGCGCGGGCTCAGGGACACCCGCGTGCCGATGTTCCTGGCGATGTTTTCGTATTGGGGCGTGGGCATGCCGATCGGCGCCGGGCTCGGCCTGGGGCTGGGCTGGGGGCCGCAGGGCATGTGGGTTGGCCTGATCCTGGGCCTGACGGTGGCATCGATCCTGATGGGGCTGCGCTTCCGCCAGACCAGCCGGCGGCTGACCGCCACCGCGACCCCCTGACTTCCAGCGCATGCCGCGCGCGCTGCGTAGCCGGTATGCTGGGCACCATCGATCTGCATGCAGCGTCTTTCGACGGAGTTTTCCATGAACCACCCCGTGCGTCGCAATCCCATCGCCAGCTTCTTCGTCGGCCTGTGGGATGTGATGAATTTCACCCGGCGCCTCATTTTCAACCTGGTGTTCTTCGGTTTCCTGTTTTTGTTGCTGCTGTTGTTCGTGGTGGCGCTTGCGCATGGCGACGGCACCAAGCCGCTGGCTGAGCGCACCACCCTGGTGATCAACCCGGAAGGCACGTTGGTCGAACAATTCAGCGCCGATCCGGTGAGTCGGTCGCTGGCCAAGGCGGTGGGCGACAAGAACGCCGAAGAAGTGCAGTTGCGCGACCTGCTGCGGGTGATCGAGGCGGCCGGCAAGGATCGCAAGATCGAGCGCGTGCTGCTGAATCTGGACAAGTTCCAGCCGTCCGGTTTCGCCTCCCAGCGCGAAGTGGCCGCGGCGCTGCAGAAGTTGCGTGCGTCCGGCAAGCAGATCGTGGCCTTCAGCGAGAACATGAGCCAGGGGCAGTACCTGCTCGCTGCGCAGGCCAACGAGGTGTATCTGGATCCGATGGGCAGCGTGCTGCTGGAAGGTCTTGGCCGCTATCGCCAGTACTTCCGCGAAGGCCTGCAGGACAAGCTCGGCGTGGACGTGCATCTGTTCCGCGTGGGCGAGTACAAGTCCGCGGCCGAGCCGTACATCCTCGACGCGGCCTCGGCCGATGCCAAGGAAGCGGATCTGTTCTGGATGAACGATGTATGGCAACGCTATGTGGCTGACGTGGGCACCGCGCGCAAGCTGAGCCCGGCGCAGCTGACTGCCGGCATCGACACGCTGCCCGAAGGTGTGGCCGCCGCCGGTGGCGACCTTGCCAAGTTCGCGCTGCAGCAGAAGTTGGTGGACGGACTCAAGACCCGCGAAGAAGTCGATGCGTTGCTGGTCAAGCGCGGCGTGGCCGACAGCGATGCCGACAGCGGCTTCCGCAATATCGGTTTCAACGATTATCTGAGCCAGTTGCAGGCCCAGGGTTCGCCGATGGACAGCCGCCCGCAGGTGGCCGTGGTGGTGGCGACCGGCGAAATCAGCGGCGGCGAACAGCCGGCCGGACGTATCGGTGGCGAGTCCACGGCGGCGTTGCTGCGCCAGGCGCGTGACGACGAGAAAGTGAAGGCGGTGGTGCTGCGCGTGGATTCGCCCGGCGGCGAAGTGTTCGCCTCCGAGCAGATCCGCCGTGAAGTGGTCGCGCTCAAACAGGCCGGCAAGCCGGTGGTGGTATCGATGGGCGATATGGCCGCTTCCGGCGGTTACTGGATCAGCATGAATGCCGATCGCATCTACGCCGACCCGTCGACCATCAGCGGTTCCATCGGCATCTTCGGCATGGTGCCGAATCTGACCCGCGCGCTGGACAAGATCGGTGTGCACACCGACGGCGTGGGCACCACCAGGTTCGCCGGTGCGTTCGACATCACCCGTCCGCTGGATCCGGCCGCCGGCCAGGTCATCCAGGCGGTGATCAACAAGGGCTACGCCGACTTCACCGGCAAGGTGGCGCAGGCGCGTCACCAGCCGGTGGACGCGATCGACAAGGTGGCGCGTGGTCGTGTGTGGAGCGGCGCGCAGGCCAAGGAGCGGGGGTTGGTGGATGCGTTCGGCGGGATGCCCGAAGCGGTGGCCGATGCGGCCGATCGCGCCAAGCTGAGTCGTGGCAAGTTCCGCGTGCGCTATGTCGAGAAGCCGGCCACGCCGTTCTCGCAGTTCATGAGCGGGTTTGCCGGCAGCCGCATGGGTGCCTGGATGCTGGGCGACTCGGGCATGGCACGCGCACTGCTGGCGCGCTCGTTGCCGGACGTGGACACGCAACTGCGCTTCGTCGAAGACGCCGTGCAAGACGGCAAGGCTGGCGGCACGCCGGTCAAGTCGCTGGCGTACTGCTTCTGCGGGTTCTGACCCAGCGCACTTGCGTCGCAGGTGATGCATCGACAACGCCGGCCATGTGCCGGCGTTGTCGTTTCTGTGGGTGGATGATGCGGTGTTGCGAACGAACGAAGCAAGCAGACGGCAGCACGCATGATTCGATCGTCGAGCGCTCAAGCGATCGACCATCAGGCATCAGCCATCACGCATGCTTGCGGTGAGTTTGGTCACAGCCAGGGCGGTGCATGCAGAGGCGCATCCATGCGCACGCACAGTCGCATCGACGCGTCTGTGCCGCGTCAACACAAACGCGTGTGCTTCAGACTGCGGGCGTACTAGACAGCGGACATCCTGTCATTGGGTAGCTGCGTCGATCGCCTTGCGCTGATCTGCGGCGGCCTGATCGGTCGCGGTCTGCACGGCGTGCGCCTTATCCAGCGGTTCCTGGATGTGGTCGCGCAAGGCGGTGGCCTGCGGTTCGGGTTTCTGTTCGGTGGGCGCGGGCTGCGGCCGCTGGCAGGCGCCCAGCGACAACGCCAGGCTGGCTCCAAGCATCCAATGCAGTTTCATCGTCGTGACCTCGCTCGGGGTAGCGGTATCCTAACGCCCGGGCCACGCATGCGCGTCAACTGCGTTGCAGCGGCCGTTTCCTGCGTCTTGAAGAGGATCACCCACGTGACAACGCACCGTTGGCGGCTGGATGGACAGACCGCCCTCATCACCGGCGCCAGTGCCGGGATTGGCCTGGCCATCGCGCGCGAACTGCTCGGCTTCGGCGCCGACCTGCTGATGGTGGCGCGCGATGTCGATGCCCTGGCGCAGGCGCGCGATGAACTTGCCGAGGAGTTTCCCGAGCGCGAACTGCACGGACTGGCCGCAGATGTGTCCGACGATGAGGAACGCCGCGCGATCCTGGACTGGGTGGAAGACCACGCCGATGGCCTGCATCTGCTGATCAACAACGCCGGCGGCAACGTCACCCGCGCTGCGATCGATTACACCGAAGACGAGTGGCGCGGCATCTTCGAAACCAATGTATTTTCGGCCTTCGAGCTGTCGCGCTATGCGCATCCGCTACTGACGCAACACGCCGCCTCGGCGATCGTCAATGTCGGCAGCGTCTCGGGCATCACCCATGTGCGCAGCGGCGCGCCGTACGGCATGACCAAGGCGGCATTGCAGCAGATGACGCGCAACCTGGCGGTGGAATGGGCCGAAGACGGCATCCGCGTCAACGCGGTGGCGCCGTGGTACATCCGTACCCGACGCACCTCCGGGCCGTTGTCGGATCCGGACTACTACGAGCAGGTGATCGAACGCACCCCGATGCGCCGCATCGGCGAACCGGAGGAAGTTGCCGCCGCCGTGGGCTTTTTGTGCCTGCCTGCGGCCAGCTACATCACCGGCGAATGCATCGCGGTGGATGGCGGATTTCTGCGGTACGGGTTCTAGATCCAGCAACACACGATTGCGCCGGCCGTCATGCGATCGGCGGACGGCACGGATATGCAAGCGTGTGCGGGGCGCACCGCCGGCTGTACGGATCAGGGTATGGCGTGCAAGCCGCTTTAAAGCGCGGCGATCGACTGTCGGGCACACAGTGCGTGGTTGATATCGCATGACGGTCGCGGCGGCGTGCGCGCCATGAGGTAATGGCAGACGTTTGTCTGCAGTGCCATGGCAGCAAAAGAAACCTTGCGTCGGAAGGAAGTGCATCCTGCCCCGCATCGCAGGGCAATGTGCGCGAAGGCACGGTGGTGGTGGCGTCGACGCGCGGATGTGGTGCACGCGCAGTCGATCCTGTTCCTGCCGCCGCCCTCTGCACGCTTCCAGTCTTCTTCAGGGCGTGGCGGATGGGTTCGCGCAGCGGCTTTCGTCGAGCACCCGGCGCATCTGCTGGTAGCGTTGCTTGCGTTCGACCGATTGCGCCTCGTCGGAGAAGCGCCAGGTGGATTCGGCTTGCTCGGCGCGCTTGCGCCAGGCCTCGCACAGGCTCTGGTCCGGCACCGGCGCGCAGCGGTCGGTGACCACCTCGCAGGCGCTACCGCCGCCGGTCGCCGGCCCACCGGACAGGTCGGTAGTCTGCATCGGCAGGCAGCGCGTGGCCGGCTCGCGATCCTCGGTGAAGTAACGGCCGTTGTCGTGCGCGGTGCATTCGAACAGCGGTGGCGGTGGCAGGGTGGAGGTGGATGTTACTGCCGGTGCTGGTGGTGCAGCGGGCGTGGCCGCTGCAACTGGCGCCGACGCAGCGGCTGGCGCCGCAGCGCGCGGTTGCGTCGCCGGCGCCGCACGTGCCGGCGATGCGGTTGCCGCTCCGCCTGGCGCGAATGGCACCCCCGCCGGTACGGTCATCAGCTTCTTCTGTTGCTGCATGCCCTTCGGACACGGCATGTTCTGCACTGTCAGGGCACCGGCGGGATCGGTACAGCGGTAGATCGCCACCTCCTGCGCGCCGGCTGGCGCACCCACCGCCATCATGCTTTGCGCCATTATGCCCAACAGCAGCCAGCGCCTCATGCGCCGCCACAATCGCGTTGCTGGCGCGCTTCGATACCGCGCTGTTCGCGGCTGAGATCCTCGCGTTCGCTCTGCAGCGCGCTGTTGTAGCGGCGGATCAGCTCCCAACGGCGGTCTGCCAGGCGCGCGCAGACTTCCTGTGCGGGCAGGGCATGGCATTCGTCGCGGATCTGCACGTTGCCATACGGCACGATCACCGTGCCGCCGTAGCCGCCGCCGCTGTAACCGTCCTGATAGCCGCCCTGGTAGGTGTCGACGCCAAAGCTTGGGCTGCCGCGGATGCTTCCTCGTCCAGAGCCGCCCTGCACCGAGATCGCCGGGCGCGGGCTTACCGAGATCGGCGGGCGCTGGATGCCGCCGCCGTTCACCGGCCGGCCGACGCCATTGCCCACATAGGCCGGACCCCAGGTCGGCACCCAGCGCGGATTGCCTTCCGGGCTGTCGCTTGTGTAGCGGTTGCCGTCTTCGGTGGTGCACTCGTACATCGGCTGCGGGGGTTGCACGGTGACAATGCGGACTTCGCGCGCGGGCGGTGCGGCGACCGGTGCCGGCGGCCCGGCGCGGGCCGGTCGCGGCGGTGGGTCCTGCGGGCGTTGCATGTCCAGCACCTGTTGGCGACCGCTGCTGCATGGCGCATCTTGCAGGGCGACGGTGCCGGTACTGCTCACGCAGCGGTAGACCCGCACATTCGGGTCGGGTTTGCTCGCGGGGGTGGCGGCCGACGCAGGCAGCGCCGCAGCGAGCAGCAGAAGGGTGAGAACGGTACGCATGGCCGCAGTGTGCGCGTCTGCCCGGCTGCCGCAAAGGGGGCGCGGCTGAACGGTGTTGCGAGGTGCCGGCAGTAATCGACCACTTGGTTGAGCGCTGCTGCCAGGACGTGTCAGGCAATCGTCAGGTGCACATGAGCACGCGAAGGCCAGGCTGTGCGCGTGAGACATGCCGCACCGAGCAGCACCGCATGCGACGGGTAGCGACGCGGTCGTTTGTCAGCTGCGCAGGATCTGGCCACTGCGTGCGTCGCGTATCTGGGTTGGCTGCGTCAGGCTGCCCACCTCGCCGTCCACGAGACCATCAATCATGGTCAGCAAAGCCGGGTCCAACGTTGCGCGGCTGCGTGCTGGCGGCTCGCCGGCCAGGTTGGCGCTGGTCGACACCAAGGGCGCTCCCCAGGCCGCGCACAACGCTGCCACCACCGGATGCGCGCTGATACGTACCGCAAGTCCGTCATGCTCGCCGGTGACCCAGCGCGGCGCCCGTGCGGTGACCGGCAGGATCCAGGTATGCGGGCCAGGCCAGCTTGCCAGCACGTCATGCCGGCGTGCCGGTTCCAGTGCATCGATGTCAACCCAGTCGCGCAGCACTTCGATGCCTGACGCGACCACGATCACGCCCTTGTCGACCGGGCGCCGCTTGATCTCCAGCAGCCGCAGCATGGCTGCCTCCTGCGCCGGGTCGCAGCCCAGCCCCCAGACCGCTTCGGTCGGGTAGGCGATCACGCTGCCCTTTCGCAGGGTGGTGACCGCACTGTCCAGGCTCAGCGTCTGACCCATGCGCTGCCTCAGCCTACCTTGCTCACGGTCTTCTTGACCACGCGCTTGGCGGCTTTCTTGGCCGCAGTCTTCTTGGCCGGTGCCTTCTTCGCAGCGGTCTTGGTGGCCGCTTTCTTCACCGCAGTCTTCTTGGCTGCCGCGTCTTTCGCTGCGGCGTCCTTGGCTTCCTTGGCCGAATCCTTCACCGCATTCTTCTTGAGCGTGGCCTTCTTGGCGCCGAAGCCCTTGCGCACCGGCTTGCCGGTGTCGGCCAGTAGTTGCTGCACTTCTTCGAACGTCAACGACGCCGGCTCGCGATCCTTGGGGATCTTGCCATTGAGCTTGCCATCGCTGATGTACGGGCCGAAGCGGCCGTTGAGCACCTGGATATCGCTGCCGTCGAATTCCTTGATCACCCGATTGCGTGCGATCTCTTCCTTCTCTTCGATCAGGAACACCGCCCGCGCCAGGTCGATGGTGTACGGGTCGTCTTCTTTCTTCAGCGACGCATACACGCTGCCACGGCGCGCAAACGGCCCGAAGCGGCCGATGCCGACGCTGACGTCTTGATCCTTGTCCTGGCCCAATGCACGCGGCATCTTGAACAGTTCCAGCGCATCTTCGATCGAGATCGAATAGATGCTCTGGCCCGGACGCAGCGAGGCGAAGGTGGGCTTTTCCTCGTCTTCCACGGTGCCGATCTGCACCATCGGGCCGAAGCGGCCGATGCGCGCGCTCACTTCCTTGCCGCTGACCGGGTCGGTGCCGAGCACGCGCACGCTGCCGGCGTCGGTCTTGTCCAGCGAATCCTTCTTGTCCTCGACCAGCTCCTTGAACGGGCCCCAGAACTTCTCCATCAACGGGATCCACTCGGCTTCGCCGCGCGAGACCGCATCCAGATCGTCTTCCAGCTTGGCGGTGAAGTCGTAATCCACGTAGCGGGTGAAATGCCCGGACAGGAATTTGGACACCGCACGGCCCACGTCGGTCGGACGGAAGCTGCGGCCTTCCATTTCCACGTACTTGCGGAACTGCAGGGTCTGGATGATCGAGGCATAGGTGGACGGACGGCCGATGCCGTATTCCTCCAGCGCCTTGACCAGCGCCGCTTCGGTGAAGCGCGGCGGCGGCTGGGTGAAATGCTGATCGGTGACGATGCGGTCCAGCGGGATGTTGTCGCCGGCCTTCATCAGCGGCAGCTTGCGGCCTTCGTCCTCGTCCTCGCTGCTCTTGGTGTCCTTGCCTTCTTCGTAGACCGCCAAAAAGCCCGCCACCACCACGGTGGTGCCGCTGGCGCGGAACACGTGCTCGCTGCCGGCCGACAGATCCACGCTGACGGTGTTGAGCGTGGCCGGAATCATCTGGCAGGCCACCGCGCGGCGCCAGATCAATTCGTACAGGCGACGCTCGTCGTCGGACAAAAAGCGCGCCACCTGCGCAGGCGTTCGCAGTGCCGAGGTCGGGCGCACCGCTTCGTGGGCTTCCTGCGCGTTCTTGGATTTGGTGGTGTAGGCGTTGGGCTGGTCGGGGAGCGAGGCGGTGCCGAAATCGCGCGCGATCACGTCGCGGATTTCCGACAGCGCGTCCTGCGACAGGTTCACCGAGTCGGTACGCATATAGCTGATCAAGCCGACCGAGCCTTCATCGCCCAGCGCCACGCCTTCGTACAACTTCTGCGCCACCTGCATGGTCTTGCGGGTGGTGAAGCCGAGCTTGCGCGAGGCTTCCTGCTGCAGGGTGGAGGTGGTGAACGGCGGGGCTGGGCGGCGCTTGCGCTCCTTGCTGGCCACGTCGGTGACATGCAGCACGCCTTGCGCGGCCTGCTGGATGCGCAGCCGCGCCGCTTCCGCCGTGTCGCCGTCGGTGACGGTGAACTGCTCGAACTTCTGCCCGTCCAGCTTGATCAGGCGTGCATTGAACGCTTGCGAGGGATGCCGGCAATGCGCATCGATGGACCAGTACTCGCGCGCGATGAAGGCTTCGATCTCTTCTTCGCGCTCCACGATCATGCGCAGCGCCGGCGACTGCACGCGGCCGGCGGACAAGCCGCGCTGCACCTTGCGCCACAACACCGGCGACAGGTTGAAGCCGACCAGATAGTCCAGCGCGCGGCGCGCCTGCTGTGCGTCCACCAGGTCGCCCGCAATCGCCCGCGGCTTGAGCATGGCTTCCTTGATCGCGCGGGGCGTGATCTCGGTGAACACCACCCGCTGCATCGTCTTGTCCTTCAAAAGGCCGCGCTCTTTCAGGATCTCGGCGATGTGCCAGCTGATCGCCTCGCCCTCGCGGTCCGGGTCGGTCGCCAGAAAGATGTCGTCGGCGCCCTTGGCAGCCCGTGCGATGGCCTCGACGTGCTTTTCGTTCTTCTCGATCAGGTCGTAACGCATCGCAAAGCCGTTGTCCGGATCGACCGCGCCTTCCTTGGGGACCAGGTCGCGCACGTGCCCATACGAGGCCAGGACGGTGAAGTCCTTGCCAAGGTATTTATTGATCGTCTTGGCCTTGGCGGGCGATTCGACGATGAGCAGGTGCTTGGGCATGGTGGCAACTTCTTGGGGCGGAGCCCGGGGGGCGGGTAGCGTGGCCTAATTGGCCGGTCGAGGGAAGCAGATCGGCCGTTTTCCATGCGTTAACGCCCGGAAGTGCTCCCGGGCGTTCAGGTCTCTCATTAGAAAGATCACGGCGGACGCCGCCGTGTCAAGCGGTCGGCGCCGCGAACTGTTAGCGCTGGCTCATTCCAATTGCCGCCAGCACGATCACCATAACCACGATCGACAGCACCAGGATCACCCCGTAGATGGCCAGCACCACGATCGACACCGTGTCCAGGCCGCGCGACTGCAGCTCCGGACGGTCGGTGAAGGCCCAGCGGTCCACGACCAGGGTGTCGCACAGCTTGTCATGCGGCGTCTGCTTGCGCTCGGTCATGCCGGCCATGAACGCCGCGACGATCGCGCCGATGCCCAGGGTGAGCACGCTGATCAGCATATAGGCCAGATAGCGCAGCACATTGCGCCGGAATCCGACCCGGCCACCGTTGCTGTCGGCACGTACCAGCTTGATGCCGCAGGCGAGCTTGCCCAGGCTGGCCTGATGCCGGCTGGATTGCATCCAGGCGAAATACAGCGTCGGGATAGCCAGGCCGATGCCGTAGGACATCACCAGGATGGCGATGCCGAGCGCACTTCCGTCATCCAGCGCCGAACCCGAATCTCCGTGGGTGGTCGCGAGCGCGATCACGAACACCAGCGGGATCACGATCAGGTACACCGCAAAGGTGGTGATCAGGCTATCGAGAATGCTGGCGGCCACGCGCCGCCACAGGCCGGCGTAGACCACCGGCGCATCCTGCGGCGCGACGCTTGCGGCGGGCGCGGCAAGGGCCGGAGCGTCCCAGGCGCTTGGACCTGGCGCGCTCGCCGCTGCCGGGGTGTATCCAGGCGTCGAGGTCGCGTCCGCCGTCGTGGTCAGGCTTGGACCTGCGGCCGGCGTTGGGGTCGCGGCGTCTGCCGGCGCGGTGGACCACGCTGATGGGTCTGACGGGGAGGCCTGGTCCCGTGCTGGGTGTAGGGCGGAATCAATGGCTGAATGGTGGTCGGCACCGGCACCGGCATCACTGGCACTGGCACTGGCAACGCCGCCACCAGCACCAGCACCGATCACTGCTGCGTGTCCGGACGCTGCTTCGGCCGCGGACTCGTGGGCCGGCGTGGCCGCAGCCGGCGATGCTGTGGCCGGCGCGCTGTCGCCGGGATGCGCAGCCGACAATGGCGTATCGCTCGACGCATGCACAGGCGTCGGCCCGCTGGCTTCCGGAGCGGGGGACACTTTGCTGTCGAGGCCCAGTTCGGCCTCGACCTCGTGCAGCGCCACCCACTGCGCCAGACCCTCGCGCCAGACCAGGCTGGAACGGTCGATGATGCCCTGCGACAGGCGGGCGCGAAGCGTGTCCGTGTCTACCGGCCCCTGGCGTTGCCGCTGTGCGTCGGCGTAATACCACTGCGTCATGTTGTCCCCTTAACGTGTAGCGAGCCGCATGCAGCAGGCGTCAGCCGCGGCAATTCGGTGGAAGTTGGGTATCGTCGATTTCGGAACTGCAGTGCCAACTGCCGGCATCCGCATCCAGTTCCAGCCACAGGGCCTTACCGTCTATTCTGGCCGACCTGGGCGCGTGTATGACGGCTTCGATGCCGCAGTCGCTGCTCTCAAGACGGCCGATGCGGACGCTGCTCAACCGCTCGCTCGCGTACTGCTCGGGCGGTTTGAAGCCAGCGTCGCCATTGACCGGGCAGCGGCCTTCTTGCGCTAGAAATTCGGCGATCTGCGGCTTTAACGCTGCCAACTCACCGACTGTGTCGGTCAACTTGGCCCGGCCCAGATAAGCGTTGTAAGCCGGCAGCGTAATCGCCGCGAGGATGCCGATGACGCCCACCACCACAAAGACGCCCACCACCGCGCCGAGCACTGCAAGCAGCGACCAGCCCGTGCGCGGCTGCGCGACGAACGGATGGACAAGCGGGGGGTGTGCCGCAGGCGGCAATGGCGGCGGAACCGCGGCCGCACGTACATCAGTGGAAACAGGCGGCCCTAGGGTGTCGGCGCAGGCGGACAGCGGCAACCAGCAGGTCAGCCCTTCGCGCCAGACCAGCGTATCCAGGGCGATCACGCGATCGCGATACAGGCCCAGCAAGGTGTCGTCGGCCACCGGACCGTGCCGATGGCGGTGGCCATCGACGTAATACCAACTGCGCATCCCCGTCCCCTGCACGCACATCCGTGGCGGCTCCAACGCTCAGTGTACGGGTTCAGGCTCGTCCAGGAACATCTGGGTTTCCATCCAGGCGAAGGCCGCTTCGGCGCCGGGCTGGTTGAACAACACCATCAGCACCACCCACTTGAGGTCGTCCAGATCCAGTTCGTCCTGGTCCAGCGCCATGGCCCGGTCCAGCACCAACTCGCGCTGGTCGGCGTCGAGAATGCGGTGTTGCTCAAGGAACAGCAGAAACCCGCGGCAGTCCACATCGAGTTTGTCCAGCTCCGGCCCGTGATAGATACGCACCGGTCCATCGACGTGCGGGCGCGCGACACTGGGCCGCTGCTCGGAAAGCGCGTCCAGCCAGTCGAAGGCTTTGCTGATTTCTGCGGGACTGAAGCCGGCCTGGATCAGGCCATTTTGAAGCGAGTCACGGTCACGGACCAGGTCCGCGTCTTCGCTGAAATAATGTTCAAACAGGTACAGCAGTACATCAAGAATGCTCTCTTTCATTGCCCTCGGCCTGCGTCGCGCGACGCTGTGGAGGTGAAGAAACTAAGGATTGCGGGTATAGCGACCGTGCTCGGTGACCACGTCTCCCTCGAGTTCCATGATGAGCAGCATGGAGGACAGCGCGGCGGCCGTCAATCCGGTGCGCTGCACCAATGCATCCATAGGGGTTGGGTCGTGGCCCAGCGCTTGCCACAAGCGCTGGTAGTCGGGATCGGAGCGGGCAGAACCAGCGCCAGCGCTGGTCTTTGCCTTCCTGGGCAACTCAGCGGGGGCGGCCAGGCGTTCGCGCAAGGCGCTGGCTAATTCGCCAGACAGTTGGCCCAGCCCCTCGATGACCTGGGTGGGTTCCTGCGCCAGTGTGGCGCCTTGCCGGATCAGGTGATGGCAGCCACGCGCGAGCGGATTGTGCAGCGAGCCGGGCAGAGCGAACACCTCGCGCCCGGCGTCTGCCGCCAGCCGGGCGGTGATCAGCGCCCCCGAGCGCATCGCCGCTTCGACCACCAGCGTCCCCAGTGCCAGCCCGGCGATGATGCGGTTGCGCGCCGGGAAGTGCGCTGCGACCGCGGCGGTGCCCGGCAGGTATTCGCTGACCACCGCGCCGCGTTCGGCGATGCGATCGCGCAAACCTTGGTGCCGCTCGGGATAGGCAACATCGGTGCCGGTGCCGACCACCGCCACGGTGATGCCATCGCGCTGGGCCAGTGCGGCCTCATGCGCGATCGCATCCACGCCTGCGGCCATGCCGCTGATGATGCTCAGCCCGGCGCTGGCCAGACTGGAGGCGAATGCGCGGCTGTGGTCGCGGCCGCCAGCAGTGGCCGAGCGGCTGCCGACCACCGCCACGCCAGGGTGCCAGAGCGCATTGGGGTCGCCGTCCACGAACAAGGCCATCGGCGGATTGGCGATGTGCCGCAGCAGCGTCGGGTAATCCGGATCGTGCCAGCCGATCAGGTGGTGTCCCGGGTGTTCGCACCAACGCAGTGCGGTGTCCAGCGCATGCGGGTCAGGGCTTTGCAAGAGCGCCGATTGCAGCGCGTCGCAACCGGCAGAGCGCCACGCCTCGGGCCCGGCTCTCAGCATCTCGGATGCTGACCCGAACGAGGTCAGCAGCTTTCGCCGCGGCGGGCTGCGGCCGCCTGCCAGTAGCAGGATCAGGAATGCGCGCACATCGGGAGCGGTCAGGGCCATGCATCCAGGCTAGATCGC
Source organism: Xanthomonas bromi (assembly GCF_900092025.1). GTDB lineage: Bacteria > Pseudomonadota > Gammaproteobacteria > Xanthomonadales > Xanthomonadaceae > Xanthomonas > Xanthomonas bromi. The sequence goes on from NZ_FLTX01000036.1 coordinate 107,139, forward strand.
AAACGACGACGGCGCCCTCGGGCGCCGTCGCGGTGATGCATCGGAACTTTCGCTTACTGCGCGTCAGGATGCTTGACGAAATAGCCCAGGCCGGTCGGCTTGACGCTTTCCATCACCAGCGCATAGCTGACCTTGTCGAAGGTGCGGAACACCATCGCATGCGAGGCATATTCATCGGGCAGGCCGACAGTGGAGCCGGATGGGCCGCCGAAATCGTCGTCGGTGCGCGAGAAGCGCGAATGCTTCACGCGGTCGCTGACGGTGCGGCCCTTGCGCCAGATCGAGAACACCGTGCCGTTGTTGATGCCTTCGCGCGCGCCGCCTGAAATGGCGATCACATCGCGGCTACCGCCCACGATGAAGGCGTCGGAAATGGCCAGCACGCGCAATTCGGTCTGCAGCGCCCGTTCGGACGGCGGATGCGGGATGAACTGCAGATCGTACGGCTGCGCTTCCACTGCCACGATCCGGTCGCCGGCGCGCACTTCGCGGCCGCTGTCCTGCAGCAGCAAGGTCGCCGCCTTGGAGTTGCCGCCCGCTGCGCTGCGGGTGATGGTGCCGACGTTGACCTGCGCCATCTCGTAGCCGAGGAATTCACGGCGCGTGCTCGGCGCAATGAAGTTCTTCCAGATGGTGCCGGAGCCAGCGGTAATGTTGCCCGCCATATCCAGGTCTTCGTTGTGCTTGGGCAGGCTGAACTTCACGGTCGGGCGTACCACCGCAAAGCGCTGACCCGGCCGTGCGTTTTCCAGCCCGACCACATAGGCGACCTGCCCGGTGGTGGCACGCGAGCGACCGCCTTCCAGGCCGACCACGTAGGGCAGTTCATCGAAGTCTTCGACCACGCGCAGGTTTTTCAGGAACGGCTCGACATCGGCCAGCGGAATCGCGTTGATTGGCGCTTCCTGGCGCGGACCGGGCTGGATCGTGCCTTTCCCCACGCGGTCCAGATAGGCCAGGCTGATCACGTCACCCGGATAGATCAGGTGCGGATTCTGGATCTGCGGATTGGCCTGCCAGATTTCCGGCCACAGCCACGGTTTTTGCAGGAAACGCCCAGCGATATCCCACAAGGTATCGCCCTTGCGGACCACGTAGGTGTCTGGATGCTCGCCCACCGCTTGCGCGGCAGCGTAGGTCGCGACGGTCAGCATCGCCGCAGCGACGACCGTACGAAGTCGGTTCAACATGAGTGCCTTCTTGCCTGATTCCCCAACAGGTCCGCGCACTATAGTCCAGAAACCGGGGCGCCACGCAAGCATTGCGCTAGAATGAGATCGTCTTGCCGGCGCCGCGCCGGTGTTCCCAGACGGGTAATCCCATGGCTTTGCTCCCTATTCTTGAGTTTCCCGACCCGCGGCTGCGTACCAAGGCCGTGCCGGTCGATGCTGCCGAGCTCATCAGTGCGGCGTTCCAGACGCTGCTGGATGACATGTTCCAGACCATGTACGAGGCGCCCGGCATCGGCCTGGCTGCCAGTCAGGTGGACGTGCACAAGCGTTTCATGGTGATCGACGTCAGCGAGGAGAAAAATCTGCCGCAGGTATTCGTCAACCCGGAAATCGTGAGCAAGCAGGGCGAGCAGCTGTATCAGGAAGGCTGTCTGTCGGTGCCCGGCATTTACGCCGATGTCAGCCGCGCCGATGCGATCACGGTGCGTTATCTCGACCGCCAGGGCCAGGCGCAGGAACTGCACACCGATGGGCTGCTGGCCGTGTGCATCCAGCACGAGATGGACCATCTGGACGGCAAGCTGTTCGTGGATTATCTCTCGCCGCTCAAGCGCGAAATGGTGCGCAAGAAGCTGGCCAAACAGCGCAAGCATGTGGCTTGAGGGCGGGGATTGGGGAGTTGTGATTCGGGATTGGCAAAAGCGGGGTCTTGCTGGTCTTTGAGTCTGCTGTTTCAGATCTTCGGGCGCGGATCCTGGTGTGATCTGTTTGCTGGCGTGAGTTGTCGAATCGCCATTGCCCCAGTCCGCGTGCGCAGCGCCTTGAAACTCGGGATGCGGGATTGGATAAGCCGCTGTCCGTCGCGGCTATCGAATTGCTGTTTGCAACTCCTGTTTTTTCACCGCGCCTATTGATGCTGGGCAATGCCGCTTTCGGCGCTGGTCGCCAAATCTGCCCGCGCAACTGTCCACCCCATCTATCAGTTCCACGCCGCCACCGTCCCGGCCAGTACATCCGCCGTTGCCAATCCCCACTCCCTACTCCCAAATTCCAGCCTTATGAGAATCATCTTTGCCGGTACGCCGGATTTCGCTGTCGCTTCGTTGCGTGCCGCCGCGCAGCGGCATGAGGTGGTGGCGGTGTACACCCAGCCGGATCGGCCTGCCGGGCGCGGTCGCGGGTTGACGCCGTCGCCGGTCAAGCTGGAGGCGACTGCGCGCGGCATTCCGGTATTCCAGCCGCCGACGTTGCGGTCGCCTGAAGCGTTGGCGACGCTGCGCTCGCTCGATGCGGACCTGATGGTGGTGGTGGCTTACGGGCTGATCCTGCCCAAGGCAGTGCTGGCCGCACCGACCCACGGCTGCTGGAACGTGCATGCCTCGCTGCTGCCGCGCTGGCGCGGCGCGGCGCCGATCCAGCGCGCGATCGAGGCCGGCGATACCGAAACAGGCGTCTGCCTGATGCAGATGGAAGCCGGGTTGGATACCGGCCCGGTACTGCTGTCGCAGCGTATCGAGATCGGCGAGCAGGAAACCGGCGGCCAGTTGCATGACCGTCTGGCGGCGCTGGGTGCGCAGGTGCTGTCCGATGGCCTGGGGTTGCTGCGCGCCGGGATCCGTCCGGTGGCGCAACCGCAGCCGGCCGAAGGCGTCACCTATGCGCACAAGCTGGACAAGGCGCAGGCACGCCTGGATTGGGCGCAGTCGGCGCAGGAACTGGCGCGGCGCGTGCGCGCGTTCAACCCGTGGCCGGTCGCCGAGGCGATCCTGGCGGGTGAGCGCGTGCGCCTGCATGGCGCCGTGGCGCTGGAACTGGCCCATCAGCAGCCGCCAGGGACCCTGCTGGCGGCCAGCAAGCAGGGCATCGATATCGCCTGCGGTCAGGGTGCGCTGCGGGTGCGGGTGCTCCAGCGCGCGGGTGGCAAGGCGATCACCGCCGCCGATTACCTCAACGCGCGGCGCGACCTGCCGGCGCTGCGCTGATGTCGGTCGATACCGCAACTGCCGGGGTCGCCTCGCGTCTGGCAGCCGCACACGTGCTGACGGCGGTGTTCGATCAGGGCCGCTCGTTGAAAGCCGAACTGGCCGCGACCTTGCCCGGCATCGGCGATCCGCGCGACCGCGCACTGGTAGAGGCGATCTGTTTTGCGGTCATCCGCCGTCGTCCCGCGTATGACGTCGCGTTGCGGCAATGGCTGGAACGTCCGCTGCCGCCGCGCGATGCCGAACTCAAGGCGCTGCTGATGGTCGGTTTTGCCCAACTCGACGTGCTGCAACTTCCCGCGCATGCGGCGTTGTCGGCCACCGTGGATGCCTGCCGCGCACTGGGCCGGCCACGCCAGGCCGGCATGGTCAACGCGATCTTGCGGCGCGCCCAGCGCGAGGGGTTTCCGGCGGTGGCCGACGATGCCGGCTGGCCGTCGTGGCTGCGCAAGCAGCTGCGTGCGGACTGGGGCGAGCGCGCCGAGGCCATCTTCGTGGCGAGTGCGCAGATGGCGCCGATGTGGCTGCGTGTGCAGCGTTCACGCGTCGACCCGGCGGCCTATGTCGCACGATTGGCCGAACTGGGCATCTCCGCGCACACCGATGCGGTGTTGCCGGACGCGGTGCGCCTGCACAGCGCAGTGCCGGTGAGCCAGTTGCCGGGCTTTGCCGAAGGCGATGTGTCGGTGCAGGACGGCGCTGCGCAGCAGGTGGCCGATGCGCTGACCCTGGCGCCGGTCGCTCGCGTGCTCGATGCCTGCGCCGCGCCTGGCGGCAAGGCGGCGCATCTGCTGGAGCGCCATCCTGCGCTGCAGCTCACCGCGTTGGATGTGGATGCGCGCCGCCTGGAGCGCGTGCAGCAGACCTTGCAGCGCACGGTGCCAAACGCACGGGTCGCGTTGCATGCGGCCGACGCCGCCGACACGGAGGCGTGGTGGGACGGACAGCCGTTCGATGCGGTGCTGCTGGACGCGCCCTGTTCGGCCACCGGCGTGGTGCGGCGTCAGCCGGATGTGCTGTTGCACCGGCGTGCCGACGATATCGATGCGCTATGCGCGCTGCAGGCGCGGCTGCTGGATGCGACCTGGCGCACGCTGCGCCCAGGCGGACAGTTGCTGTACACCACCTGCTCACTGTTGGCGCGTGAGAACCAGGCGCAGGTGGAGGCATTCCTGCAACGCACGTCCGACGCACAGGCGCAGCCCTTGGGTGCGCAGTTCGGGCATGCGGCCGGCTCCGGGCGTCAGCGGTTTCCCGGCGAGCAGCACTGCGACGGATTTTTTTACGCGCTTTTGCTAAAAGCCTCCTGATCGCGCGCTGCGTGCAGCGCTCCACCCTCCGCGTCCGACTGCCGTCCGATATGCTCAAGAACCGCGCTTCCACCGATGTCTGGCTGCTGGCCATCACCGCCGTGCTGGTGATCGGCGCCGGCCTGGGCCTGCGCGACCCCTGGCCGGCGGACGAACCGCGCTTCGCGCTGGTCGCCAAGCAGATGGTGTTGAGCGGCGATTGGTTGTTCCCGCATCGCGGCAACGAGCTGTATTCGGACAAGCCGCCGATGCTGATGTGGCTGCAGGCTTTCTTCTACACGCTGCTGGGCAACTGGCGGGTGGCGTTCCTGCTGCCGTCGTTGCTGGCCGCGCTGGGCACGTTGGCCTGCGTCTACGATCTGGGGCGGCGGCTGTGGACCCGGCGCGTCGGCGTCTATGCGGGCTGGATGCTGCTGTTCACGCTGCACTTCACCTTCCAGGCCAAGAAGGCGCAGATCGACCCGCTGGTGGTGTTCTGGATCACCCTGGCCAATTACGGATTGCTGCGGCATCTGTTGATGGGGCCGGCCTGGCGCTGGTGGACGCTGGGCTGGTTCGCCGCCGGATTGGGTGTGATCACCAAGGGCGTGGGCATCATCGCGCTGCTGATGCTGATCCCGGCCGGCATTGCCGCGGCCCGTGGCTGGCCGGGCGTGCGCGTGCATGTGCGCGACCGGCGCTTCTGGCTGGGGCCGCTGTTCTTCTTCGTGGCGATCCTGTTGTGGTTCGTGCCGATGATGGTGACCGCGCTCACCGCCGGCCAGCCGGAATACCGCGTGTATCTCAACGACATCCTGTTGCGCCAGACCGCCAAGCGCTACGCCAGCTCCTGGGATCATGCGCAGCCGGTGTGGTACCACCTGCAAAGCATGGCCACGATGTGGCTGCCGACCATCCTGCTGCTGCCGTGGGCGATCCCCGCGTGGCGGCGCCGGCTCAAGCGGCGCGATCCGCGCTATCTGTTGCCGCTGGCGTGGTGGCTGCTGGTGCTGGTGTTCTTCACCATTCCCAGCGGCAAGCGCGACGTCTACATCCTGCCGGCGCTGCCGATGTTCTGCCTGGCGCTGGCGCCGTTGGTGCCCGGGCTGCTGCGCCGGGCCGGTGTGCAGCGGCTGCTGTTCGGTTTCTGCCTGTTGCTGGCAGTGGTGTTCAGCGCTGGTGGTTTGGCGATGCTGGTCGGCCATCCGGGCTTCGAGCAGAAGATCATGGACAGCCGCGGGGTCGGCAGCGAAGCCACCGACCCGCTGGGCTGGCTGCTGCTGGCGGTGGGGACCTGGGGCATCGCCAGCCTGTTGCTGCTGCGCGCGCGCCGCTCCGCGTTCGCGGTGGTCTCACTACTCGGTGCGTGGTGGGTGGCGTTCGGGCTGGTCTGCTATCCGATTTTCAACGATTCCAGTTCGTCCGGCGCGGTGATGCGCGAGGCCGGGCGTCGCATCGGCCCGGATGCGCAACTCGGGCTGGTGGCATGGAAGGAACAGAACCTGCTGATGGCCGACCGCCCGGCGCAGACCTTCGGCTTCAAGGTGCCATGGGAAACTCAATTGCAGCGTGGCGTGGTCTGGCAGGAAGAACACCCCGGCCAGCGCTGGCTGATGGCGCAGGAGACCGCATTGCTGGCCTGCGTGGATCGCAGCCGCAGCCAGTTGGTGGGCGTGGCCAACCGCCGGCGCTGGTGGTTGGTGCCGGCCGATGCGGTGCGCGGCGACTGCGTGGCCAGCTCCAGCGAACGCGCGGTGGAAGCGAAGGAGCAGGGCAACCTGGACACCGAATGAGCCAGCGCGCCCCACAGTCACGCCCACATGCCAGGCGCCATTGGTGCGGCGTCCATGCCGCTGTCAGCGGCTGTCTAGCAGGGATTCATGCGTCGCATCGTTAGCTTGGTCGGCGTTGCCGACGTCCGGCCACTGCGTTGCCACCCTTTTTCACCGATCTCTAGATGAATTCCGTGCATACCCAACCCGCGTCGCTGTCGCCGTCTGCCCCGACTACCTCGCGGGCAGGCGGACGCATTGCCGAGCTGGGCGCCTTCGCATTGACTGCGCTGGTGGTGAGCATGCCGAGCGGGCTGCTGCCCTTCGGCTTGTGCCTGCTGCTGGGTTCGCTGGTCGGGTGGCGTCGCCTGCGCGACGGCATCGCTGCGCGTGAATGGTCGTTGCGCGTGGTGGGGTGGCTGACGGTGGCGGTGATTGCAATGTCGCTGTTGTCGATCGCCTTGTTCGAACACGGGCTGCGCGATGTGGGCAACCGCTCGCGCTTCCTGGTGCTGCCATGGGCGGCGTTATGGGCATATGCGTTGCAGCCGCGCCAGGTGTGGCTGTGGCGCGGCGCCCTGGTCGGCGTGTTCGCGGCCATGCTGATCGCGCTGCTGCAGGTGATGAACGGGGCCGACCGCGCCGAAGGCTTCACCAACGCAATTGTGTTTGCCGACATCGCGTTGATGTTGCTGGTGGTGGCGGTGTTCTGCCGCCCGGTCAGCAATGTGCGCTGGCTAGTGGGCGCTGCGGTCGCCACCGTGGTGGTGATCGTGCTCAGCGGCAGCCGCGGGGTGTGGTTGGCGTTGCTGGCGACGCTGGGTGTGCTGATCTGGGGCGCGCCCTGGCATAGCGCGCGCATGCGCTTGCTGACCTTCATCGGTAGCGCGGTGCTGGCGGTGGGCGTCGCGTTCAGCGTGCCGGCCCTGACCGACCAGATGCGCCTGGGCGAATTGCAGAGCGACCTGCAACGTTACGAAGTGGGCGACACCGATTCGTCGGCCGGCGCCCGCATCGAACGCCTGCACGTGGCCTGGGACACCGTGAAGGCGCATCCGCTGATCGGTGTGGGTGTGGGTCGTTTCGACGATGCGATGCACGATGTGCCGGCCTGTGCCGCCGACCCGACGTTGTACCGTTGCCAGTTGGGACACGCGCACAACGATCTGGCCGAATGGAGTGCGACCCAGGGCGTGCCCGGCCTGTTGTTGTTGATTGCCGTCTATGGCGTGCCGCTGTGGCTGTTCGTGCGGCTGCATCGGCGTAGCGGCCAGCAGCAGTTCCGTGGTCCGGCCGCGGCCGGGGTGATGATGGTGATCAGTTATGCCTTGTGCGGGCTGACCCAATCGATGTTCGCGCACCAGGTGGCGGCAAGCTTCTACACCGCCATGGTCGGAGTACTGGTGGGTCTGGCGGCGCGGCAGGCGCAACAGGCCGAGTCAGGTGTGGCCAGTACGCGATAGCGGCGCATGCTCCATCGGCCGCATGCGCCAGCCGCATGCGCTTTGAGTGGCTGATCAGCCACCTACCAGAAGCCGAATGGGTGCAGTCGTTGCGGGAACCGGCGTGTCTCATGTGGACATCCCGCGGTCTGCACAGCGTTCGCGTCATTGGCAGCGGCTTGACGACTGTACTGGACGGTTTTTATCCATCCTTATTCGCTGCGTCGATCCGGTGCGCGCGGTGGATCCTGCACCGGCTGGTTGTGCTGCAGCAGCCACAACATGATGGTCTTCTGGCGCACGTAGTTGGCGCGCACATACGCGTAGATCAGCCCATGCCAGCCATCGCGAAAGCCGCCACGCAGCAGATAGCCGCGCCAGAAGCGCCAGGCCGGCGCCAGTACCAGCTTGCTCCAGGTCGCGCGTTTGCCGCGTGCGTGTTCGTGCTCGGCCATCATTTGCGCATAGCGCTGGGTCTTGGCCAACTGCTGCATCAGCGAGCGGTATGGGTAATGGATCAGATCGCCGGCCAGCGTCGCCACGGGACCATCCACGCTGGCGGCCTCGTGGATCTCGCGCTTGCCGCGCCAACCGCCACGGCGCCGATCGAACAAGCGCAACACCCGGTCCGGATACGCGTTGCCGTGGCGCAGGAAGCGGCCGAAGTAGTCCGATAAGCGTGCGAAGCGGTAGCCGGCCGCGTTGGCGAAGCCGGCATCGCGCGCAGCGATGATCGAGGCGCGCAGGTCATCGCTGACGCGTTCGTCGGCGTCCAGGCACAACACCCAGTCGTGGCTGGCCTGTGCCACGCAGAACGCCTTCTGGCTGCGGTAGCCATCGAAGGCGCGTTGCAACACGCGTGCGCCGTGTTCGCCGGCGATGGCGGCGGTGGCATCGGTGGAGCCGGAGTCCACCACCACGATCTCGTCGCAGAACGCCAGCGAGGTTAGACAGTCGCGTAGGCGATCGGCCTCGTTGAACGCGATAATGCAGGCGCAAATGCGAGGCCGTTCGTCGGGTGCGGTCGTAGAGGACATGTGATGGCCGATTACCTGCTGTTCGCAACGGAGCGTTACGCGTTGCCTATTCTGGCGCCATTGGCGCAGGCATTACAGGCCTCCGGGCACGCAGTGTCGGCCTGGTTTGAAGGCGGCGCGCGCGATCTGGCGCTGCCGGGTGCGCGCGCGGTCGGCGTGCGCGAGGCGCTGGGATTGCGTCCGCGCGCGGTCTTCAGCGCGGCCAACTGGGTGCCGCCGTTTGTGTCTGGCGCGAAAGTGCAGCTGTTTCACGGCTTCAATGTGCAAAAACGCGAGGACAATCGCGGTCATTTCCGGGTGCGTGGCCTGTTCGATCTGTATTGCACGCAAGGTCCGGCCACCACCGCGCCATTCCGTGCGCTGGCACAGCGTGAGGGCCATTTTGCGGTGGTGGAAACCGGCTGGCCCAAGCTCGACCCGGTCTTCCGCGACGATGGCGGCCGGAGCGCTGCCTTGCGCGCACCGGCCGCAGGCCGCCCGGTGATCCTGTTCGGTTCCACCTTTACCGAGCGGCTGAGCGCGGCGCCTGCGCTTTACGACGAAATCGCCGCCGACATCGCGCGCGGTGCGCATTACTGGCTGCTGACCTTGCATCCGAAGTGCGCTACGGAGCTGTTCGACCGCTATCGCGCACTGGCTGGTGCCAACGCACGCTTCATCGAGCCCGAAGAGGTCATGGCCGCGCAGCGTGCGGCCGACGTGCTGGTGTCGGACACCTCATCGATCGTGTCCGAGTTCGTGGTGCAGCACAAACCGGTGGTGACCTTCCGCAACCGCGTGCCGCAGCCGCATATGCTCGACTTCCAGCAGGCCGAGCAGTTGCCGCAGCAGCTGGCGCGCGCGCTGTCGCCGGATGCGGCATTGCGTGGTGCACTCGCCAGTTACGCCGATGCGATCCATCCGTATCGCGACGGGCGTTCCTCCGAACGGGTGATTGCCGCTACCGAGGACTTCCTTTCCGGCAAGCTCGGCGGACTGCGGCGCAAACCGCTGGGCGCGCTGTGGCGCGGGTTGCAGATCCGTCGCGAGCTTGGCTACTGGGGGCCGGCGCAACGCTAAGAGCAGCTGACACAATGCCTGCGCAGCCGTCAGGCGGGCGCGGTCGGTGCCCGGAATCGGTATGTCCCACGCGTCGATTGCGGTATTCCGCACGTGCGCACTCACTGGACGACTGCTCGCTACGTTTGGTAGCCGTTCTGAGTTGCATCGGCCGTGATCACTGCGGTGATCCTTGCCTGCAAGGCGCCGCCGAAGCGGATCGCCGTCATTGATCAGATCACTCAGCCGAGTTGCCCATGTCGACCAGTACAACTGCTGATCGACAAGACTGATCAGCACCATGACGGATCGCTGGCGGTGATCACCAGCGCAACTTGCGCCGCGCCAACGCGGCGCCGAGTTGCGCTTGCAACGCCTGCGCCTGGGCAAGCGGCACAAAACGCAGACGCAATGCCGGGCCGGTCGCACTGGCGCCGGCCGTATCCAGCCATAGTGTGGCGGTGCCGGACAGCCGATCCAGCGGCGAGCGTTGCAGCTGCAGCGCCTGCAGCTTGTCCAGCTCGGCCAGCCGCCACCAGCGCTTCCACCAGCCGCCGCGCACCGCAACGAAGCGCGCATCTACCGCGTAGGCCATGCGCTGCACCTGGCGCTGCGCCTTGAACGCGCTCCACGGCAGCCACGCCAGCAACCATAAGGCCTGGCTGCCGAAGTGCCACGCCAGTCCGGCCACCAGCGGCAGCAGCATCAACGCCGTGGGCAGGCTCAATCGCCACCAGCAATGCGTGGCGATCGGCTGCCACTGCGCTGGCGGCCATGCGATACCGGGTAGCAGGTGTTGCAGCAAGGCGTCGCAGCGCTGCGGATCGGCAGTGGGCGCGAGTTCTTTCAATGCGCTGCCGTGGGTGTCGCCAGTGCCGGCCACTGCCGTGTCCACCCGCAACTGGCGACGTCCGAACAGGCGATGCAGCAGGCCTTCGTAAAGCGTCCACGACTGGATCCGCCGTAACGCCACGCTGCTGCGGATCCGCGTCAGCAGCCCGCGCTCCACGGTGAGGCGGCGCTCGGATTCGCTCAAATGGAAGCCGTGGTACTGCGTCACCGCCAGGGCCACCGACAGCGCGCGCATTGCCATCAACACGGCAAGCGTGGCGATCGTCGCCAGGGTCGCCGTGACCGCGACGCCGGGATGGATCTGGCTGACGTAGCGGTACGCCAGCTCGCCGTTGTGCTCGACGAAGTCGGACACCGTGCGGCGCGGAATCATCTGGTAAATCACGCCGAAGCTGGCAGCCACCACGACCATGCCGCGGTTGGAAATCAGCCCCAGCCGGATCACCTCGGTCATCTGCAGGCGCAGCAGGCTGCCGCTGTCCTCGTCGATCTGCGGCGTCGCGGCTTCTGCGCCCGTCGCCCGGCGACGGATCAGGTCTTCCAGCGCCAGTGCCTGGTCCAGCCGCAGCACACGCATTTCCGCTTCCGGCTTATGCCCGCCGGCAGACTCCAGGCGGACCTCGGCCACGCCTGCCAGGCGATGCAGCAGCGATTGATGCACCACCACGTTATGGATGCGCGCGAACGGAATATCGCGCCGGCTGCGTTCCAGCAGGCCGCTGCGAATCGCCACGCCATCGGCGCCGATCCGGTAGCGGTAGGTGAAGTAGCGCAGCACCGAAATCGCCACCAGCACCGAAATCACCACGCCGGTGGCGATCTGGTCGGCAAAATCGCGATTGCCGTCGCGGCTGCCGAACAGGATCAGTGCGGCCAGCGGAATCAGGAACTGACGGATCTGCTGCAGCAATACGAACACCCACGACAACGGATGCAGGCGCTGCTCGTCGTTGCCGGGATGTTCGATGGCATTCATAGCGCGTCGTCGTCGTCATCGAGCTGCCGGGCCAGGCGGTCGCGCAGACGTTCTGCATCGTCCTGATCCAGCCCCGACAGCGCCACTGCGTTGAGCCGGCTGCCGGCGGTGTGCACCACCAGAGTGGTCAGGCGGGTCGCGCGTTCGATCGGCCCACGACGCAGGTCGACGTGCTGCACACGCGAAATCGGAACGCGCGTGTCGCTTTGCCACAGATGGCCGCGCTGTAGCGCCAGGCCATGCTGGTCGAGTTTCCAATGGGTCAGCCGGTGCCGCTTGACCGCGAACCAGGCACCCAGCAGGGCGATGGCCGCGGTCACGCCCAGCACCGCTGGCCATTGATGCCAGGCGTGCAGCCAGACCACCGTGACGCCACCTGCGATCAGGCCCGCACATCCGCCGCCCAGCGCGCCGTTGACCGCCGCCACATACGCACCGCGTCGCGGCAGCGATTGCCAGTGGCTGTGGTTGATGGCCGACGCTTCTGCCGGAGCAGACGGGACGATGAGGTCGGGGTGCGGCGGTGGAGCGTCGTGCACGAGGCTGGCCTGCAGAAGCGGTTCGCAAGCATAGCCGGCTGCCGAGTGCAGGCGCACCCGGCACCGGGCGCGCTACTGCGCAGCCAGGATCAATGCATCCACGTCCAGCGCATGTCCGGCACGCGCGGCCTTGGTGCGCAGGTACTGCTCGTTTTCGGCGGTGATCTCGCCGGTGATCGCGATGCGATCTTCGACCGCGATGCCGGCTGCGCGCAGGCGCTCGGCCTTGGCGGGGTTGTTGGTCAACAGCCGGATCCGGCCGATGCCCAGCCCGCGCAACATCGCCACCGCACTACCGTAGCGGCGCTCGTCCGGGCCAAAGCCCAACTGCGCGTCGGCATCGATGGTGTCCAGGCCGGCGTGCTGATAGCCGTAGGCGCGCATCTTGGCAGCGATGCCGGTGCCGCGACCTTCCTGATCCAGATACAGCAGCACGCCACCGCCCAGCTCTTTCAGCTTGGCCAGCCCATGCCGCAACTGGTCGCCGCAATCGCACTTGAGTGAGCCGAACAGATCGCCGGTCAGGCACGACGAATGCACACGCACCGGCACCGCCGCCGACAGGTCCGGCTGGCCGACCACGATCGCCACCTGGTCGCGCTGCGCCACGCCGCCGCGGAACACCACGAATTCGCTCATGCCCAGGCCGCGCAACGGCACCGGTGTGCGGGTCACCAACGCGTAGCCGGCGGCCGCGGAGGTGGCGCAGCCGCCGCGCAAATCGTCCAGTGCCAGCGACTGGCAGCCAGCGAACGCGGCCTGGTCGTGCACATCGCGCAGTTCCACCGCCAGCAGTGCCGGCAGCAGCAAGCCCAGCCGCGCGATCTCAACGCCGCCGGCATCCAGCGCATCGCCGGCCGTCCATTGCGTGGGCACCGGGGTGTCGCGCAGGTAGGCCAGTGCCGCGAGCTGGTCGTAGCTGTGATCGATCAAGCCCACCCGGGCGCCCTGTGGCGCGCTCAAGCCCAGCACCTGGGCGCGAGTCGGCGTCACGAACAGGTAGTGGCGGCCCTGCGCGGCGCGCGCGAAGGCCGCGTACGACTGCGCGGTGCTGCTGTCCAATGCCAGCACCGCACGCGCCTGTCCATCCGCCGCTGTCAGCAACACCGGACGCCCGGCGCGCAGCTCGGAGGCGGCGCGCTCACAGCGGATCGCCGCCGGATCGCCGAAGGCCTGTGCGCTAGGGGAGGGGACGGGGCTGCTCATGCACGACTCCAGATGGGGATGGCCACGGCCGCTTCAAGGCGGACGCCGCCGTGGTCACTGCGTGATCGCGTCCGCCCATTGTCGCGCGCCCGGCGACGGACAGTCGCCACGACCGGGTAGAACGCTGCATCCAGCCGCTGCCGATTGAGTGGCGCAGCATGCGTCGATTGGTTGCCTGCGGCGCGCGTTGTTCAGGACCTGGCAATGCTTTCTAATCGGACGACCTCTACGTTCGTCTGGCCCCATGCACATTGTCGATTGCAGCCAAGCGCGCCACGCCGGCGCCATTCTGGACATCTTCAACGACGCCATCGCCAATTCCACTGCGCTCTACGACTACCGGCCACGGCCGCCGGAGAGCATGGTTGGCTGGTTCGCCACCAAACAGGCCGGCGGCTTTCCGGTGATCGGTGTGGAGGATGCCGACGGCACCCTGATGGGCTTCGCCAGCTACGGCACCTTTCGCGCCTGGCCGGCGTTCAAGTACAGCGTCGAGCATTCGATCTATGTGCACCAGGACCATCGCGGCAAAGGCCTGGGACGCATCCTGCTGCAGGCCTTGATCGCAGCGGCGCAAGCGCGCGGCGTGCATGTGCTGGTGGGCGGCATCGATGCCAGTAACCAGGCCAGCATCGCCTTGCACGAACAGTTCGGTTTCACCCATGCCGGCACCGTGCGCGAGGCCGGTTTCAAGTTCGGGCGCTGGCTGGACCTGGCGTTCTACCAACGCATTCTGGCCACGCCCGCCGATCCGCACGACGATTGACGCACACGGCGCGGCTGCCGCGCTCGATCAGGCCGGCGCGGCGCGGCGATCAATGCGGATGCCGCTCCGTCGCATAGGGATTGGCCTCGCCGCTGCCGGGGGGACGCAGCGTGTAGCGCTTGTAGGTCCACTGGTATTGCGCCGGGTCGCGCCGGGCGATCTGTTCGATGCCGGCGTTGAGCGCGCTGGCGGCACGGACCGGGTCGGGGTCAGCCACCGCCGGGTCGGCCGGTTGCACGTGCAGGGCAAACTGCAGATCCCCGCCGGCGCGTTCGCACCAGCCGTACAACACGGTGGCGCCGGTGCGCTCGGCCAGCCGGTTGACCAGAGTCATGGTCAGCGCCTGCCTGCCGAAGAACGGCGCAAACACGCCATCGCCCATTTTCGGTTGCTGGTCGGGCAGGATGCCGACCGCACCGCCGTCCTTGAGCACCTTGAACAACTGCCGCACCGCCGGGCCTTCGGCACGCACCTGGCGCACGTTGTCGCCGCCGCGTGCCAGCTGCAGGAAACCGTCCACCGCCTCGGATTCCGGCGGCCGGTAGACAATGGCGATCGGCCCGCGCTCGGACAGCCACTGGTTGAGCAGCTCCCAGTTGCCGAAGTGCGGCGCGGCCACGATGACCCCGCGCCCGGAGGCCAGTGCGGCGTCGTACAACTCCTGGCCGTTGCGTTGCAGACGGGCCAGGTTCTCGGCCGGCGGTCGGGTCCAGGTGCGCAGTACTTCCAGGGTCTGTCGCGCGGTCGATTGCAGGATCCGTGCGTGCAACTGCGCGCGCTGCTCGGCGCTCAATTCCGGATACGCCAGTTCCAGATTGCGGCGGGCCACGCGCGCCTCGCGCGCATTGAGTTTGCGCCAGCTCCAGGCCAGCGTATCGGCCAGGCGTTGGAGCAGCGGCCACGGCAAGCGGCCCACGGTGGCGGCGGTGGCGTACAGCAATCGGGCACGGACATCAGGGTTCATCCGCGCAATTCTAAACAGCGTGGCCGGCGAAGACCCGCAGGTGACAGTGCGGGCCGCGCTGGGCATGCTGCCCGCACAGTTTGCTACCCAAGAATGCGCATGCTTGCACTGATCCAGCGCGTCACCCGCGCCAGCGTCACCGTCGACGACCAGATCGTCGGGCAGATCGGCCCCGGGTTGCTGGCGCTGGTCGGCGTGGAACCCGGCGACAGCGATGCGCAGATCCGGCGCCTGGCCGAGCGCCTGCTCAGCTACCGGGTGTTCGGCGACGACGCCGGCAAGATGAACCGCTCACTCACCGATACCGGCGGCGGCCTGTTGCTGGTCAGCCAGTTCACCCTGGCCGCCGACACCAGTTCGGGCAACCGCCCAGGCTTCAGCACCGCCGCGCCGCCGTTGGAGGCTGAACCCGCGTTCAATCGATTGGTGGCGATCTGCCGCGAAAAACATCGCGGCGGGGTGGAAACCGGGCGTTTTGGTGCCCATATGGTTGTCGACCTGGTCAATGACGGCCCGGTGACCTTCCTTCTCAGACCCTAGATACCGCACGTCCACCAGCGGTCCCGTCTTGATTCCGGCAGACCGGGCTTCACGCTGGTATAATGCTAGGTTCTCTTTCCAATCTCAAAGCCGGTGGCGCGAGCACTCATGGCCAACGAACGTCCTGCCCAGCAATCCGACATCAAGCTACTGATCAGCAAGGGCCTGGAACAGGGCTATCTGACCTACGCCGAAGTCAATGACCATCTGCCCGACGACCTGGTCGACCCGGAGCAGATCGAAGACATCATCAGCATGATCAACGGCATGGGCATCGATGTCCATGAAGTTGCCCCCGATGCCGAAACCCTGCTGCTCAACGACGGCAACACCGGCAACCGCGAGGTTGACGACACGGCCGCCGAAGAAGCCGCCGCCGCGCTGACCGCGCTCGACACCGAAGGTGGGCGTACCACCGACCCGGTGCGCATGTACATGCGCGAAATGGGCACGGTCGAGCTGCTGACCCGCGAAGGCGAAATCGCCATCGCCAAGCGCATCGAAGAAGGCCTGAGCCAGGTCCAGGCAGCACTGGGCGTGTTTCCGCTGTCGACCGAAATGCTGCTCGCCGATTACGAAGCGCACAAGGAAGGCAAGAAGCGTCTGGCCGAGATCGTGGTCGGCTTCAACGACCTGATCGAAGAAGCCGACGCCGCGGCCGCCGCGCTGGCCGCCGCCGGCCCGGTCGCCGTCGACGAAGACGCCGTCGATGAAGACGACGATGAAGACGGCGATGACGACGCTGCCGAAGAAGAAGCCGGCCCGACCGGTCCGGACCCGGTGGAAGTGGCCACGCGCATGGAGAACCTGGCCAACGAATACGCCAAGTTCAAGAAGGCCTACGCCAAGAACGGCGCCGAGCACAAGCTGGTGGTCAAGGCGCGCGAAGACATGGCCGCCATCTTCACCACGCTCAAGCTGCCGCTGCCGCTGACCGACGCGCTGGTCACCCAGCTGCGTGGCGTGGTCAACGGTATCAAGGACCACGAGCGCAAGGTGCTTCACCTGGCCACCACTGTGGCCCGCATGCCGCGCAAGGATTTCATCCGCTCCTGGGAAGGCAACCAGACCAACCTGGAATGGGTCGAAGACGCACTCAAGCGCAAGCAGAAGTGGTCGTCGGCGCTGCGCGACGTCAAGGATCAGATCATCTCCGAGCAGCAGGGCTCGATCGAGATGGAAAAGGCCAATTACCTGACCCTGGGCGAGATCAAGGAGATCAGCCGTGCGATGGCCTATGGCGAAGCCAAGGCGCGCAAGGCCAAGAAGGAAATGGTCGAAGCCAACCTGCGCCTGGTCATCTCCATCGCCAAGAAGTACACCAACCGCGGCCTGCAGTTCCTGGACCTGATCCAGGAAGGCAACATCGGCCTGATGAAGGCCGTGGACAAGTTCGAATACCGTCGCGGTTACAAGTTCTCGACGTATGCAACGTGGTGGATCCGTCAGGCCATCACCCGTTCGATCGCCGATCAGGCGCGCACCATCCGTATTCCGGTGCACATGATTGAAACGATCAACAAGTTGAACCGCATTTCCCGCCAGATGCTCCAGCAGTTCGGCCGCGAGGCCACGCCGGAGGAGCTGGCCAAGGAAATGGACATGCCGGAAGACAAGATCCGCAAGGTGATGAAAATCGCCAAGGAGCCGATCTCGATGGAAACCCCGATCGGCGACGACGAGGATTCGCATCTGGGCGACTTCATCGAGGACACCAACGTGGAGTCCCCGATCGACAACACGACAAACATCAATCTCTCCGAGACGGTGCGCGACGTGTTGGCCGGGCTGACCCCGCGCGAGGCCAAGGTGCTGCGCATGCGCTTCGGTATCGACATGAATACCGATCACACGCTGGAAGAAGTCGGCAAGCAGTTCGACGTCACCCGCGAGCGGATTCGCCAGATAGAGGCCAAGGCGTTGCGTAAATTGCGTCACCCGAGCCGTTCGGAACAGCTGCGCTCGTTCCTGGATATCGATTGACACCTCGGTCGTAACGTGCAGTGATCCCACAGCAGCCCCGCTCACGCGGGGCTGTTGCGTTGTAGTCAAGGCAGTTGGTTATGCGTGGCGCTCGGGCTGAAACGACATGCGCGCGTCGGGGAGACGCAGCGCCGATGCGTTCACGCAGTGGCGACGAAGCCACACGGTTACGCAACATTAAACCGGTGTTTCTGCAAACCTCACGTGGCGTTCTGACCACGACTTCTAAGTTGGCGGACGAATGGAAACGGGATCGTCTTATGAGTAGGCAAAGCCGCTTCGAAACCACCACGTACCGCGAGCACGAGATCCGCGTACGCGCCGAGCAGGCTTCCCCGAACGCCAGGTGGACGTTGTGGGTGGATGTGTACGCGCTCGGCGGCAAGCGGCAGCCGCGTATCGCCGGTAACGGACCAGGCTATGGCACATATCAGGAGGCTATCGCGCACGGGTTTCGCACGGGTCGGCAGTTGATCGATGGGCAGTTCGAGACCGCCGATGCGTGAGGGGCGGGGATTGGGGGTTCGGGATTGGTAGGTTCTGCTAGTTGTTTCTAGAGATCGCGTTTCTCAGCGCCACCCGCGCGTTATCGAGACCATCGTGCCCGCCCCCACAGCGTGCTGACTGCCATGCTTGCGCAAACACCTCGCCACCGGTCACGCACGCATGGCGCTGCGATCGACTGCTAACCAAACCAGCTTCGGCATCACCAAGCTCCACACCCTGATGCAATCTGCTCGAGTGCGCCGGTCCGTCGAAGGCGTCTCTAGAGCGGCGGCGGGACGGAACTCTGGACTCTGATGCTCAAAACCCGGCCGCCGCTGGCTTTTTCGTTGTGGGCAGCCGATGCGTGATCTCGCGGGCTTAAGCGCTGGATAGCTGTCGTCAGAGGGTGCATAGCAGACAGGGTGACGCGCAGGCAGGTAAACTTTCGCGTCCGCTGTACGGCCCGACATGCTCGCCATCTCGCTGCCAGACACACGGGCCTATAGCTCAACGGTTAGAGCAGAGGACTCATAATCCTTTGGTTCCAGGTTCGAATCCTGGTGGGCCCACCAAAAAGCAGTCCAAGGGTGTCCGGCTTAGTCCAAGGTTTGCAGGAAATTACCTGAAAATAGCTGATTCCAGTCCGTTGAAGTCCAGTGATGTCCAGTTGCATCCGGCAATAAAGTGAGTCAGGCTGTGAGTCGTGGAGCGGCAATGGGTCGCTCCGACTCACAACTATCTGACTCACATGCTCACGGATGCCAAGCTTCGCGCACTGAAACCTAGAGAGACAGCCTTTCGAGTGGCCGACTCGAATGGCCTGTGCATAGAGGTGCGTCCCACCGGCTCAAAGGCGTGGCGCTACCGCTATCGCTATGCCGGCAAGCCAAGCATCGTGACCATCGACGAATACCCGGCCATGTCACTGATGCAGGCACGCGCGGAGCGCGACAAGCTGCGCGTGCTGCTGAAGGGTGGAGCCAACCCGGCCCATGTCGCGCGCGTCGAGCGAGCCGTCCAGGCCGAGCGCATGAACACCACGTTCGGCGCCATTGGACTGGAGCTGCTGACCAAGCGCGCGAAGGAGGGCCTGAGTCCCGGCTCGGTCAAGCGCGAGCGACGGCTGATCGAGAAAGATCTGGCGTCCATTGCCGACATGCCCATCACCGATGTGAGCGCACCCATCCTGCTGGCTGCCCTGCGGAAGCTGGAGCAGCGGGGCATCATTGAGACTGCTCATCGGGCCCGTGCCCATGCCGGCCGAGTGTTCCGCTACGCCATCGCTACGGGCCGCGCCGAAAGGAACCCGGCCGACAACCTGGCCGGCGCCCTGGAGCAGCCTCAGACCAGGCACTTCGCCAGCCTCACGGACCCCGAGCAGATTGGCGACCTGCTGCGCGCACTGTGGGCCTACCAAGGCGCTGCGGTGACGCAGGCAGCCCTCAAGCTTGCTCCCATGCTCTTCGTGCGCCCCGGCGAGCTGCGGCATGCCAAGTGGGCCGACATCGACATGGATGCCGCCGAGTGGCGCTACGTCACCAGCAAGACCAAGACCCCGCATATCGTTCCACTGTCCAGCCAGGCTGTGACCGTGCTGCAGGACCTATGGCCGCTCACCAAGCGCAGCGACTACGTGTTCCCTGGCGTTCGCAGTTCAGACAGGCCGATGAGCGAGAACACAATCAACGCCGCCCTGCGCAACCTGGGATTCGACGGCGAGACCATCGTCGGTCACGGCTTTCGCGCGATGGCGCGCACCGTCCTGGATGAGGTGCTGGGCTTCCGCCCCGACTATATCGAGCACCAACTTGCGCATGCCGTGCGCGATCCGCTGGGACGTGCCTACAATCGCACCGCACATCTGTCAGAGCGCAAAAAGATGATGCAGGCGTGGGCCGACTATCTCGACAGGTTGCGCATTGAGGGGGCGCGAGACCGGCATAGGGGAGCAGTATGATCCGCTGGCAGCGCTACGACTGGCAGGCGGGCGACGTAGTGACGGCCTTCATTGCAACGGCCTATGCCAAATGTGGCAAGGTATCGCGTGCGAAGTTCGTCTCTTCCCCGTAGTTGCCAGGTCCGCTAATGAAGCCTCCGATTTACTTGGACTGTAATGCCTCAACGCAACCCGATCCCGTGGTTGTCGAAGCCATGCTTCCCTGGCTTGGAGCTACCCATGCCAATCCTCATGCCGGGCACCTGGCTGGCCAGCGAGCCGCCAAGGCGGTCGACACTGCTCTGCAGGCTATCGCGAGCCTGATTGGAGCATCGCCGAGTGAGCTGGTTATCACGTCAGGGGCTACAGAGTCGAACAACCTCGCGTTACAAGGCGTACTTTCTCAGAATCCGAATGGCTCAAGACTTTTGCATTCCTCAATTGAACACAAGGCCGTTATTGAGGTAGGGACGCATCTAAGCACACGCGGCGTTTCAGTGGAGACCATTCCTGTCGACAGGCACGGCCGCGTCGAAGTGGAGGCTGCAACGAAGATACTTGAGTTTGGTCGCTTTGATCTTAATTTAGCTTCCGTGATGCATGCCAACAACGAGATAGGGACCATACAACCAATTGAGGAAATTTCAAATTTATTGACATCAAAAAATGGAATTTTGCATGTCGATGCTGCGCAAACGGCGGGAAGACTAAGGATTGACGTTGCTGCAATGGGGGTCGATTTATTAAGCCTTTCATCCCACAAAATGTATGGCCCCTCCGGAATTGGAGCTCTCTATATCTCGCAACGAGTCAGGAAACTAATGCAGCCTCTACTTTTTGGGGGAGGGCAACAATCTGGCCTTCGCCCAGGAACTCTACCTGTGTTTCTGATAGCTGGCTTCGGAAAAGCGTGCGAAATAGTCGCAAACAGCATGGAGCGCGATGCGCTGCACACCGAAGTCCTTGCGGATTCGTTCTGTAATTTTCTCAACGAGTTCGGGGCTAACTTCAAAAAGTTCGATTGCGGCGGCCCAAACCTTCCTGGCTTGAGAAGCATTCGCTTCATAGGGGTCGATGCTGATGACCTCGTCATGCGCGCAAGTCCCAAGTTGAGCATTTCAAGCGGCTCTGCCTGCACATCGGGTTCCATTCATCGCTCACACGTTCTGCAAGCCTCGGGGTTCTCCGACGACGAGGCCCGGGAGGTCGTTCGCATCGGGTTTGGTCGCCAATCGACCACGTCTGAGGCCTACGAAGCGGCACGAATATTGGCTGACGCTGCAGCCTGTATGAGCAGGCTTGGATAGGGCGCACGTCTCTACCGCCCGCGAGGCGGTTTCGGACTGGTGAACTCCTCCAGTCGGGCATAGAATGTGTCCATGACTCGCCACCGCGCAACATCAGCCTCGATTCCTGCCCATTTCTCGGGGCACGAGACCTTCCCCCTGCGTCAGATGTGGCTAAAAAAGGCCTACGATCAAGCTGTTGCAGGTGGCAGTATCCCGAAGGCAACGTTTACGGGCGACGATGCCATTGCTACTTTTGGGGTGGGCAAGAACATGGTTGCCTCCATCCGGCATTGGGCTCTAGCCTGTGGCGTCCTGTATGAAGAACAGGGCAACTTTCGTATTGGGAAGCTTGCTAGTGAGATCCTGCAGGATGGCGGTCTTGATCCCTATGCAGAGAGTCCATCCACGGCATGGCTTGCCCATTGGCAGCTTGCTGGCCGCTGCTTCCGTTCGACGACGTGGTACTGGTTGTTCAACAATGTGACGGCGCCGACCTTCACCCGCCAAGAGCTCGAAGAGCCTCTGGAGCGATACGCTCGCGAACTCGATCCGAAGCACCGCCTCTCAGTCTCGACGATCTCCCGAGACTTGGAGACGTGCTTGCGCAGCTATGCTCCCCGTGTGGTCGGCGGCTCGCCCGAGGACTTCGCCGAGCCGCTGCTTGGCGAGTTGGGACTACTGCAAGAGGTCCATAAAGGACAATACGCCTTCCGCCGTGGCCCGAAGGCTTCGCTGCATGATGGCATCTTCGCGTATGCCCTTGTCGACTTCTGGAGCCGCGAGGCCGATGGCCAAAGCTCGCTGGCCTTCGAAACCGTCGCCTACGCGGAAGGTTCACCTGGCCGTGTCTTTAAGCTAGACGAGGAGTCGATCGCCCAACGACTGATTGCTCTCTCGGACTTCACAAGGCGCAAGCTGGAGTGGACCGACTCCGCCGGTTTACGGCAGGTCCACCGGAAGGATCTGTCCAAGGAAGACATAAAAAACATGATCAGGCGCGCTTATGACTGACAAGAAGCAACTGGCTCTGTCGGACATCGTCCAAATATCGCGCCAGTACCAGCGCTCCATCCGCGTCGATGCCGATATCGGCCGCGCCGACGCCCTTTCCGGCTACATCTGTCACGCGACCGCGTCTGCTGTGGTCGATGGGATGTGCAAGCAACTCTCGGGCACCAACCAACGTTGCTTCACCTGGACTGGCCCCTTCGGCGGTGGCAAGAGTTCGCTTGCCGTAGCCTTGGCGAGCGCGCTGCATCCCGACAAGAATCTGCGGGCCAAGGCGCGCAAGGCATTGCGACTGGACTCCAAGCCTGCCTTTGACAAGGCCTTCCCCGTGCGTAAGGGATGGCTGCTCGTGCCGGCTGTGGGCCGGCGCGGAAGCGTGGTAGCAGAGCTGCATGCGTCTCTGCGGCGAGCGCAAGGTCGCAATATCGATGGTCGCAGCAAGCCCAACGCGCAATCGCTGATTGCCGAGCTTCTCGAAGAGGCCAAAAGTCGCCCGCATGACGGCGCGCTGGTCATTATCGACGAGATGGGCAAGTTCCTTGAAGCTTCCGCACTGGGCTCCGGGGACGATGTCTACTTCTTCCAAGAGCTAGCCGAAGCCGCCGCGCGTTCCGAGGGCCGCCTAGTGGTCGTGGGCGTGCTGCATCAGTCCTTTGCGCAATATTCAGCCCGCTTAGGCATCGATACCCGCGACGATTGGGCCAAAGTGCAAGGCCGCTACATCGACTTACCCTTTGTGGCCGCGAGCGACGAGGTCGTCGAGCTCATCGGCCGCGCGATCGAAGCAAAGCATAGCCCTCCCTGGATACCCGAGGCGTCCAAGGCCATCGCCGAAGCGATCCGCTCCCGCCGCCCAGCCGTGGGGAAAGACTTCGCCAAGGCCTTGGAAGCCTGTTGGCCGCTGCATCCAGCGATGGCTGCGCTCCTGGGCCCGATCTCAAAGCGGCAGTTCGGCCAGAACGAGCGCAGCACCTTCGGTTTCCTCTCGTCGGTGGAGCCGCATGGTTTCCGCTCTTATCTGAACTCGACACTTCGTGAGGACGCGAGTTGGTATCGTCCAAGCGACTACTGGGACTACCTGCGCTCGAACTTGGAGCCGGCGATCCTGGCCTCTCCCGACGGCCACCGCTGGTCGCAAGCCGTCGAGGCAGTCGAGCGAGCCGAAGCCAAGACGGGAGATGCGTTGCTCGTCTCGCTGATCAAAAATATCGCGGTCATAGACATGTTCCGCAATGGCTCGGGCCTGGCGGCCGACGCCGCGGTGATCGGCGCGCTCTTCTACGACAAGACGCGTGAGGAGCTGGACGCTGCCCTCAAAAAGCTCTCCGATCTCAAAGTCGCCCTCTACAAGAATTACACCGGGGCCTGGTCTGTCTTCGAAGGTAGCGACTTCGACATCGACGCGGCCATCGCCCAAACCTTGGCCGCCTCTCCGGGCATCGACTACGGCCGCCTGGCGCAGCTCATGGGTCTGCATCCGGTCGTGGCCAAGCGGCACTACCACGAGACCGGCTCCATGCGATGGATGGAGCTCTCGCTATGCAGCATCGAGCAGGCTGAGAAAATCGCCGCGAACTACCAACCCAAGAAGGGCGAGTTTGGGACCTTCATCCTCGCGCTGCCTAGTAAAGGCATGAAGCCCAGGGACGCGCGGATACGGGCACAGGGATGCTCCAAGTTGAGCCCATGGCCCGTGATGGTAGGCATTCCTGCGAACCACGCCCGCATCGCCGAGCTCTCGTCGGAACTGGTCGCCTTGGAGCAAGTCAAAGATCGCCACGAGCTCTCAGGCGACGCCGTCGCACGCCGCGAAGTCTACGCGCGCCTTGCCGCCACCCGCGCCGACTTGGAGGACCAACTGCAAGCCGCGGTGTCGCTGGCAAAGTGGCACGACGGAACCGAGCAAATCGTCGAACCAGGCTCCAAGCTCTCACCCATTGCGTCGAGCCTGGCCGAAGAAATGTTCGGTGATTCGCCTCCGGTGTGGAGCGAGCTAGTCAACCGCGACAGCGTGTCGAGCAACAGCGTGAAGGCGCGCCGCGACCTGCTGCACGCGATGATCAATGCAGAAGGCCAAGAGGCATTGGGATTCGAGGGCTTCCCGGCCGAGCGCGGCCTCTATGAGACGCTGCTCAAGCGTACGGGGCTGCATCGCCAAGACGCCTCTGGGGCCTGGCGCTGCATGCCTCCTGACGATGGGTTCGCCGAAGGCTTCCAAAACCTCTGGAGCGCCACGCGAGCCCTCTTCTCTGACGCGGACGCCCGCGTGGGCGCGCACGAGATCTACAAACTGTGGAGCGCACCGCCGTTCGGCATGAAGTTTGGCATCCAGCCTGTGTTCCTCACCACTTTCCTGCTGGCCCACAAGGCCAACATCGCCGTCTACAAGGATGGGATGTTCGTACCCCGGCTCACCGACTTCGACATCGACGAGTGCCTGCAAGACCCCGATCGCTTTTCGCTGCGCTGGGTGGCTATCGACGAGGACAAGAACCGGATCCTCAAAGGCATTTCCAAGCTGTTGGCCGAGATCGGCGAAAACGCCGGCGCGGCCGACCCGCTCGAGGCCGCCCGCGGCCTGGTGGCTATGGTCTTCAACCTGCCCGAATGGGCCCGGCGCACCTCGCGGCTTGGACAAACAGCCCGTGACATGCGCGACATGCTTTTGAAGGCCAGCGACCCACACAAGGTACTGTTCGTCGATCTGGCATCGCTCCTGGGCGCATCCGACGGCAAGGCTTATGTGAAGGCGCTGCGCGCGCCGCTGCAAGAACTTGCCAGCGCCTACGGAAAGATGCTTGCTGAGGTCGAAGCCAAGATGCTCGCCGCTTTGGACGCGAGCCGCGACGATTTGGAAAGCTTGCGCGAGCGGGCGAAGTCCGTCTCCGGCATCTCGGGGGACTTCCAAATTGATGGCTTCGCTACGCGTTTGGTCAACTACGACGGGTCGAGAGCATCGCTCGAAGGCATCCTGAGCCTGGCGGCGGAGAAGCCGCCCCGCGATTGGGTGGATCGGCACATCGACGCCGCAATCTTGGAACTGGCGAAGTTAGCGCGCCGCTTCCGCGAATCCGAGGCGTTCGCCGCCGTGCAAGGGCGCAAGGCGCACAGCGAAGCCATCGCCGTGGTCATCGGCGCGGGCGCAGACACCAAGATGATCTCGCGCTCGTTCGCTATTTCCGACCGCCATCGCAAGACCGTGGAGGCCAAGGTCCTTGAGGTCGTCTCCATGCTGGAAGGCCAAGGTTTGGGAGCAGAGGTCTTGTTGGCGATCCTGGCCAAGGCCGGAATGAAACTGGCGTCCATCGACAAGGAGGCAGCCAATGGCTGAGCGACACGTCCTGGGGATCTCTGGAGGCAAGGACAGCGCGGCTCTGGCCGTCTATATGCGTGAGCGCCATCCCGAGCTCAACATCGAATACTTCTACACAGACACAGGCGAAGAGCTACCCGAGGTCTACGAGTTCCTGGGTAAGCTTGAGGGAAAGCTTGGCAAGACGATCCTTCGGTTGAACCCTGACCGCGATTTCAGCTTCTGGCTTCGCCAATACAACCACTTCCTGCCCAACCCCAACACCCGCTGGTGCACCCGCAAGCTAAAGCTGGCCCCGTTCGAGAACTGGGTCAGGCCGATGCTCGCGAACGGCGACAAGGTCACGTCCTATGTGGCCATCCGCGCCGATGAGGACTACCGCGAGGGCTACTCGACCAAGGCCGACAACCTGTTCGTGAAGCTACCCTTCCGCGAGGCGGGCATCGACAAGGCAGGCGTCATCGACATCTTGGAGAACTCCGGCGTCGGCTATCCCAAGTATTACGAATGGCGATCGCGCAGCGGCTGCACCTTCTGCTTCTTCCAGCAGAAGATCGAGTGGGTGCGCCTGAGGGAGCGCCATCCGCAGGCATATGAAGATGCCAAGGCGTTGGAGAAGGACGCGTTGGACCACGGCTCCCCCTTCACCTGGTCCAAGGGCGAATCGTTGGTCGATATGGAGCAGCCCGAACGCATTGCGGAGATCGAAGCAGAATACAAGCTTCGCCGAGCTCGCATGCTCAAGGCCATCCCGATCAATCCACTGCGACCTGTAAAGGCCTGCCCCGACGAAATCGACGAAATTTACGGGGTGGATGAAGGTAACGGCTCTTGCGCGGTTTGTCATAAGTGAACTCAGGAAAATAAGGCATGAGCGCCGACGATCCTGAACCTGGCGTGGCGCATTTCTGTCCAACTTGCTCAGGGACCCGTGGGCTCGATGAGCATTTAATCGAAGTTAGTTTTGCTGCGCACTTCCTTGGAAACACGTCGCCCTACCTGAGCGAGCACGGCACAACGAAGATTCGGACCGAGACAATTGGAGATTGGCTCAGGTTAGCCGCTCAGCTTGAAAAGGTCGAAGTCGATACCTGGAAGTTCGAATCCTCGGACGGGCTTTACTGCGGAAGTATTGGCGACAACATTGATGCCCACGCGAAGCATTACACGACTCACGCTACCGCGCTCACGCGCTTCATGTTTGTCTGCAGTGGCCTGGAGGAAGCCTATCGTTTCATTGATCACCTCTATGGACCATTATCGGCTCGTAAAGGCACAGCTAAGGGCCTGCTGAAGAGAACAAGTAGCTTGCGGGCGGTGGCTCTCTTAGATGATCTCTTCGAGAGTGAAGGGGTATCAGCTGTGCCTCAGGACTTTAGGCATCACTGCAACAATTTCATCATGCTGTTCGAACGATACAAAGCTAGCCACGCTGCCGCTTTGGGCGGGATGGGCTTGCTTGCGGAGGGTCGATTGACTTTTGCGCTGCAGGTCGTACGCAACCTTCGGAACCATGTCGCACATGGAACTTTCCCTTTGGGGCCGCCGGCCGAATACGGAGGCCACGAGGACAGCGAAGAGCTTGTGCTGATGCTCAGGCATGCGTGCAGGGTGTCGGCCCTATACATTCAGATCATCCTTAGATGGTTCAGCCTAGGATTTGAATCCTATGAATATCGTGCTATCGAAGGCGGTAATGGCAAAGAATTCGATCACTTCATAGAAAATTGCACACTCGAATACATACAGGATCTACATGTAAAGCGCGATTTCGCCCTCCACAAGGACCTCTACGACTACGATATAAATGACGACTAGTATTCGAAGAAGGCTTGTATAGCAAATCCCGGATGAGCTGTTTCTCAGAAGCAGTCATAGTAGCCAGACATCGGACCGACAGGGAACACAGGTTTCGGCGAAACACTTACGTAGCCCTGTACCCCAACCTGCTTAAAGAGTAAGATTCTGTGGGAATCGATGATTTCTATAATGGGGAAGAGCGTGCGTCGCTTGCGCACTGCATCGTGAGTATTTCGCTCAGATAACGTTCTAAATTGGAGACGGAGATAAATTGGGTCTGGCCCGACGTTAGGACAGAGAACGCGTCCATCCCGATCGTTATCGCTGTCTTTTTGACCGAGCACAAGGCTGCTTGAGCCGCATACTTGACGAACAATTCCACCTGATAATCGCCAAGAGGCCACTGATCTACGTCATATCCAGGTCGTTGAACCGGAACGAACAGTACAGACTTTTTGACCGAAGACTGGGGTGAGATCGCGAAATCCCCGAATGGATATCCGCTCCGTCGTCGAATGTCGTACCCCGCCTCCATCCCCTCAGAAACGATGCTTTCGGGGCGATAGCGCATCTCACGCCCCAGCGCAGTCGACCACACACGCAGCAGAAACATCTCAACGATGGCCGTGGAAGCACCGCCGTTGACGACGGTGAGCGGAAGTATCAGTTCGAAAGCTCTCGTCGAGACCACGATTGGCCCGGCAATCTCGAGAACACTCCAAAGGACAGCGCAGTTTGCGGTCAGTCGCTGGCTGATCGCATGCGGATAAGAAGCAGTGATCCCGCTCAGCAACCAGCCATCAAACTCCTCATGCAACATACGTTTTCCGTGTATAGCCGCCTGCATCATGCGAGCAACGAGTTCGTAGATCAGTGATTCGCGAAGTGGAAGTGGAAGTGGATCGATGGACTTCGCGGTAAGGTAGCGATCCACTTTCGTTATCGCTTGGTCGAGTAAGGCCAGCGTATCCATCGATGTGGGCGTTGGCACATCAACGCCGTGAAAGGGCGCGGCTTCCAGCACGGCAGCTGCGATCGGCCCGGCCAGCATCAGCTGGTAACTATTTGCGGAATTTGACTCCTTTAGTTCCCTGCACCAGGCCACCACGTCGCCTTTTCCAATCTGATTTTTTGAGGATTTGACCTGTTGCGCGCAGGTCGAACCATCGGCATATTCCCAATGAATGTCCACCTTGTCATTTTCGGAATCAGGCTCGAGCGTGACAGCGTTCCACCGTTCGCCAGCCCAAAATGAGTCGAGAAGGCAGATGAGGGTCTGGACCGCAAATCCACGGATCGCTTCGCGCCCGCTCATGGCTAGTTCTCGAGCTCAAAGAAGTCCATGGCCATCCGCCCCCAAAGCAAGCGAATTTCTTCGATACCCACTCGCACCTTCTCGCTGGGCGCTTCATCCTCCATTCGGGCCCAGGCGGCGATGAGCGACAGAACCTCTCTAGCGTACTGGACCTCCGGTCCACCCTCGCCTTGAAGCGCCTCGAAGATGCGCGCGTGCACCGGGTGACGACTGTTGAGTGTGATTAAGATGACACCTCCAGCCGTGGAGATATCGAAGATGTTGAAACCAGTCAGATCCGAATGCCTGAAGCGAAACTTTATCTTCTTGGTGACATAATCCACGGCCAGGTCATGAGCCTTCGTCTCCTCCACGCCGTCTTGCACGATATCGGCTGTCAGCGCCAATGCGCGTTCGCTGGTGGAAGCGTGCTCCTCTTTATCGCTCCTGCCTGTGTCCCCCACTCGCTCTCTGCGTCTTGCCACCGAGTCCGTCGCTGCTTTCTCGGCCTTGCTTTCGGCCCGCTCCTTCGTGGCGTAGATACGTTCACCTTCTCGCATCTTGGCCACTTGAATACGCATGGAATTCAACAACTTCTCGATTTCGCGGCTGATGCGATACATGGCAAGCCGCGGGTCCCGATCCTGCTCGAGTTCCTCCTGGTAATCCTTCACGGCGAGGCCCTCTTCGAACGCGTCTTCCTCGATACTTAGACGTGTAAATCCCGTGGCGGACTGTTTGTTGTTAGTGACGCCAAAAACGTCATCCAAGCCGGGATCGAACTGCACTTCGACCCCCCACCATCTCTCGCGCGTGTCATAGGAGTTCGTGAAGCTGTGATTGAGCTCCAACTCCCGCCCTGATCTCACGACGGAGATGCCCTGGTTTTTTTGCGCGTGCTGACCAATCGGCTTGGTTCCTCCTTCACGCCGTGTCTCCGGCTTACAGATCGACGCAATGATGGTCACGAGGTGTTCTACCCCGCAGTGAGCCACTGTGAGTACCAGCGGTTGTCCGAACGTCACGAAGGCCGGCTTTTGATTGAAGGGGGAGGGGGCATTTGTTCCGGACATCAGGTAGAGCGGATCATTGGGCCGGACGAAGCTTTCGAAGACGGTCGATTTGGTCTTGCTCTCATAAGCGGCAAGGCGAATTCGAACGGACTTGTCGTTGATGAAGTGTCGGTATACGCGCCCGCTGATAAATTCCGTGTGTCGAAGCAGAGTTGTACTTTGCTTCCAGGAGATCCGGTCCAGCTTGCTCCAGACGACTAGCGTACCGTGCTCTTCGAGGTTACCTGCGATCAATGATCGCCACTCGGAGGGGAGTTCAGAAGATCGTGGCTCTGGAACCTCTGTCATCTTGCCATCTTGAATCTCCTGCACATCTAAATACGCGTGATAAACCGACCCTTTTTGCCATGTCCAAACGTCAACCCTTTTGCATTGAGAAATAGAGGAGTTCGGCAATCCCATCCCAAACTTACCGATCCCCTTTTGTTGAGCTTTTTCGAGGCGCGACCCGTTGCCGAACTGCAGGGCTTTTCTCAACAGCGAGGGATTCATGCCACAGGCATTGTCATAGACCGCAAGTCGGGAGATCTGACGGCGCCCGCCAGTAGAGGCCTCGTCAATACAGATGACCTCGACCTCGGTACGGGATGCGGTGTCTTCTCCTGCTTGGATGGCGTTGTCAATGAGCTCTGCAAGTGCATGGGCGGTATCGCGATAGCCCGAGCTTCGCATCGCGGAGATCGATAGGTTCTGGGGAATGATGGGAAAGAACATATGATCTCCTAGAAGTTCAACGTCGACCAAGTGCCCAACGACGCCACCAAACCAGCGTCGGCTTGTGAGTCGGCTGCCACAATGAGCCTGAGCGTCGGAAGATTGGCGTCTCGAGCCTGCACGAGTCGCCCGATAGTTGAAAGAAACGATGCCTTAGACTTACCAGGCGACGCCATCACGCACAAAGTAATATCTGGGATAGCTCTTCCAGCAAGCAGGAAACCGTGGACGCACAAGACCTTTTCTTCCCTGGCCACAAATTTCTGAAGGGCAAGAGTGCGTGCTGCTGGAGAGTCCTCTGAAGTAATCGATCTTGCCGGCACCCCTAGAACGGGTAGAAGGCAGGCAAAAAGTCTCGCACTACCAGGCGTTGTCGCGTAAAAAATGATCCGCCCCCCTTTCTTAGATTCCTCACCAAGGAGTGTTAGGAGACGCTCGTTGCGTTCAACGTTTTTACTGAGCTCGCTTACATACGCTTGATCGAAGTCAAGTGAGTTCTCGCTACTTGCGGTGGGCGAGGCATATGTTGAGGCAGTTGCAGACAATGTACTTGTGAGGTCGATGATCGAGCCTGCGATGTCCACGAAGTCGCCCGCATTGCGAAGCGCCTGCAGTTCGTCGTCTGCCGTGACCGTAATGCAAGCTCCCGTGAAGGCTGACTGCAAGGCGCTGCGCGCAGGTCCGGGCGGAATGGACGCTCCTGACGAGGCTAAGATCCCCACTAGGCTAAATGGTCCGCCCGCTGACATTCTTCGTACGATCTCCGCGCCAGCGGGGTGGACAAGGTTCTCCGCGTCTGCAAGAACTGCCACCGAGGTGACGGCACCGAGCTTCTCCAGGGCAGCGTCATCTTTGCTGAGTCGGAGGATGTCAATGACCGCAATCGCCCCCCCAAGTTGATCCAAGTCTCGCGCCGGGTGGCTGCCATAAAGCTGGAGAAGGGTGGTGTCGCGCGATCCCAGTTGCTTCCATACCTCCTGCAACTCAAGGAAGGCTTCTTCACACATGGCCGCGCCCGGTGCCAACCAGACAACGGACCTGTCGTCAGCTTCCGAGCGAAAGAGATCGAGCACAGCAGTGGCGACGAGCCGGAGCTTTCCAGCACCAAACGGCATGTGGACAAGAATGGACGCCGACGGGCGAGCGATCGCTCGTCGAAGTTCGCGAAATGCGTTCAGTTGATGCGCGTAGAGCTTGTGGGAAGCAACGGCTTTCTGGGATCCCTCAGATGGTTGAAGAGCTTCCTCACGCTCATCATTCGCAACACCGTACCATGTGTTTAGAAGCTCCAGATTTCGCGGTGCGTCGAAGTCGATACCACCCAGCGTCCGGTGAGGGGAGATCACCGGCAACTGAAGCAGATTGCATAAATCGGTTGCCTCTTGCTGATTCAGCTTGGAGACTAAAAGGCTTCGAATGTCTCGCCTTCGTATGGCACCACGTTCACCGTTCACGTTAGCGATGAAGTAAGCCAGACTCATTGGGCTAGTCACATCTGCGCCTAGCTTGCCTAGCAACGCCATGGTCGAGGGACCTACGAGGGCGGTGAGCGCAGATGCCTCGTTTCT
>NZ_FLTX01000004.1 GCF_900092025.1 Xanthomonas bromi
CCGTGACCGGCGTGGAAATGTTCCGCAAGCTGCTGGACCAGGGTCAGGCGGGCGACAACGCCGGTCTGCTGCTGCGCGGCACCAAGCGTGACGACGTTGAGCGTGGCCAGGTGCTGTGCAAGCCGGGTTCGATCAAGCCGCACACCGAGTTCGAAGCCGAAGTCTACGTGCTGTCCAAGGATGAGGGTGGCCGTCATACCCCGTTCTTCAAGGGCTACCGTCCGCAGTTCTACTTCCGCACCACCGACATCACTGGCGCGTGCCAGCTGCCGGAAGGCGTGGAAATGGTGATGCCGGGCGACAACGTGAAGATGGTCGTGACCCTGATCAACCCGGTCGCGATGGACGAAGGTCTGCGCTTCGCCATCCGTGAAGGCGGTCGTACCGTCGGCGCCGGCGTGGTTGCCAAGATCATCAAGTAAGTGCCTGCGTCCAGCTGCCTGATGGCGGCTGGATTCAAACGAATGGCGGGCCGGCTGAACCGCGGTCCGCCTTCGTTGTCTTAGGGTTTGCGGTAAACGAGTACATACGCCAGTAGCTCAATTGGCAGAGCAGCGGTCTCCAAAACCGCAGGTTGGGGGTTCGAGTCCCTCCTGGCGTGCCACTCCTCTTTCCGGCCCAGCGATTCGGGTCAGATCGGTAACTAGAGCCGGATGAATAGCAAAATCGAGCCTTCCAAAAGCGCGTCTGCTGCCAGCGCTGATATCGTGAAATACGTCATCTCCGCACTCCTCGTGGTTGCGGGGTTGTTTGTGTGGTTCTGGTTTTCTGCGCCTGAGCGCGCCACCCAGCTTGGAGCCTGGACGCCGCAGTTGCGCGCGCTGGCTGTGATCGTGGGATTGGTGGCGGGTGTATTTGTGTTTCTGGGCACCGGCAAAGGCCGTGAGACCCGCGAATTCATGTCCGAATCCAGGTTCGAATTGCGTAAGGTTGTCTGGCCGACGCGTCAGGAAGCCATTCGCACCACCTGGGTCGTGATTGTTGTTGTGATCATTCTGAGTTTGCTGTTGGGCGGCTTCGACTTTGTCATCCAGAAGCTCACGCAGTGGTTCCTGGCTCGTTGAGGAGAATCAAGCAGTGAAGCGTTGGTATGTCGTTCACGCCTATTCAGGCTTCGAAAAATCCGTTGCGCAGGCACTGCGCGACCGCATCGCCCGTACCGAAATGCAAGATCGTTTCGGCGACGTGCTGGTGCCGACCGAAGAGGTCATCGAGATGCGCGCCGGCCAGAAGCGTCGGTCCGAGCGTAAATTCTTCCCCGGCTACGTGCTGGTGCAGATCGAAACGCATGAAGAGGCGGGCATTCCGCGCATCGACAATGAGAGCTGGCACCTGGTGAAGGAAACTTCCAAGGTGATGGGCTTCATTGGCGGTACCGCCGATCGGCCGCTGCCGATCCGCGACGAAGAGGCTGATGCGATCCTGCAGCGCGTGCAGGACGGTGTCGAAAAGCCGCGTCCGAAGGTGTTGTTCGAGCCGGGCCAGATGGTGCGTGTCACCGAGGGTCCGTTCAACGACTTCAATGGCGTCGTCGAAGAAGTCAATTACGAGAAGAGCAGGCTGCGTGTGGCCGTGCTCATCTTCGGTCGGTCCACCCCGGTCGAGCTCGAATTCGGCCAGGTCGAGAAGGGCTGACCTGATGAGCGCCGACTAGGCGCTCGCCTCAGATACTGCTATAGTGCGCGGCTCGCTGTCCTGGCGAATCGCCGGGAAACAATGGCTGCCGCATGGCGGCCATCTGCGTGTGGTCAACAACGTGAAGCCGGGACACGTGATTTCCCGGTCCGATGGGGAGCCTGTTGTCAGGCGTTAGCACCCGGAGAGTATCGAAATGGCTAAGAAGATTACTGCTTTCATCAAGCTGCAGGTCAAGGCCGGTCAGGCCAATCCTGCGCCGCCGGTTGGCCCCGCACTGGGTCAGCGCGGTCTGAACATCATGGAATTCTGCAAAGCATTCAACGCTGCGACGTCGAAGCTGGAGCCGGGTCTGCCGACCCCGGTGATCATCACTGCATATTCTGATCGTACCTTCACCTTCGTCACCAAGAGCACCCCGGCCAGCGTGCTGCTCAAGAAGGCCGCAGGCGTGACCTCCGGCTCGAAGCGTCCCAATACCGACAAGGTGGGCAAGGTGACGCGCAAGCAGCTCGAAGAGATCGTCAAGGTCAAGGAAGCCGATTTGACGGCAGCCGAGCTGGAAGCGGCGGTTCGCACGATTGCGGGTTCTGCCCGCAGCATGGGTTTGACGGTGGAGGGCTAAGACATGGCACAGAGCAAGCGCGTTAAGGCCATTGCGGCCGCTGTCGTTCCGGGCAAGACCTATGCCTTCGAAGACGCAATCAAGATCCTGAAGACCGCCACCAAGGCCAAGTTCGTCGAGTCGATCGACGTGGCTGTGCGCCTGGGCGTGGACGCCAAGAAGTCCGATCAGCAGGTGCGCGGTTCGACCGTGCTGCCGGCCGGTACCGGCAAGAGCGTGCGCGTTGCAGTGTTCGCACCGGCAGGCGCCAAGGCTGACGAAGCCCTGGCTGCAGGCGCCGAGGCAGTGGGCATGGACGACTTGGCCGAGAAGATGCAGGCCGGTGATCTGAACTATGACGTGGTCATCGCGACGCCGGACGCCATGCGCGTTGTCGGTAAGCTGGGCACCCTGCTGGGTCCGCGCGGCTTGATGCCGAACCCGAAGGTCGGCACCGTGTCGGCCAATCCGGGCGAAGCGGTCAAGAACGCCAAGTCGGGCCAGGTGCGTTACCGCACCGACAAGGCCGGCATCATTCACTGCACCATCGGCAAAGCCAGCTTCGATGACGAAGCGCTGAAGTCGAACCTGCAGGCGCTGTTGCTGGATCTGGTCAAGGCCAAGCCGGCGACCTCGAAGGGCACCTACCTGCAGAAGGTGTCGGTCAGCTCGACGATGGGTCCGGGCGTGACGGTTGATCAGTCGAGCCTGTCGCTGAAGTAAGCGAATACGCCGGGCGCCATGCGCCTGACGTGTTTGGCAGTACAGCATTGTTTTTCCGGCCCGGGTGACCGTGTGCTGGGAGTCCGTTCCCTCCTTTGGGGTAACGGACATTTTGAAGGCGATCGCCGGCATGTCCGGCGGTAGCCGTCAAAGACCGCAGGCGCGGTCAGCGCAGATCGACGACGGGCAAGGATGCTCGCACTGGCAAGGAGTCGCCGTCGATGCCGCGGGATCGCTTAATTGGTTCGTTTCGAACCGGCCGGCGTAGATGGTGTCGCCCTTCTGGAGCTTTCTGGTTTACGCGCGTCTGGGACATCCCGGATCGAGTCCACTCCAGGTCTAGAACGGCCACCAAAGGAGCATCAGTTGATGTTCCCGGCTTCCAGGAAGGAGGCTGCCCTGGACCGCAACCGGCAGGAGCCGCGAGCGGAGTAGTTTGAAGCGGGGATTAGGGATTCGGTAGTGGGGATTTGCAGGAGCTGCTTCATGGCTTGCGACGAATCACCAATGACCAATCACCAATCCCGGCTTTAACGGAGGAGTGCAATGGCTCTCAATCTGTCCCAGAAGCAAGAAGTAGTCGCCGAGCTGGCAGACATCGCCGCCAAGGCCCACTCCCTGATCGCCGCCGAATACGCTGGCACCACGGTCTCGCAGATGACCGCGATGCGTAAGCAGGCTCGCGAAACCGGCGTGTTCTTGAAAGTTGTCAAGAACACCCTGGCTGCGCGCGCCGTTGAAGGTACTGAGTTCGCTGTCGCTGCTGACAAGCTGGTCGGTCCTTTGCTGTACGCGTTTTCGATGGAGGAGCCCGGCGCAGCCGGTCGCCTGATCAAGGAATTTGCCAAGAGCAACGACAAGCTGCAGGCCAAGGTCGTGTCCATCGGCGGGGAATTGTTCCCGGCTGGCCACGTCGACGTGTTGGCCTCGCTGCCGACCCGTGACCAGGCCCTGGCCATGCTGGCCCGCGTGCTGTCCGAACCGGCTGCCATGTTCGCCCGTGCCGTCAAGGCCGTTGGCGACAAGCAGGGTGGTGGCGACGAAGCCGCCGCGCCGGTCGCCGAGACTGCCGAAGCTTGATGTCCTAGCGTTCGCTAGAACCCCAATCCAGAAAATCATTTAAAGGTAATCACAATGTCCCTTACCAACGAACAGATCGTCGACGCCATCGCCGAGAAGTCCCTGATGGAAGTGATGGAGCTGGTCAAGGCCATCGAAGAAAAGTTCGGCGTCTCCGCCGCTGCCCCGGTCGCTGCTGCTGCTGCTGGCCCGGCTGCCGTGGTTGAAGAGCAGACCGAGTTCAACGTGGTGCTGACCAGCGCCGGTGCCAACAAGGTTGCTGCGATTAAGGCTGTGCGCGGCGTGACCGGCCTGGGTCTGAAGGAAGCCAAGGATCTGACCGAAGCCGGTGGCATCCTGAAGGAAGCCGTCAGCAAGGACGAAGCCGAGAAGATCAAGAAGGAAATGACTGACGCTGGTGCGACGGTCGAAATCAAGTAATTAGTACCTTGCATCGCCAGCGTTTCATGGTGATGCACTGAAGGCTGGGGGCGTAAAGCCCCCGGCCTTTGGCCGTTGATGGAAAGCCGGGATTTGAGAGTCGGCATTCGGGATTCGAAGGCAGCCTTCGCTAATCCCCAATCTCGTCATCCCCAATCCTCGCCTCACCGAGTTGGTAGTTGGAAGTAGCGGGAGAAGGCGTGCTGGTGCCGGCAATACCAGCGACTTCCAACTGACAATTTTGTTATTTCAGGGCCGCCGCGACGCGGCCCCCGCAGCCTAGGGTGAAGACCTCATGACGTCTTATTCGTTCACCGAGAAAAAGCGTATCCGCAAGGATTTCGGTAAGCAGCGCTCGATCCTCGAAGTGCCGTTTCTGCTTGCCATCCAGGTGGATTCCTACCGCGAATTCCTGCAGGAAGACGTGGAGCCGACCAAGCGCAAGGACCTCGGTCTGCATGCTGCTCTGAAGTCGGTGTTCCCGATCTCCAGCTACAGCGGCAACGCTGCGCTCGAGTACGTGGGCTACAAGTTGGGTCAGCCGGTGTTTGACGAGCGTGAATGCCGTCAGCGTGGCATGAGCTACGGCGCGCCGCTGCGCGTGACCGTGCGCCTGGTGATCTACGACCGCGAGTCGTCGACCAAGGCCATCAAGTACGTGAAGGAGCAGGAGGTCTATCTCGGCGAAATTCCGCTGATGACCGGCAACGGTACCTTCATCGTCAACGGCACCGAGCGCGTGATCGTCTCGCAGCTGCACCGCTCGCCGGGCGTGTTCTTCGATCACGACCGTGGCAAGACCCACAGCTCGGGCAAGCTGCTGTACAGCGCCCGCATCATTCCGTACCGCGGTTCCTGGCTGGACTTCGAGTTCGACCCGAAGGATGCGCTGTTCACCCGTATCGACCGTCGCCGCAAGCTGCCGGTGTCGATCCTGCTGCGCGCGCTCGGCTACAACAACGAAGAAATGCTGGCCGAGTTCTTCGAGATCAACACGTTCCATATCAACCCGGACGAAGGCGTGCAGCTGGAGCTGGTGCCGGAGCGTCTGCGTGGTGAAACACTGAACTTCGACCTGGCCGATGGCGACAAGGTCATCGTGGAAGCGGGCAAGCGCATCACCGCCCGTCACGTCAAGCAGCTGGAAGCCGCCGGCGTTGCCGCGCTGGCGGTGCCGGACGACTATCTGGTCGGCCGCATCCTGTCGCACGACGTGGTCGATTGTTCGACCGGCGAGCTGCTGGCCAACGCCAACGACGAAATCAGCGAAGACCAGCTGGCTGCGTTCCGCAAGGCCGGCGTCGACGCGGTCGGCACCCTGTGGGTGAACGACCTGGATCGTGGTCCGTACCTGTCCAACACCTTGCGCATCGATCCGACCAAGACGCAGCTGGAAGCACTGGTCGAGATCTACCGCATGATGCGTCCGGGCGAGCCGCCGACCAAGGAAGCCGCGCAGAACCTGTTCCACAACTTGTTCTTCACCTTCGAGCGTTACGACCTCTCGACGGTCGGCCGCATGAAGTTCAACCGCCGCGTCGGCCGCAAGGACGTGCTGGGCGAGTCGGTGCTGTACGACAAGAAGTACTTTGCCGAGCGCAATGACGAAGAATCCAAGCGTCTGGTCGCCGAGCACACCGACACCTCCGACATCCTGGAAGTGATCAAGGTGCTGACCGAAATCCGTAACGGTCGCGGCGTGGTCGATGATATCGATCACCTGGGCAACCGTCGCGTGCGTTCGGTCGGCGAAATGGCCGAGAACGTGTTCCGCGTGGGCCTGGTCCGCGTCGAGCGCGCGGTCAAGGAGCGTCTGTCGATGGCGGAGTCGGAAGGTCTGACCCCGCAGGAACTGATCAACGCCAAGCCGGTGGCCGCGGCGATCAAGGAGTTCTTCGGCTCCTCGCAGCTGTCGCAGTTCATGGACCAGAACAACCCGCTGTCGGAAGTGACGCACAAGCGTCGCGTCTCCGCGCTGGGACCGGGCGGTCTGACCCGCGAACGCGCCGGCTTCGAAGTGCGCGACGTGCATCCGACCCATTACGGCCGCGTCTGCACCATCGAAACGCCGGAAGGTCCGAACATCGGCCTGATCAACTCGCTGGCCGTGTTCGCCCGCACCAACCAGTACGGCTTCCTCGAAACGCCGTACCGTAAGGTGCTGGACGGCAAGGTGTCCGACGACGTCGAGTACCTGTCGGCGATCGAAGAAAACGAGTACGTGATCGCCCAGGCGAACGCGCTGACCGACGCCAAGAACATGCTCACCGAGCAGTTCGTGCCGTGCCGGTTCCAGGGCGAATCGCTGCTGAAGCCGCCGGCGGAAGTGCACTTCATGGACGTCTCGCCGATGCAGACCGTGTCGGTCGCCGCGGCGCTGGTGCCGTTCCTCGAGCACGACGACGCCAACCGTGCACTGATGGGCGCCAACATGCAGCGCCAGGCCGTGCCGACGCTGCGTTCGCAAAAACCCCTTGTCGGTACCGGCATCGAGCGTGCGGTTGCGCGCGACTCGGGCGTGACCGTCAATGCGTTGCGTGGTGGCGTGATCGAGCAGATCGACGCGGCGCGTATCGTGGTCAAGGTCAACGAAGCAGAAATCGGCGGCGGCACCGATGCCGGTGTGGATATCTACAACCTGATCAAGTACACCCGTTCCAACCAGAACACCTGCATCAACCAGCGTCCGCTGGTGAACGTGGGTGACGTGATCGCGCGCGGCGACGTGCTGGCCGATGGCCCGTCCACCGACATCGGTGAACTGGCGCTGGGTCAGAACATGCTGATCGCCTTCATGCCGTGGAACGGCTACAACTTCGAAGACTCCATCCTGCTCTCCGAGCGCGTGGTGGAAGAGGATCGTTACACCACGATCCACATCGAAGAACTGACCTGCGTGGCGCGCGACACCAAGCTGGGGCCGGAGGAAATTTCTGCCGACATCCCGAACGTGTCCGAGCAGGCGTTGAACCGTCTGGACGAGTCCGGCGTGGTGTATATCGGTGCAGAAGTGCGCGCCGGCGACATCATGGTCGGCAAGGTCACGCCAAAGGGCGAAAGCCAGCTGACCCCGGAAGAAAAGCTGCTGCGTGCGATCTTCGGCGAGAAAGCGTCCGACGTGAAGGACAGCTCGTTGCGCGTGCCCCCGGGCATGGACGGCACCGTTATCGACGTGCAGGTCTTCACCCGCGACGGCATCGAGAAGGACAAGCGTGCGCGTCAGATCGAAGAGTCCGAAATCAAGCGCGTCAAGAAGGACTTCGACGATCAGTTCCGCATCCTGGAAGCGGCCATCTACGCACGTCTGCGCTCGCAGATCGTGGGGAAGGTTGCCAATGGCGGCGCGAACCTGAAGAAGGGCGACGCCGTCACCGACGCGTACCTGGATGGGCTGAAGAAGTCTGACTGGTTCCAGCTGCGCATGAAGGACGAAGACGCTGCCGACGCCATCGAGCGTGCGCAGAAGCAGATCCAGGCGCACGAAAAGGAATTCGAAGCACGTTTTGCCGACAAGCGCGGCAAGATCACCCAGGGCGACGACCTCGCACCGGGCGTGCTGAAGATGGTCAAGGTGTTCCTGGCCGTGAAGCGCCGCATCCAGCCGGGCGACAAGATGGCAGGCCGCCACGGCAACAAGGGTGTGGTCTCCAACGTGGTACCCGTGGAAGACATGCCGTACATGGCCACCGGCGAATCGGTCGACATCGTGTTGAACCCGCTCGGCGTGCCGTCGCGTATGAACATCGGCCAGATTCTGGAAGTGCATCTGGGCTGGGCCGCCAAGGGCCTGGGTCGTAAGATCCAGCGCATGCTCGAAGCGCAGACGGCGGTCAGCGAACTGCGCAAGTTCCTGGACGACATCTACAACCACGACAACGCAATCAATGCGCAGCGCGTGGACCTGTCGCAGTTCAGCGATGAGGAATTGCTCAACCTGGGCAAGAACCTGATCGACGGCGTGCCGATGGCGACTCCGGTGTTCGACGGTGCCAGTGAAGCGGAAATCAAGCGCATGCTGGAACTGGCGGACCTGCCGCAGAGCGGTCAGACCCAGCTGTACGACGGTCGCACCGGCGAAGCGTTCGATCGCAAGACCACGGTCGGCTACATGCATTACCTGAAGTTGAACCACTTGGTCGACGACAAGATGCATGCACGTTCGACTGGCCCGTACTCGCTCGTGACCCAGCAGCCGCTGGGCGGCAAGGCGCAGTTCGGTGGTCAGCGCTTCGGCGAAATGGAAGTCTGGGCGCTGGAAGCCTACGGCGCGGCCTACACCCTGCAGGAAATGCTGACGGTGAAGTCCGACGACGTGCAGGGCCGCAACCAGATGTACAAGAACATCGTCGATGGTGAGCACGAGATGGTCGCGGGCATGCCGGAATCCTTCAACGTGTTGGTGAAGGAAATCCGCTCGCTGGCGATCAACATGGAACTGGAAGAGTAAGAGCAGGGCCCGGTCAGGGACCGGCAACCGGAAGAGACAGGCGTTCAGCGCTTTCGCTCTTCCGGGGCACGGTTCCCTGATCCCAGTCCCGATCAAAGCTATTTGCGTTTCATCTCAGATACGAAATTCCTCCGACCCGGAGATATCAAATGAAAGACCTGCTCAACCTTTTCAATCAGCAGCGCCAGACGCTGGATTTCGACGCGATCAAGATCGCGCTGGCGTCGCCGGACCTGATCCGTTCGTGGTCCTACGGCGAAGTGAAGAAGCCCGAAACCATCAACTACCGCACCTTCAAGCCCGAGCGTGACGGCCTGTTCTGCGCCGCCATCTTTGGACCGATCAAGGATTACGAGTGCCTGTGCGGCAAGTACAAGCGCATGAAGCACCGTGGCGTGGTCTGCGAAAAGTGCGGCACCGAAGTCACCCTGGCCAAGGTGCGCCGCGAGCGCATGGGTCATATCGACCTGGCCTCGCCGGTCGCGCACATCTGGTTCCTCAAGTCGCTGCCCTCGCGCATCGGCCTGATGCTGGACATGACCCTGCGTGACATCGAGCGCGTGCTGTACTTCGAAGCCTATGTGGTCACCGAGCCGGGCCTGACCCCGCTCGAGCGCCGCCAGCTGCTGACCGAAGAGCAGTACCTGACCGCACGCCAGGAGTACAACGACGACTTCGACGCCGCCATGGGCGCCGAGGCCGTGTACGAGCTGCTGCGCACGATCGACCTGCAGTCGGAAATGACCCGCCTGCGCGAGGAAATCGCCAGCACCGGTTCGGAAACCAAGCTCAAGCGTCTCACCAAGCGCATCAAGCTGATCGAAGCCTTCCTGGAATCGGGCAACCGTCCGGAGTGGATGGTCATGACCGTGCTTCCCGTGCTGCCGCCGGACTTGCGTCCGCTGGTGCCGCTGGATGGTGGCCGCTTCGCGACCTCGGATCTGAACGATCTGTACCGCCGCGTGATCAACCGCAACAACCGTCTGCGTCGCCTGCTCGAGCTCAATGCGCCGGACATCATCGTGCGCAATGAAAAGCGCATGCTGCAGGAATCGGTCGATGCGCTGCTGGACAACGGTCGTCGCGGCCGTGCCATCACCGGCACCAACAAGCGTCCGCTGAAGTCGCTGGCCGATATGATCAAGGGCAAGCAGGGCCGGTTCCGTCAGAACCTGCTCGGCAAGCGCGTGGACTACTCCGGCCGTTCGGTCATCACCGTCGGTCCGTACCTGAAGCTGCACCAGTGCGGCCTGCCGAAGAAGATGGCGCTTGAGTTGTTCAAGCCGTTCGTGTTCGCCAAGCTGCAGCGTCGTGGCCTGGCCACCACCATCAAGGCCGCCAAGAAGCTGGTCGAGCGCGAAGAGGCCGAGGTGTGGGACATCCTCGAAGAAGTCATCCGCGAGCATCCGGTGCTGTTGAACCGTGCGCCGACCCTGCACCGTCTGGGTATCCAGGCGTTCGAGCCGGTGTTGATCGAAGGCAAGGCCATCCAGCTGCATCCGCTGGTGTGTACCGCCTTCAACGCCGACTTCGACGGCGACCAGATGGCCGTCCACGTGCCGC
This sequence comes from Xanthomonas bromi, assembly GCF_900092025.1. GTDB lineage: Bacteria > Pseudomonadota > Gammaproteobacteria > Xanthomonadales > Xanthomonadaceae > Xanthomonas > Xanthomonas bromi. The sequence goes on from NZ_FLTX01000004.1 coordinate 10,473, forward strand.
TCTCGCTGGAAGCCCAGCTGGAAGCGCGTGCGCTGATGATGTCCACCAACAACATCCTGTCGCCGGCCAACGGCGAGCCGATCATCGTGCCGTCGCAGGACGTGGTGTTGGGCCTGTACTACATGAGCCGCGCTCTTGAGAACAAGAAGGGCGAGGGCATGGTGTTCGCCAACACCAGCGAAGTGAAGCGCGCCTACGACAACCGCGTGGTGGAACTGCACGCCAAGGTCAAGGTCCGTATCACCCAGGTGGACGTGGACGCCGTCGATGGCAAGCGCACCAGCGGCACCTCGATCGTGGACACCACGGTCGGTCGTGCGTTGCTGAGCGAAATCCTGCCCGAAGGCCTGCCGTTCCAGCTGGCCAACACCGAGATGACCAAGAAGAACATCTCGCGCCTGATCAACTCCAGCTACCGTCTGCTGGGCTTGAAGGACACCGTCGTGTTCGCCGACAAGCTGATGTACACCGGCTACGCCTACGCCACCCGCGCCGGCGTGTCGATCGGCATCGACGACATGCTGATCCCGGACGAGAAGAAGGGCATCCTCACCGAGGCAGAAGCCGAAGTGCTGGAAATCCAGGAGCAGTACCAGTCCGGTCTGGTCACCGCCGGCGAGCGCTACAACAAGGTCGTGGACATCTGGTCGCGTACCAGCGAGCGCATCGCCAAGGCGATGATGGACACCATCGGTACCGAAAAGGTCGAGAACGCCAAGGGCGAGACCATCGATCAGAAGTCGATGAACTCGCTCTACATCATGGCCGACTCCGGTGCCCGTGGTAGCCAGGCGCAGATCCGTCAGCTGGCCGGTATGCGCGGCCTGATGGCGCGTCCGGACGGCTCGATCATCGAGACGCCCATCAAGGCGAACTTCCGGGAAGGCCTGAACGTGCAGGAGTACTTCAACTCCACCCACGGTGCCCGTAAGGGTCTGGCCGATACCGCGCTGAAGACCGCGAACTCGGGTTACCTGACCCGTCGTCTGGTCGACGTGGCGCAGGACGTGGTGATCACCGAAATCGATTGCGGCACCACCGAAGGGTTGATCATGACCCCGATCGTGGAAGGCGGCGACGTGGTCGAACCGCTGCGCGAGCGCGTGCTGGGTCGTGTGGTGGCCGAGGACGTGTATCTCCCGGGCAACGACGAAGAGCCGATCGTCACCCGCAACACGCTGCTCGACGAAGCCTGGGTCGCCAAGCTCGAAGACGCCAGCGTGCAGTCGGTGAAGGTGCGTTCGACGATCAGCTGCGAATCCTCGTTCGGCGTGTGCGCACGCTGCTACGGCCGCGATCTCGCACGTGGCCACCAGGTCAACATCGGCGAAGCGGTCGGCGTTATCGCTGCGCAGTCGATCGGTGAGCCGGGTACCCAGCTGACCATGCGTACGTTCCATATCGGTGGTGCGGCATCGCGTGCGGCTGCGGTGGACAACATCACCGTCAAGACCACCGGTTCGGTGAAGTTCAACAACCTCAAGTCGGTGGCGCACGCCAGTGGCTCGCTGGTTGCGGTCTCGCGTTCTGGCGAACTGTCCGTGCTCGATGGCCATGGCCGCGAGCGCGAGCGTTACAAGTTGCCGTACGGCGCCACCATCACTGCCAAAGATGGCGATGCGGTCAAGGCTGGGCAGAGCGTTGCCAACTGGGATCCGCATAACCACCCGATCGTTTCGGAAGTGGCCGGTTTCATTCGCTTCATCGACTTCGTCGACGGCGTCACCGTCATCGAGAAGACTGACGAACTGACCGGTCTGGCCTCGCGCGAAATCACCGACCCGAAGCGTCGCGGTGCGCATGCCAAGGAACTGCGTCCGATCGTGCGTATCGTTGATGGCAAGGGTAATGACCTGACGATCCCGAACACGGATCTGCCGGCTCAGTACCTGCTGCCGCCGCGCTCCATCGTCAACCTGCAGGACGGCGCTGCCGTCGGCGTAGGCGACGTAGTTGCCAAGATCCCGCAGGAAGCGTCCAAGACCCGCGACATCACCGGTGGTCTGCCGCGCGTTGCCGACTTGTTCGAAGCACGCAAGCCGAAGGATCCGGCGATCCTGGCCGAGCGCTCGGGCATCATCAGCTTCGGTAAGGACACCAAGGGCAAGCAGCGCCTGATCATCAAGGACACCGATGGTTCGGAACACGAAGAGCTGATTCCCAAGTACCGCCAGATCATCGTGTTCGAAGGCGAGCATGTGACCAAGGGTGAGACCGTGGTGGACGGCGAGCCGAGCCCGCAGGACATCCTGCGTCTGCTGGGTGTCGAACCGCTGGCGGCGTACCTGGTCAAGGAAATCCAGGACGTGTACCGCCTGCAGGGCGTGAAGATCAACGACAAGCACATCGAGGTGATCACGCGCCAGATGCTGCGCAAGGTCGAGATCGTCGATCAGGGCAACAGCAAGTTCCTCAACGGCGAGCAGGTCGAACGCCAGCGCGTCATCGAGGAAAATGCCCGCCTGGTCAAGCGCAACGAATTGTCGGCCAAGTACGATCCGGTGCTGCTGGGTATCACCAAGGCGTCGCTTGCCACCGAGTCGTTCATCTCGGCGGCATCGTTCCAGGAGACCACCCGCGTGTTGACCGAGGCGGCCGTTCGCGGCACCCGCGACAACCTGCGCGGTCTGAAGGAAAACGTCATCGTGGGTCGCCTGATCCCGGCCGGTACCGGTCTTGCGTATCACGCCGGACGTCGCAAGGCATCGGGTCTGACCGACTCGGAAATGGAAACGCTGTCGGGCAAGCCGGCGGTTGCCGAACCGGTCGCAGCTGTGGCCGACGCTGGCGCGGACGAGGAGTAAGCGCTCCGACGGCGGTCGCAAGACCGCCGTAAGCCAAGCGAAAAGGAGGGCAGGAGGCCCTCCGTTTTCCGGCCTTGGATGGGCCAACGGGTTCAGATTTCGTGAAGTTGACGGAATTTCGTCCTGCCAGCTATACTTCTCTGTCTCGGTGGGCCGGTCTCGGCCTGCCTTTGTTTTCGTGTAGGCCGTCTCGGCCTCTCAATCAGAAGAATCAACTGATGACGACGATCAATCAGCTGGTCCGCAAGCCTCGGCAAGCGACCACCTACAAGAGTGCCTCCCCGGCACTGGACAAGTGTCCGCAGCGCCGCGGCGTCTGCACACGCGTCTATACCACTACCCCGAAGAAGCCGAACTCGGCCCTGCGTAAGGTCGCCAAAGTGCGCCTGACCAATCAGGAAGAGGTCATCAGCTACATCGGTGGTGAAGGCCACAACCTGCAGGAGCACTCCGTGGTCCTGATTCGCGGTGGCCGCGTCAAGGATCTTCCCGGTGTGCGTTATCACACCGTCCGTGGTTCGCTGGACGCCGCCGGCGTCGCCAAGCGTCGTCAAGGCCGTTCCAAGTACGGCGCCAAGCGCCCGAAGAGCTAAGGAAATACTCAAATGTCCCGTAAAGGTTCTACTCCGCAGCGCACCGTCCTGCCAGATCCAAAGTGTGGCAGCGAAACCATTGCCCGCTTCATCAATATGGTGATGCAAAGTGGCAAGAAGTCGGTTGCTGAGAAAATTGTCTATGGCGCGATGGACGTCATTGGCGAAAAGAATCCGAATGCCGTCGAGCTGGTGCAGAAAGCACTGGACAACGTGGCCCCGGCTGTCGAAGTCAAATCGCGTCGCGTCGGTGGTGCTACCTATCAGGTGCCCGTCGAAGTGCGCTCCTCCCGTCGCATGGCGCTGGCAATGCGCTGGTTGATCGATTCCGCGCGCAAGCGTGGCGAGAACACCATGCCGCGCAAGCTGGCTGCAGAGCTGTTGGACGCCTCGGAAAGCCGCGGCGGCGCAATCAAGAAGCGCGAAGAGACCCACCGGATGGCGGAAGCGAACAAGGCGTTCGCACACTACCGCTGGTGACCTCGGGGGCCTTGGTAACGGGGCCCTTCAGCACCATATGAGTGCTGTTTGCGACGCATGTTGCGTCGCATCCAATCCGAAGGCCGCCGAAAGGCGGCGTTCGGCCATCCGAAATCCAAGAAATTGAGAGGCTCCCCGTGGCCCGCACCACCCCTATCGAGCGTTACCGCAACTTCGGCATCATGGCTCACATCGATGCCGGCAAGACCACCACTTCCGAGCGCATCCTGTTTTACACCGGTGTGAGTCACAAGATCGGCGAAGTCCATGACGGCGCTGCAGTGATGGACTGGATGGAGCAGGAGCAGGAGCGTGGTATCACCATCACCTCCGCTGCGACCACTGCGTTCTGGTCGGGCATGGACAAGTCCATGCCGCAGCACCGCTTCAACATCATCGATACCCCCGGGCACGTCGACTTCACCATCGAAGTGGAGCGCTCCTTGCGCGTGCTCGACGGTGCGGTGTTCGTGCTGTGCGCCGTGGGTGGTGTGCAGCCGCAGTCCGAGACCGTGTGGCGTCAGGCCAACAAGTATTCCGTTCCGCGCATGGCCTTCGTCAACAAGATGGACCGTACCGGTGCCAACTTCGACAAGGTCGTTGAGCAGTTGAAGGCCCGTTTGGGTGCCTACGCCGTGCCGATGCAGGTGCCGATCGGTGCTGAAGACGGCTTCGAGGGCGTGGTGGACCTGCTCAAGATGAAGGCGATCCATTGGGATACCGCTTCGCAGGGCACTACCTTCGAATATCGCGATATTCCGGCCGATCTGGTCGATGTCGCGACCGAGGCACGTTCGTTCATGGTCGAGGCGGCTGCAGAAGCCAGCGAAGACCTGATGGACAAGTACCTCAACGAAGGCGACCTGAGCGAAGAAGAGATCCTGCAGGGTCTGCGCGAGCGCACCTTGAAGGTGGAGATCGTGCCGGTGTTCTGTGGCTCGGCGTTCAAGAACAAGGGCGTGCAGGCCATGCTCGACGGCGTGGTGCACCTGCTGCCGTCGCCGGCCGACCGTCCGCCGGTTGCGGGTATCGACGAAGACGAGAAGGAAGACACGCGCGCTGCGACCGATACCGCACCGTTCTCGGCGCTGGCGTTCAAGATCATGACCGACCCGTTCGTGGGGTCGCTGACGTTCTTCCGTGTCTACTCGGGCACGTTGAACTCCGGCGACCAGGTCTATAACCCGGTCAAGTCGAAGAAAGAGCGCGTGGGCCGCATCCTGCAGATGCACTCCAACAATCGCGAAGAGATCAAGGAAGTGCGCGCGGGTGACATCGCCGCTGCCGTGGGTCTGAAGGACGTCACCACCGGTGACACGCTGTGTGCGCAGGACAAGATCATCACCCTGGAGCGCATGGTGTTCCCGGAGCCGGTGATCTCGATGGCGGTGGAGCCGAAGACCAAGTCGGACCAGGAAAAGATGGGCATGGCCCTGGGCCGTCTGGCGCAGGAAGATCCCTCGTTCCGCGTCAAGACCGACGAAGAATCCGGCCAGACCATCATCTCCGGCATGGGCGAGTTGCACCTGGACATCATCGTCGACCGCATGCGTCGCGAGTTCAATGTCGAGGCCAACGTCGGCAAGCCGCAGGTGGCCTACCGCGAAACGATCCGCAAGTCCGACGTCAAGTCCGACTACAAGCACGCCAAGCAGTCTGGTGGTAAGGGTCAGTACGGTCACGTGGTGATCGAGCTGTCGCCGATGACCGAGGAAGAGCGCAAGAGCGACAACGTCAAGGACGATTTCCTGTTCGTCAACGACATCACCGGCGGCATCATTCCGAAGGAATTCATCCCCTCGGTCGAAAAGGGTCTGCGCGAGACGATCACCAGTGGTCCGATCGCCGGCTTCCCGGTGGTGGGCGTGAAGGTCAAGCTGGTGTTCGGCTCGTACCATGACGTCGACTCCTCGGAAATGGCGTTCAAGCTGGCCGCGTCGATGGCGTTCAAGCAGGGCTTTGCGAAAGCCAGCCCGGTGTTGCTGGAGCCGATCATGAAGGTCGAAATCGTCAGCCCGGAGGATTACCTGGGTGATGTGATGGGCGACGTGAGCCGCCGTCGTGGCGTGTTGCAGGGTCAGGACGACAGCCCGTCGGGCAAGATCATCAATGCGATGATTCCGCTGGGTGAGATGTTCGGTTACGCGACTTCGCTGCGCTCGATGAGCCAGGGCCGTGCGACGTTCTCGATGGAATTCGACCACTACGAAGAGGCACCGGCCAACATCGCCGACGCCGTCACCAAGAAGGGCTGAGTTCGCTCAGCCGCTTCTCACAAATTTTTTCAATTAGAGGTAGTTAGTC
>NZ_FLTX01000046.1 GCF_900092025.1 Xanthomonas bromi
CCTTAGCCGCTAAAAAACGGACGTGCTTCATGGTCGCAATCTCCATTCGATGAAAGAAAGGCAATGCCTTGACCAAGCTCGCGCTTGCCCACGGCAAGGTTTCATCGAAGAGCCACGCCACTAGCTAATCGGTATCGCCCTTGGCACTGAGGCCCGGGCTTCGGTGATTCTGTTCTCGGCCCTTACGGGGTGTCCCTGGCCTTATGCGTTCTCCCAAGAGTTGATAACGCCCGGGCCGGCGGCCTGGAAGGGGCTTGTGTCGCGTGCAGCACACGGTAATTTAGCTGCTAAAACTCTCAAGGTTCGGCCCTCGGCTGCACCACCGACTTCATGAGGCGGCTCATTTCGTCCTGGGTGGCCTCGATCCGACCCAGCAGGGCAAGGATCGTGGCATCGCCGAACCGGGCTGTGCGCGAATCGTCGGTCAGCCATAGCTTGAGCAATCCGCCCAGCCGGCCAAGGTCGCCATTCACTCGCACCAGCTCGCGCACATAGTGGTAGTCCATGACACCCCTGACCTGGTAGCCCTGGCCTACGTCGCGCAGGTAGCGCGCCACGCTGATTCCCGCCATCTTGGCGTTCGCCTCAATCAGTTCGCGTTCTTCTGGAAGGCAGTACACCTTGATCGGTGGGCTGCCCTTCCTGGTGATTCGATTCTCGTCGCCCATTTTTCCTCCAACCGGCGGTAGCCGGCAGCCTCGCAGAGCAGGATGCCCGTTGAGCGCCCCGCGCGAATAAGGGACAGTGAAGAAGGACAACCGGCTTGCCGGTGGGCCTACTTCACACATCCTGCCCGCCTTACGGCGTTGTTTTTGCCTCGTATGACTCATCGAATTTCGCGCTGTAACCGCACCATTGCTTCGCAACAGCGCGCCAGCAGCGGGAAAACCAACGGAAATTGCCAACGTCCGTGTGCTTGCCGCGGTCCGAGAGGCCGGTAACAGCGTTTCAGCCATGCGCTTGCAGCGATTGAGCATGGAACTTTGCTTACTTCGTACCCTGCCCCATGGAGCCAGGCCGCGCATTGGTAATGTGCTGGCGAACGTACTTCAGGAACGTCTCATACCGGAAAGGGATGCGCCCGACCTCGCGCAGGTGCTCCCAGATGATCTTGAGCGCGTAGCCGGCCTCCATCGCTTCCTTCACGTCCGAGCGCACCGCCATGAAAGCGGCCAGATAGTCCCTGCGCTTTGTTTGCGAGGTCTTCTGCTGAAGAGCCAGCCTTGCGGCCAGCTCCTCGGGGTAGCTGCTTTCTGTCGTCGCCATGTCCGTAAACCTCCGTTATCAACTGAACTACTCCGAAGGTTACGGAGTGCTGGCCTACACAACATTCCAATAATTGGCCGAAATGGTTGACATGGAGCCGATGACACAGACACGCCCATCGAAACAGGGATGGCAGCTCATTCAGCACGGAAAATTGAACGCCAAGAGGGGAGTAGGCCGGGAGATTCCCCGCCGCTCGGCCCCTCAAGTGTCAAAGAGAGGATCGCATCGTCAGAAGTGGCGATGCGAGCTCCAGCGCCGGCCGCCGTCATCGTCAGAACTGGCGATGGGGCCCTCGGTGCATCGTCGGACGTGGCGATGGTCGACCATGGCCCGGACATGGCCAGCCTCGCCGGAGATGACGATGCTGCAGCTCGACGTAGCGCGCGAAAGAAAGGCCGATCTCATGACGTGGCCAGGGCATCGAATTGAACTGTTGTATGTTGTAGCGCGCTACAACATACAACACCTGCCTATTGACACTTGAGGGGCGCAGCGTTTTAGCCGCTGAAAAGAACCGGCCGGAGCTGACCGCCCTTCTGGCGTACAACTCGGCCGCAGGCCGACCATCGGCAAGGACTTGGCGTCGCCCTAAAGGGCGGCGGCAAGTGCCGCGCCTAGTGGATGATCTTGGAAGATCATGGATGGAATTTGCGGACTAGCCGCAAGCCCGCGCCGTTGCTCTGTTTTCCGGTTTGAGGCGGGGAACGTTGCTACGGGTGAAGGGGAACGTTGCTACGGAGCTTGGGGAACGTTACTACGGGCTTCGGCCTGCCAATTTCCCACTTCCCAGCCGCATACTCGCTGACCTTCCATCCCACGGTGGCAAGCTCGGCCAGAGCCTTGCGGGCCTTCTGGCGGCGCTTCTTCATGGCCTCGGCGTTCGCCTGGTCCGGCCAGACATAACCGGAAAGGGTATCCAGTTCCACACGCCCGGCTTTGCCCGGATCGATCCAGCCGCATAGCCGCTGGTGAATCAGACGGGCCGGGTCAGTCTGTAGCGCCCGCACCTCGGCCATCTCGATGCGGGTATACGGGCGACGCCCAAGAATCGCCTCTGCAATCTGAGGATTCAGCGCGACGAATAGCCGTCCGTCCTCCTAGTCGAAGGCGTAGCTCATCAGGTGAAAAGACCTTTGCCTGCTCCCCTTGGTGACGACCACCGTCACGTTTGCCATGCGCAGCAAGCTCGCCTTGATCGCCCTGATATTGTCGCCGCCATCGGTCAAGCCGATTTCGCCTAGCAGGCTGGTCATACTCTCTCTCACGACCAGCGCATCTTGCCCTGCCGCGTCGAACTTCGGCTCAAGCAATAGACGGAGTTGCTTCGGCAAGTCCGCTGTTGGCTCTGGCGTCAGGATGATGCCCTTCGGCCCTCCAAGAGCCACAAGACCTTGCAGCAGTCGCATGTCATCAGCACCAAGAGGCTCGAATCCGACGAACCGCGCTAGTTCATTTTCGGCGTAGTGATACGTCACATCGAGCTTGAGCTTCTTCCGTTCGCCGCGCTTGAGACTGCGGAACAAGCCGGGGACCAAGCAGTGAATTGGATCGTGCCTGGCATGGGTGAGGTCAAAAGCCATCGCCTCGCCTCCGACCGTCACGTCCCTTTTCCTCATTCCGGCTGGCCTCATGCAGCTCCACCGGCACCAGCACGCCGCCGGCGTGCCGCATGTACCAGCGATCAAGCGGCGTGGCATCGTAGTTCTGCTTGCTGACGCCGAAACGCACGAAGTAGCCGCGCCGCTCATCGCCAATGGGTTGCCGGTCATGGGCGCGTTCGCTGAGGCGCTTCGCCTCGTCCTCAGTCATGCGGGCGACGTAACCGCACCACCTGGCGTTGTCGATCAGCGCGGACGCGCCACGCGCGGCCTGCTGCTGGTCGGTCTGCCCTTCGCGGGCGCTTCCTTTGCTGAAGTGGTGCAGGTAGAGCACGCATGCGCCCGTGGTAGCCGCGACCTGCTCCAGCACGGCCACGAGGTGGGCCATGTTGCCGTTGCTGTTCTCATCGAGGGCGTGGATGCGGCTCAGGGTGTCCAGCACAATCAGCCTCGCCCCGGCGCTGTACTCGATGACGCGGCGCAAGTGAGCCTCGTCCATGACGTTCAGGCGCTTGCCCATGATCGGCTCAAGCACGAGGTTCTCGGCGATGGCTTGGCGGGCTGTATGCCCGAGGTGCTGGCCGATGGCGTGAATGCGCCGGACAAGCGCGGGCGGCGGGTCTTCCCCGGCCAGATAGACCACGCGCCCGGTGTTTGCGGGGGCCAGGCCCACGAGCGAGCGCGCCGACGGTTCCCGCGAGGAAGCCCGGCCATATGAAGTCCAGCACCGGCGGTTCGCACTCGAACGCCGCCAGGACGTCAATCGCCACGACTCAGTTCCCCGTTCCGTACAGGGATTCGTCGCTCAGCACCTCGGCGATCTGCGAGGTTCCAAAGTACTTGTTGATTTGCCCCGCCCATTCGCTCGTCGTGCGCAAGCTGACCCGCAGGCCATCCGGTGATCGATCCAGGACGGAGGCGAGCTGTGCCATGCTCAGCAGCGGGCCGAAGCGTTGCAGTAGCGTGTCTTCTATCGTCATTGCGTAAACCTCCGTTATCAACTGAATTGCTACGAAGGTTAGGCGTTATTGGGGGTTACCTACATCTTATTAGTTGTCCAAAATGGTTGACATGAAGAATGATCTAACCATTGTCATCTGGGAAGGCTGCAATCCCACTGTCTCGGAAGCCATCGGGCAGTTTGAGGATCGCTGGCGGCCGTATTCCGCCTCCTCGCGGCGCTACCCCATCGTTGGGCTGTTACAGGAACTCATTGACCCCGCCGTGGCTGCGTACACGGCGACGCTGCCACAACGCTACTTGGGCCATATCCCTGGAGCAGGAACAGGGGTGAGCTTCAGCGGAATCATTCGATTGGTTGGACTTGATGCGATGGTTCGCATGCAGCGGCAGTTGCTGCGCCAGTTCATCAAAACGGAGGATAGGCAGACGCCAAGAGATCGGCGGTTTGTTGCAACACTCGAATCGTTGATCGGGCTTGTATGGGACTGCGCCTGCAAACGGCCGACGAAGTCAAAGGTGCGCGACACCCGACTGAATGGCGAACGCCTCCAGGGGTTCTGCCGGTTCTGCGGATCACTCGCCGAGCTGACCTCATTCGCCGGCGGGAGCGATGATCCGAAGGCGGACGATCCAGAGGAAAAGCTTCGACTAAGCAGCCTGTATTGCCTGGATCACCGGCCTAAATTGCCGAGCGGCGCATGGAACCCTGTCTACAGACAAGCAAGGCGATCCCTCGCGCAATTCGACCTCGAACTGGCGAGACTCAACCAGCAATGCGCGAAGCCGGCCACTGCCCAAGTGAAATCGGGCGATCAACTGGTTGACAGCTACTTCTTCCACTATGTCGCAGGCCAGACCTTACAGCCGGCGGACAAGGCAGAGCTGCGCAATCAAGCACGGCTGATGGTGGACTCGAAGCTATCGGATCGCAAAAAGCAGATGCTGATGCTTCAGCGGTCTGGACTCAATCAGTCGGAGATTGCGCGAAAGCTCGGCATCGAGCGCCAAGCGGTATCGAAGGCGCTGGCGGCGATCCCCGCGATGTTCCGCTTGAGTACAAAGCCGCGCTCACGGCGTCAACCTAATTGACCAACTAATAGGACGAAACAATCCGCATTGCCAGGCACCATCAGGCACATGTTCGCAAGTGACTGAAAGGGGCCAGGGGATGCAGGCAACGACAAGCAAGACGCTCATCAATCGGAAGAAGCTACTGGCAATGATCCCGCTGTCTGAGCGCACGATCTTCAACATTGAGCAGCGCGGGGAGTTTCCGCGCCGGATCGCACTCACCAGCCGAAACGTTGCCTGGGACTTGGCCGAGGTCGAGGAATGGATCGAGGCGCGGAAGTCGTCGGGCACTCAGGCGATGCGGCCAGGCTTCACCCAGTCGGTCGCAGCCGCCACTTTTTAGCCGCTAAAACGCCGCGCCCCTCAAGTGCCAATGACGCGCGAAGCCACACCTCGATGCTCGGGCGGCGCTGCTGAACCCGCCCTCCTCTGACTCACGTCTTCGGCCGTCTCAGCGTCCATTCGTCGATCATGTCCGCCCAGTCCTGCAACATCGCCGTGCGCTGCTCGCGGTACTCGGCCTTGTTGTAGACGGCCCTGACGCCCCGCTGTTCGTGCGCCAGGCACTTCTCGATCCAGTCCGTGTTGTAGCCAGCCTCGTGCAACAACGTGCTGGCCGTGCGCCGCAAGTCATGCGGCACGAACTTGGCGAGCGACTTCCCTTCCTTCTGCGCCAGCCGATACGTCAGCGTCAGCACCTGGTTGAGCGTGGCGCAGCTCATGGGTAAGTCAGAGTCATACCGCGACGGAAGCACGTAGTCCGATCCCCCGGCGAAGGTTTTCAGGGCAATGAAGATGTCCAGCGCCTGCCGGGATAGGAACACCAGATGCGGATTGCGCCGCTTCATCCGCTCCTTCGGGATCGTCCAAAGCGCGTCGCTGAAATTGACCTCGCTCCAGGTCGCGTTGGTCAGCTCGCTCTTGCGCACCATCGTCAACAGCAGCAGCTTGGCCGCCGCCCGAATGGATGGCGCTGTGCCAATGCGCTCCATGTATTGGTACATCAGGCCGATCTCGTCGGGCGTCAGCGCACGGTCGCGCGGCTCGAATTTGGCGATGGACGTTGGACGCACCAGCTCCGCCGGGTTCTCGACCTTCTGACCACGCTCGATGGCCCAGCGATAGACCTGCATCACCACTTCGCGGACATGCACTGCCGTTGCCGGCGCGCCGCGCTCCACGATGGCATCGGTCAGTGCCCGCAAGTCCTCGTGGGTAATCTCCACCAGCTTCTGATTGCCGAATTTCGGCTTCAAGTCGCGCTCGTAGACTGAGCGGCGCATGTCGCGGGTGGAGTCGGCCATCTGGTAGCCGCGCAGCCACTTTTCCGCCCAGGCCCCGAATGTCTCTGCGTCCTTGACGCGGGCCTTATCCCGCGCCTTCTCCTTGGCGGGTGACTTCCCGGCCGCGACCATCTTCTTGGCCTCGCCCAACCGCTCGCGGGCTTCCGCCGGGGTTATGCCGCCGACACCGTAGCGGCCGAAGGTGATGGTCTCCTGCCTACCGTGGATCGAGTAGTTGTAGCGGAACGAGATCGCTCCGGCGGCCGTGACGGCTACATAGAGGCCGTCACGGTCATTCACCTTGTAGAGCTTGTCCTTCGGCTTAAGGTTGCGCAGCTTGGTATCGGTCAGCATGGTTCTCGCCCTGATTCAGCTCAAATACCATGATCCGAAAATCGGCCTATCCTGGTGTAAAAAAACAACAAAATCATTGCGTTACGCCACTTCAATACCATGAACATCTGCAACGTAGTTGCATGGTATCAGCGACTTCTCATGGGCATAGAAGCATTCAATGCCATCCATCATGCCATGAAGAAACGGTGCTTGGCGATGCCAAATGTTGCCAGGCGGTGCCGAACTAAATCACAAAAAAGCCCGCATTGACGAGGGCTTAGGTGTGTTTTCGTGCCACTAGGTGCCAGCTAGTGCCAGACGCCGAATCACTCCCACTCGATCGTCGCCGGTGGCTTGCCGGAAATGTCGTAGACCACCCGTGAGACGCCGCGTAGTTCGTTGATGATGCGATTGCTGACCGTGCCGAGGAAGTCGTATGGCAGATGCGCCCAGTGCGCGGTCATGAAGTCGATGGTTTCCACCGCGCGCAGTGCGATCACCCATTCGTAGGCGCGTGCATCGCCGACCACGCCCACTGACTTCACCGGCAGGAACACGGCGAAGGCCTGGCTGGTGGTGTCGTACAGATCGGCCTTGCGCAGTTCGTCGATGAAGATCGCATCGGCCTTGGCCAGCAACTCGGCGTATTCGCGCTTCACTTCGCCCAGGATGCGCACGCCCAGGCCAGGGCCCGGGAACGGATGGCGATAGACCATGCTACGTGGCAGGCCGAGTTCGACACCGAGGCGCCGCACTTCATCCTTGAACAATTCGCGCAGCGGCTCGACCAGGCCCAGCTTCATGTGTTCCGGCAGGCCACCGACGTTGTGGTGGCTCTTGATCACGTGCGCCTTGCCGGTCTTGCTGCCGGCCGACTCGATCACGTCCGGGTAGATCGTACCCTGTGCCAGCCACTTGGCGTTGGCCAGCTTGGTGGATTCTTCGTCGAAGATATCCACGAACAGGTTGCCGATGATCTTGCGCTTGGCTTCGGGGTCGCTGACGCCTTCGAGCTTGGCGAAATAGCGATCAGCCGCGTTGACGCGAATCACCTTGACGCCCATGTGCTCGGCAAACATCGCCATCACCTGGTCGCCTTCCTGCCAGCGCAGCAAGCCGGTGTCGACGAACACGCAGGTCAGCTTGTCGCCGATCGCCTTGTGCAACAGCGCCGCAACCACCGACGAATCGACGCCACCGGACAGGCCCAGGATCACTTCGTCATCGCCCACCTGCGCGCGTACGCGCGCAATCTGGTCGTCGATGATGTTGGCTGCCGTCCACAACGTCTGACAGCCGCAGACATCGACTACGAAACGGCGCAGCAAGGTCTGGCCCTGCAGCGTATGCGTCACTTCCGGGTGGAACTGCACGCCGTACCAACGCTTGGCTTCGTTGGCCATGGCAGCGACCGGAATGCGGTCGGTCACGGCAGTAATGGTGAAGCCCGGTGGCACCTGCGACACGTGGTCGCCGTGGCTCATCCACACGTTCAAGCGCGACGCGCCGGCGTGATCGGTCAGGCCGGAGAACAACGCATCGGCGGCCACCACGTCCACTTCGGCATGGCCGAATTCACGCTGATCCGCGGCTTCGGTCGCACCGCCCAACTGCGCGGCAAGCGTTTGCATGCCGTAGCAGATACCGAATACCGGCAAGCCACTATCGAACACTTCCTGGGGCGCGACCGGCGCACCCGGCAAGGTGGTCGATTCGGGCCCACCAGACAGGATGATGCCTTTGGCGCCAAACCCCGCAATCTCGGACGGATCGTGATCCCAGGCCCAGATCTCGCAGTACACACCGATTTCGCGAATGCGCCGCGCGATCAACTGCGTGTACTGCGCGCCGAAATCGAGGATGAGGATCTTGTCGGTATGGATGTTGGTCATTGAGAGCCGGGAATCGAGAATCGGGATTGGGGAATCGCAACAGCAAACGCGGCACCAGCCGCTATCGGACGAGGAAGCGGCGGGCTCTCACGATTCCCGATTCGCGATTCCCCATCATCCGGCGCGATAGTTCGGCGGCTCTTTGGTGATCTGCACGTCGTGGACGTGGCTTTCGCGCTGGCCGGCGCCGGTGATCTTGACGAACTTCGGCTTGGTGCGCATGTCTTCGATCGTGGCGCAGCCCACATAGCCCATGGTCGCGCGCAGGCCTCCGATGAGCTGATGGATGATGCCGCCGACCGGGCCGCGATACGGCACGCGCCCTTCGATCCCTTCGGGAACCAGCTTGTCGGCATCGGAGGCATCCTGGAAATAGCGGTCCTTGGACCCCTTCTCCATCGCACCCAGGCTGCCCATGCCGCGGTAGCTCTTGTAGCTGCGGCCCTGGAAGAGTTCGACTTCACCGGGCGCTTCTTCGGTACCGGCCAGCAGACCACCGACCATCACCGTCGAGGCACCGGCCACCAGCGCCTTGCCGATGTCGCCGGAATAGCGGATGCCGCCGTCGGCGATCAACGGAATGCGGTCCTGCAGCGCTTCGGCCACCATGTCCACCGCGGTGATCTGCGGCACGCCCACGCCGGCAACCACGCGCGTGGTGCAGATCGAACCCGGGCCCACGCCGACCTTGACCGCATCGGCACCGGCATCCATCAGTGCCAGCGCTGCATCGCCGGTGACGATGTTGCCGCCGATCACCTGCAACTGCGGATAGGTCTTCTTGACCCACGCCACGCGATCGATCACGCCCTGCGAATGGCCATGCGCGGTATCGACAATCACCACGTCCACGCCAGCTGCGGCCAGCAGTTCGATACGCTGTTCGGTATCGCCGCCCACACCCACCGCCGCACCCACCAGCAAGCGCTTGGCGCTGTCCTTGGCGGCATTGGGGTTGTCGGTCTTCTTCTGGATGTCCTTGACCGTGATCAGGCCACGCAGCTCGAAACTGTCGTTGACCACCAAGACCTTTTCGATGCGGTTGCGATGCAGCAACTCAAGCACTTCCTCATCGCTGGCGCCTTCGCGCACGGTGATCAGGCGGTCCTTCTTGGTCATGATGTGACGGACCGGATCGTCGAGCTTCTTTTCGAAGCGCATGTCGCGGCTGGTGACGATACCGACCAGTTCGCTGCCATCCACCACCGGCACGCCGGAGATGTTGCGCGCGCGCGTCAGCGCCAGCACTTCGCCGATGGTCGTGTCCGGGCTGACGGTGAACGGCTCGGTAATCACGCCGGATTCGAACTTCTTGACCCGCGCCACTTCGCCAGCCTGCTGCGTCGGGGTCAGGTTCTTGTGGATGATGCCGATGCCGCCCAGCTGAGCCATGGCCACCGCAAGGCGGTGTTCGGTCACTGTATCCATTGCAGCCGAAAGAATCGGCAGCTTCAGGCGCAGGTCGCGCGTCAGCCGGGTTTCCAGGGTGACGTCCTTGGGCAGGACGATCGAATGAGCGGGGACGAGCGAAACGTCGTCGTAGGTAAGAGCTTCAGCCTGGATGCGGAGCATCGGCGGACCCGAGTTGGGGAAGCGCGGCATTTTAACGCATTAGGGCCGGGATTGGGGAGTCGGGATTCGCTAAAGGCGCCGCCTTGCACCGCCCCACAGTTCGCTTGTCTGTCAGGATGACGATGGTCAGCCGATCCCGGATGCAATCCGGATAGAGCGATGCATGCGCTTCGCCGTCGCCTTTAACGAATCCCGATTCCCGAATTCTGAATCCCGGCCGCATCAGCGGCCTCGATGGTGTTCTGCATCAGCGTGGCGACCGTCATCGGCCCTACCCCACCTGGTACCGGGGTGATCCACGCCGCGCGCTGCACTGCTGCATCGAAACCGACGTCGCCCACCAGCCGGCCGTCATCGAGCCGGTTGATGCCGACATCGATCACCACCGCACCCAGCTTGACCCATTCGCCGGGAATCAGCCCCGGGCGGCCCACCGCCACCACCAGAATGTCGGCATTGCGCACGCTGGCTTCCAGCACCTCGGGCGGGGTGAATTTATGGCAACTGGTCACCGTGCAACCGGCGATCAGCAGCTCCAGCCCCATCGGCCGACCGACGTGATTGCTCACCCCCACGATGGTGGCGTTGCGGCCACGCACCGGTTGGTCCGTATGCGCGAGCAAGGTCACGATGCCGCGTGGCGTGCACGGGCGCAGCCCGAATTCGCGCAAGGCCAGATGCCCGACATTTTGTGGATGGAAACCGTCCACGTCCTTGCGCGGATCGATGCGCTGGATCAGCCGATTGGCATCGGGAATGCCCGGCAGCGGCAGCTGGATCAGGATGCCGTGGATCTTGGGGTCGGTATTGAGCTGATCGATCAGCGCCGCAAGTTCGGCTTCGCTGGTGCCCTGCGGCAGGTCGTAATCGAAGGCTTCGATGCCGACCTTCTCGGCCGCGCGCCGCTTGTTGCGCACATACACCGACGAGGCCGGATCGCCACCGACCAGCACCACCGCCAAGCCGGGGCGGGCCTTACCCGCCGCCAGCCGCGCATCCACCCGCAGCTTCAATCCGTCGAGCAATTCCTCGGCAATGCGGCGACCATCGAGAAGGCGGGCCGAAGCGGAGGCAGCTGGCGCGGAAGCGGTCATGAGGCGTCAGGTGTAGAGTCGAAGGCCGTCTATTGTCCCCGATTCCGCCATGACCGACACCACCTCACGCACCGATTCAAGCACCACTTCCATCGAAGCGGCAGCATTTCGCCGCCTGCTGCAGCATCTCAACCAGGACCGCACCGATGTGCAGAACATCGACCTGATGATACTCGCCGGTTTCTGCCGCAACTGCCTGGGCGATTGGTACCGCGAAGCGGCCGAAGCGCAGGGGCAGCCGATGAGCAAGGAGCAGGCGCGCGAAGCGGTCTACGGCATGCCATTTGCCGAGTGGAAGCAACAGCATCAGAAAGACGCAACGCACGAGCAACTGGAAGCCTTCGCTGCAGCCCAGCGCAAGCATGGCTAAGCCAGGCATCACTCAAGACGTCTATCAATATCTCGCGCGCGCTCGTCGGGCGACGTGGACGGCGTGCAGGTGTCGGCGTGTACAGGGCAGACATGGCGATGCCGAGCATATGCGCCCCGCCTGACAACTGCGCAGGCGTGCCGTTCATTGGTTTCAGCCGCGGGTCGCCATCTCTGCTTGTTCGGCGTGCGGCACAGCATCGGGATTGAGCATGCGGCTCCCGCGACGCGGCCGCGTGAACGGCGTGGGCCGGGGCGTGGTTGGCGCGATATTTCCGTACATCAGCTCGGCGCAGGCGCGTGCTTCGCCGGTAGCGATTTCCAATTCGAAACATTCGGCATCGCGCCCGCGGATCTCGCGCGAAATGATGCCGGCTTCATCCTCGTCCACCCCCAGCTCTACCAGCGCCAGCCTGCCGAAGATCACCGCCGACTCGAAGGTCTCGCGGACCTAGCAATCCACTCCCGCAGCAACCAACTGCAGCGAATGCTGGCGGCCGGACGAACGCACCAGCCGCTTGGCATGCGGAAACTCGCGCGTTGCCAGTTCGACGATGCGATTGAACGCCTCGTGGTTGTCGACGCATACCGCGATCGCGCGTGCACTGTGCGCGCCGGAGGTGTGCAATACGTCCAGCCGAGTGCCGTCGCCGCAGTAGATCTTGAAGCCGAACTCTTCGGCGCCTTGAATCATCTCGATGTCGTTGTCGATGATGGTCACATCCACATCGCGCGCCAGCAGTGATTGACCGACCACCTGCCCAACGCGCCCGAAGCCGATGATCAACACGCTACCGGCCTGGTCGCTGGCTTCTTCCACGCCATCCAATGAGATCGCCGCGGCCGGCGTCAGCCGCCACTGCAGCAGCATGAACAACGGCGTTAGCGCCATCGACAACACCACGATCGCTGTCAGGCTGGCAGCGACCTGCACATCGATGATGCCGGACGCCGAGGCAGCGGCAAACAGCACGAATGCGAATTCGCCGCCCTGCGCAATAAGCGCGCCACGATCCAGCGCCTGCCGATGGTCGCTGCGCATCAGCCGCGCCATCGCATGGATGCAAACGCCCTTGCCAACCATCAACGCCAGCACGCTCATCAAGATCAAGCGCCAATCGGCCGAGACCACGCGCAAGTCAAGGCGCATGCCGACACACAGAAAGAACAGCCACAACAGAAAGACGAACGACGCTAGCTGGCGTCGTTCGTGGAAACAGCAATCAGGCAGCAATCAGCCGCGCGCGTCAGCCTGGGCCAATGCGTTGCGCAGGATTTCCTTCGCCGGTCCGCCATGCTTTTCGTGCTCGAGCGCGAAATGCACAGTCGCTTCGATCAGGCCGATATGCGCGCCGCAATCGAAACGGCGGCCTTCGAAGCGGAATGCATCGACATGTTCCTTCTTCAGCAGCTCGGCGATCGCATCGGTGAGCTGGATCTCGCCGCCCGCACCTTCGCCGGTGGACTCCAGCAGTTCGAAAATCTTCGGGCTGAGTACATAGCGACCGACCACGGCCAGGTTGCTCGGCGCAACTTCCGGCTTGGGTTTCTCGACGATCGCATTGATGCGGCCCTTGCGGCCATCGAATGCGTCGGTGGACACAATGCCGTAGCTGGCCGTCTTTTCATGCGGCACGTCTTCCACGGCAATGACACTGCCACCTGACGCTTCTGCAACGTCAGCCATTTGGGTCAGCGCAGCATCGCCGCGGTTCCACATCAGATCATCCGGCAGCAACACCGCGAACGGTTCGTCGCCGACCACGGCCTTGGCACACAACACGGCATGGCCCAAGCCGAGCGCTTCTGCCTGTGTCACAAAAATGGCGCGAATGCCGGGCGGCAATGCGTTGCGCACCAACTCCAGCTGCTCCAACTTGCCTGCACGCTCAAGCTTTTGCTCCAGCTCATAGGCCTTGTCGAAATAATCGGCAATGGAGTGCTTGTAGCGGTTGGTGACGAAGATCAGCGTATCGCAACCGGCCTGGATGGCTTCGTCGACGGCGTACTGGATCAATGGCTTGTCGATGATTGGCAGCATTTCTTTCGGCACTGTCTTGGTTGCCGGAAGAAAGCGGGTCCCAAGACCTGCGACGGGGAATACGGCCTTGCGAATACGCTGGCTCATTAAAGTCTTCTGACCTCACGTGCGGGGAATGGAACGACCGTATCAGATCGCGCGTCGACTTTCCGTCGAGCAGCCGCGAAATCCGGCATCAGACTGCCCAAGACAGTCTCCATCGCCTTGATGTCATAACGGTTAACCGCTTCGCGCAGACGCGTCACCAGTTGCAGCACCTGCTCATGCGAGAACTCGCGCACGCCGGCTTCCAGAATCTTGGGGTGCGCGGTGGGGCGATAGTCTTCGTCGGAATAGAACAGGGTCTCGTGCAACTTCTCGCCCGGACGCAGGCCGGTGTAGAGAATCGCCACGTCCTTGCCTGGCTGCTTGCCGGCAAGACGGATCATCTGTTCGGCCAGCAAGCGGATCGGCACAGGCTCGCCCATGTCCAGCGTATAGATCGCACCGTGCGATGCGGAGGCCGCCGCCTGGATCACCAGCTGGCAGGCTTCGGGGATGGTCATGAAGTAACGCGTCACGTCCGGATGCGTCACCGTGACCGGGCCGCCCTGGCGGATCTGCTCCCGGAACAACGGCACCACGCTGCCGGCCGAATCCAGCACGTTGCCGAAGCGCACGGTGATGAAGCGCGTCGGCGCATCGCGCGCATCCAGGCTCTGGCAGATCATCTCCGCATAGCGCTTGCTCGCGCCCAGCACATTGACCGGCTCGACCGCCTTGTCGGTGGAAATGAAGACGAAGGTTTCGATGCGTGCACGCTGACAGGCGCGCGCCACGTTCTCGGTCGCCAGCACATTGTTGCGCACCGCTTCGCGCAACTGCTCTTCCAGCAACGGGACCTGCTTGTAGGCGGCCGCATGAAACACCGCATCCGGGGTGGCGGTGTTCAATGCATGGGCCACCACTGCAGGGTCGCCGCAATCGCCGAGCACACGCACAACTTCGATATCCGGGAACAAGCGGCGCAGATCCGAGTCGATGGTCAGAAGCGCCAATTCGTCGATTTCCAGCAGCACGATCCGGCGCGCTCCGTGACGGGCGCACTGGCGGCAGACTTCCGAGCCGATCGAGCCGCCGGCGCCGGTCACCATCACGGTCTTGTTGGTCAGCCAGTCGCGGATCAAGCGCCAATCAGGGGTGACCGGCTTGCGGTTGAGCAGGTCCTCGATCGCGACCTCCTTCAACTCGCCCGGCAACGAGCGCCCTTCCAGCACGTTGATCAGCTTGGGCACCATGCGGAACGGTACACCGGTGCTTTCGCAGATCGCCACCACGCGCTGCATGCCGGAGGCATCCAGCGACGGGATCGCGATCACCAGCAACTTGGCGGCAGTCTCCTTGGCAATCGCCGCGGCCTGGTCCAGATTGCCCAACACATTGAGGCCCTGGATCTTGGCGCCATGCAGATTGTTGGCGTCATCCAGATAGCCGACCGGCACAAAGGCGCCGGTGCGACGCAGATCGCGCACCAGGCCTTCGGCGGCACGGCCGGCACCCAGAATCAGCACCCGCTGCGCGGCATCGCCGGAGTGCGCGATCTGGTAATCCTTCCAGGCGCGATACAACAGCCGCGGCGTTCCCAGCAGCGCGGACAAGGCGAAGGGATAGACCACCAATACCGACAGCGGCACGCCGTCCAGACGGTCGTACGACAGCGCCAGCACGATCGCGACCAAGCCGAGGAAACTCGACTTGAAGATGTTCCACAGGTCCGGCACCGAGGCGAAGCGCCACAGCCCGCGGTACAACCCCATCTTCCAGAACACCAACCCCTGCGCCACCAAAACCACCGCAGTGCGCCAGTCCCACAGCGGCAGATCCGGCGCCTCGCGCAGCATGGAGTAGCGGCCGGCGTGCAGCAGCTGCCAGCACACCCACACCATCAGCAGGTCGTGTACCACAACCGCGAGCTGCGGCAGGGCCTTGGTCAAACGGTCACGCCAGGAAATCATAAAAGTCATTATTCAGGAATTGCGCAGTCCATCGCGCAGAAAATGCCAGATCGCAGTGGCACCGATGCCCCATACAATAGCTCCGGACACTTGCTGCCAAAATGCATCATGACGGATTAACGCATACAAGCAGACGGTAGCGACGCTGAAAGCGAAATAAACGCCGGTTACCGGAACGTGTGTCTCAAGCCGGCGTGCCAGCCGTTGGTAGACATGCTGGGCGTGCGGTTCCCACCAACGTTGCCGGCCGAGCATGCGAGCAAGCAGCGTGAAGCCGGCGTCTACAAGAAACGCCGTCAGCGGCAGCCAGCTGATCCACCAACTCACCTGCCCGCTGGCCACGTTCAGTGCCAGCAACGCCGCCAGCACATAGCCAAGCGCACCGCTGCCACCATCGCCCATGAAGATGCGCGCGCGCGGAAAATTGAACGGGACGAAGCCCAGGCACGCTGCCGCAACGGCCAGCCCCGCCCAGGACCACGCAGGCGGCGCCACCAGTGCGAATGCCAGGGCCGCCAATGCCGCCTGGCTGCTGGCGAGCCCGTTGATGCCGTCCATGAAATTCCAGACATTGATCAACACAACGGACGCGGCGGCAGCCAGCACCCCATCCCACACATTCCCGGTGTAATGGCAAACCAGTCCGCCCAACGCCGCAGATGCAGCCAGATGGATCGCAAAGCGCAGCCTGGCCGAGAGCGGCCGATGGTCGTCCCACCAGCCCACGCCAGCCACTGCGACCAAGCCTGCTGCGAACCAGCCAATTGCCAAACGCACCGTCGGCCACAGCACGCTTGCCGCGACGCAGCCCAGCAGGATCGCCGCAACAATCGCCATGCCACCGCCGCGCGGCGTGGCCATCGCGTGGCTACGCCGTTCACCTGGGTGATCGAGCAGGCGGCGATGCAAGGCGTAGCGCCGCAACACCCAGGTCCCCAGTGCTGCGACCAGCAGGTGCAGCACGCACCACAGCCACACCATCAGACCACCGCGTAATTCAATAGCGGCTTGACCGTACCCCATTCCTTGCAGCTCGGGCACTGCCAGTGGTGCGTCTTGGCACCGAAGCCGCAGCGCGTGCAGCGATAGCTTGGATTACGCACCAGCAACTGGTCAGTGATGTGCTTGAGGTCCTGCAACGTCCCGACCGGGTCGCTTCCCTCGGCCAGGGTGAGATCGATCAATGCCGACTCACCACGCACCGACGGGCGATCCTTGAGCTGGCGGCCAAGATAGGCCAGCGCAGGCGCCACGCCATCCTGGGCTTCCATCAACTGGGTCAGTGCCAGCACCGGTGCAATGCCGCGATAGTGCTCGGTCATCTCCGAGAGGAAGTTGCGCGCACCCGCGATATCGCCGACCCGCCGATATGCCGCCATCAACGCGGGAATGATCTCCGGCAGGTATTCAGGATCATGCCGGGCTGCGCGTTCGAACGCGCGCACCGCCGCTTCGTCGTGTCCGCGCTCGGCTTCGATGCGGCCTTCCAGAATCCCGGCCCGCACCGAGGTGCCATCGGCCTGATAGGCACGTGCAATCGCCTGCAGCGCATCGTCGGTCTTGCCCAGGCCGCGATAGCGGTCGGCCAGCTCGCACTCGAATTGCGAGATCAGCTTGCCCATCGGCTCGCCGGTCACTTCTTCATAGCGGGTGGCGTTGTCGATCGCCTTTTCCCAATCGCGCTCGGCCTGATAGATGCCGATCAAGTGGCGCAGCGCTTGCGGTGCACGCTGGTCCAGTTGCGCCAATTCGGTGAACACCGTTTCGGCGCGGTCCAGCAGGCCGGACTTCATATAGTCCTCGCCAAGTGCCAGCAAGGCCTGGACGCGCTGCTGATCGGTCAGGTCGCCACGCTGCACCAGGCCCTGATGCAGGCGGATCGCGCGATCGACTTCACCGCGGCGACGGAACAGATGCCCCAACGCGACCTGGGTTTCGAAGGTTTCCTTGTCCAGTTCGGCGATATGCAGGAACAGCTCGATCGCCTTGTCCGGCTGCTCGTTGAGCAGATAATTCAGACCACGGAAATAGGTGCTGGATAACCGACTGACCTGAGTATCGCCATGGCGTTGACCGCCGCGACGACCGACGATCCAGCCGCCCAGCGCGGCCAGCGGCACAAACAGGAAGAACCAGATCCACTCGGTCAGAAAGTCCATACGTCCTTACAGCCCATCGATGGGGCGCGGCTCGACGGCGGCAGGCGTGACAGGCCTGGCGTCGGCGCGACTGACCGCAACAGCCTTGTTGGCCTGGCGCAGTTTGGAATAGAGGGGAATAACCACACTGACCAGCACCATGCCGGCCCCGATCAACACACCGACCAGCAGCGCAACGATGATCGCGACACCGGAACTGGTATGCACACTGGAGAACAGGAAATCGAGCGTGATGTCTTGGGAATTGACAGCACCGATGATCAGACCAACCAGCAGGAAGGCCAACATCACCAGCAAGCGAAGCACCTTCATGGCGAGACTCCGTCGGGAAGCGGGTTAGCTTAACCGAGACGACATAAATACAGCGCCAGAACGGACTTCAGTCCGTTGTATCGGACATATCGACAGGGACCACGGAGCTGACGCGCTCACGCAATTCCTTGCCCGGCTTGAAGTGGGGAACATGCTTGCCCGGCAGCGCGACCGATTCGCCGGTCTTGGGATTACGCCCCAGACGTGGCGGACGGTAATGCAACGAGAAACTGCCGAACCCACGGATTTCGATCCGATCACCATCGGAGAGCGCCTGCCCCATCATTTCCAGCAGCGACTTGACTGCCAGATCCACGTCGTCCGCCTTCAGATGCGCTTGGCGTCGCGCCAGGATTTCAATCAATTCGGACTTGGTCATGGGAAGACTTGCTTTTTTCGACTGACACATCGGAATCGGCCCGGGCAAGCCCGGGCCGATCCATCACGCTCTTGCGAGCGCTACGCGCTTACTCGGACTTGTTGTTGTTCAACTGTGCACGCAGCAGCGCGCCCAGCTGAGTCATGCCGCCCGACGCTGCGGCGGAAGACTGGTAATCCTCCAGCGTTTCGCGCATTTCGGCATCGTCCTTGGCCTTGATCGACAGCTGCAGGGTGCGGCCCTTACGGTCCATGCCCACGAACTTGGCTTCGATCTTGTCGCCGACCTTCAGGTGCTGGGTCGCATCGTCGACGCGCTCGTTGGCGATGTCGCGTGCAGCGACGTAGCCTTCGATGCCATCGGCCAGGTCGATCGTGGCGCCCTTGGCATCGACTTCACGCACCACGCCTTCGACCTTCGAACCCTTCGGGTTGGACGCCATGTACTGACCGAACGGGTCCTGCTCCAGCTGCTTGACGCCCAGGCTGATGCGCTCGCGTTCCGGGTCCACTGCCAGCACGACGGCTTCGAGCGTGTCGCCCTTCTTGTAGTTGCGCACGACATCTTCGCCGGTGGTGTTCCAGCTGATGTCGGACAGGTGCACCAGACCGTCGATGCCGCCGTCCAGACCGATGAAGATGCCGAAGTCGGTGATCGACTTGATCTGACCGGACACCTTGTCGTTCTTCTTGTGGGTCGCAGCGAAGGTTTCCCACGGATTGGCGGCAACCTGCTTCATGCCCAACGAGATGCGGCGACGCTCCTCGTCCACATCCAGCACCATCACTTCGACTTCGTCACCAACCTGCACAACCTTGGACGGGTTGACGTTCTTGTTGGTCCAATCCATCTCGGAGACGTGTACCAGACCTTCGACGCCCGGCTCGATCTCGACGAATGCGCCGTAATCGGTGACGTTGGAGACCTTGCCGAACACGCGGCTGTTGGCCGGGTAACGACGGGCAATGTTGTCCCACGGATCTTCGCCCAGCTGCTTCAGGCCGAGGCTGACGCGGTTACGCTCGCGATCGAACTTCAGCACGCGCACGTCCAGCTCGTCGCCGACGTTGACAACTTCGGACGGATGGCGCACGCGCTTCCAGGCCATGTCGGTGATGTGCAGCAGGCCGTCGATACCGCCCAGGTCCACGAATGCGCCGTAATCGGTCAGGTTCTTGACGACACCCTTCAGGATCGCGCCTTCCTGCAGCTTGTCCATCAGCTGCTCGCGCTCTTCCGAGTGCTCGCTCTCAACCACTGCACGACGCGACACCACGACATTGTTGCGCTTGCGATCGAGCTTGATCAGCTTGAACTCAAGCTCCTTGCCTTCCAGGTAAGCCGGGTCGCGCACCGGGCGCACATCCACCAGCGAACCAGGCAGGAACGCGCGGACATCCTTGATGTCCACGGTGAAACCACCCTTGACCTTGCCGCTGATGCGGCCGGTGATGGTTTCGTTCTTTTCCAACGCTTCTTCCAGCTCGTCCCATACCATCGCGCGCTTGGCCTTCTCGCGCGACAACACGGTCTCGCCGAAGCCGTTTTCGATGGAGTCCAGCGCAACCTTGACCTGGTCGCCCACGCCCACATCGATCTCGCCAGCGTCGTTACGGAACTGCTCGATCGGCACGATGCCTTCGGACTTCAGGCCAGCGTTGATCACCACCACATCGCCGCGGACTTCCACGACGGTACCGGTGACGATCGAGCCCGGCTTCAGCTTAGCCAGATTGGCTTGACTGGCTTCGAACAGTTCTGCAAAAGATTCTGTCATTTGAATTTACTCAGTTGAACACACGGGCGCCGATCGTCGGGGTGCGACAGAGACGGACCGCCCAGCCTGTTGGTCGACTCCGAACAGCGAGTCGGTTGGGAAGTAGTAGAACCGCCACGCAGGATGCGCGACGGAGCTTTGGAACGCCTTACGGTCGGCGGGACAGGCCCGCTTGCGGAACGCTTACGACGGCGTCTGATCTGCGAGCAACCCGACCACACGCTGGACGACATCCTCGATCCCTATTCCGCTGGTATCGATCAGCACGGCGTCTTCGGCCGGCCGCAATGGCGCCACCACCCGCTGCGCATCTCTGGCATCTCGGGCCATGATCTCGCGCAGCAGGTCGTCAAAGATAACCGAAACACCCTTTTCCATCAACTGTTTATGGCGACGGCCCGCACGTTCTTCGGCGCTGGCGGTCAGGAAAACCTTGAATGCGGCATTGGGGAAGATCACCGTGCCCATGTCGCGACCGTCGGCGACCAGCCCGGGCGCTCGCCTGAATGCGCGTTGGCGCTCCTTCAGGGCGCTGCGCACCTCGGGAATGGCGGCAATGGCCGAGGCCAGTGCGCCCGTGGTTTCCAGACGCAGTTCGCTGGTGGCATCGACCCCGTTGACCAGCACCCGCAGCCCTGCCTCGCCAGCGTCGTCGAACTCCACCTTGGTGTCGAAAGTGCAGCGCACCAACGCCGCAGCGTCGGAGACGTCCAGATCGGCCCAGCTCGCTGCAACACCGACGGCGCGATACAGCGCACCCGAATCGAGGTAGTGCCAGCCCAGCCGGGCGGCCACGATCCGGCTCACGGTCCCCTTGCCGGCGCCGGAAGGGCCATCGATGGTGAGGACGGGCGACAGGTCGGTCATTCAGGTTTCCGGGAGGTCATCAGGCGGTAGTGTAGCGCCGCTCATGGCGATCGCGCTGCAACCACTTGAAAGCACGACAAAAAGCCGGTTAGAATCGCCGGCTTAATTCCGGGTGCACCATCGATTGCGGGCACTCTTCCATCGAATCCAACCGTTTACGCCGAGGTGTGCCATGAAAGTCCTGTCCTCCCTGAAGTCTGCGAAGACCCGTCACCGCGACTGCAAGGTGGTCCGCCGCCGTGGCAAGGTCTTCGTGATCTGCAAGTCGAACCCGCGTTTCAAGGCACGTCAGCGCTAACGCCTTCGGCGCGTGCAAGACCCGAGAAAGCCGCCTCCGGGCGGTTTTTTCTTGGCCGCTGCTTCGCGCCGGTTATTGCGACATGACTCTGCCGCCGACACGGCTAGGCGCTGGCCAGGCACGCAAGCACGGCCCGCACAATCGCGGTGCTGCCCGACCAGTCGCATCGCAGCGGCGTCCGTCCCGGTTTTTTGCTGTAATCACCATCTGAAATCTTGTCCACTGGGGAGTAGATGACATGCGCAACCGTTTGTTTGTGATGCCGCCGATCTTGCTGACAATCGCGCTGATGGGGATCAGTGCCGTCGCTTCGGCCGATACGCTGCTGGTCGACCGTGTACAGCAGAAGCCTGCCGCTGCCCTGCCCTTGCGCGGCGAGAGCATGAGTCAGGTCGAAGGCCGTTATGGCACGCCGCAGGAAAAACTCGCCCCGCGCGGCGGCCAGAAGCGCCAGTGGCCGACGATCCATCGCTGGGTGTATCCGGCCTTCACCGTGTACTTCGAAAAGAGCAAGGTGATCGACGTGGTGGCCAATAAGGCCGATGCCAACGAGATCGGGCCCAAGCCGCCGATCCGGTAATGCGTCGATGACAACTCGGCCGGACGTGCTGGCGCCGTTCGCTGCACTCCGGCCGTCACAGTTCGCATCGCGACATGTGCTGCGTCCGTCAGCAGCCGGACATGCGTTGCTGCGACGCTGTACCAAGCCCCGGCGTGCGGATGCGCGCCAGGATCGCAAGAGCCCGCATTCGCGTGCGGGATATCGATGAACGTGCGAGCGATAGCCCGCACACCAAGATGAGTATTTGCCTGGCATGACTGACCGTCTTCGCTTTCCCGCCGAGTGGGAACCGCAATCCGCCGTGTTGCTCGCCTGGCCGCATGCCGGCACCGATTGGGCCGAGCGTCTGGCCGACGTGGAAGAGACCTACATCGCGCTGGTCACGGCGATCTCCCGCTTCGAGCCAGTGGTGATCTGCGTGGCCGACGACGACCTGCAGATCTATGCCGAAGCACGGCTGCGTTCGGCGCGGGTGGACATGACACGCGTGCGTTTCGTGATCGCCGCGTACAACGACACCTGGCTACGCGATTCCGGCCCGATCACGTTGCGCCAGGAAGCCGGCTTCCGGTTGATGGATTTCCGTTTCACCGGCTGGGGCGGCAAGTTCGAAGCCAGCCTGGACGATCAACTGGTGAGCTCGTTGGATGCGGCGCACGTGTTCGTGCCGGCGCAGGTAGAGACCATCGACTTCGCCCTGGAAGGCGGTGCGATCGAAACCGATGGCGCCGGCACGCTGCTGACCACGTGGAAGTGCCTGCATGAGCGTCACCCGCAGCGCACGCGCGAATCGCTCAGCCGCGATCTGGCGACGTGGCTGGCGCAGGAGCGCGTGCTGTGGCTGGATCACGGCTACCTGGAAGGCGACGATACCGACGCGCATATCGATACGCTGGCGCGCTTTGCCGGCCCGGATGCGATCGTCTACCAAGGCTGCGATGTGGCCAGCGATTCGCACTACACCGAACTGCAGGCGATGGGCGCCGAACTGGCTGCGCTGCGCAAGGCCGACGGGCAGCCGTATCGCCTGTTCGTGCTGCCATGGGCTGACCCCATTCTGGACGATGGCCGCCGGCTGGCCGCGTCGTATGCCAATTTCCTGATCGTCAACGGTGCGGTGCTGATGCCGGCCTACGGCGACCCCGCCGACGCGACCGCACAGGCGGTGCTCGCACAGGCGTTCCCGCAGCACGAGATCGTGCCGGTGCCGTGCCGTGCGCTGATCTGGCAGAACGGCAGCCTGCATTGCCTGACCATGCAATTGCCGGCAGGCCTGCTCGCCGCCTGGAGCAGCTAACAAAACGACTGCGCTCACCGCCAGGCGGGCGCGGCCAGTGCTCGGAATCGGCATGTAGCACTCGTACACTCCGGTTCCTGCGCGCCGTCCACGCCCACCTGACGACTGCTCGCTATGTGTTGTTAGCCGCTGCAGGAGTAGCTCCAAACCTTGCCTGCGTCGCGGCCGCATATGTCGCGCGCGGGCTCCTGTTCCGGCCGGCAGGCCGGTGTTACGCCATGGCGCGCTACCTTAGTGCGTCACTCAGTTGGATGCTGCCATGACCCGTCATCTCCTTCCCGTCGCGCTGATCCAGGAGCGCAACCACGGCGACGCCGAGGCCAATCTGGCCGTCATCGCATCGCGTGTGGCCGAGGCCGCCGCGCAGGGCGCCAAGCTGGTGCTGCTGCAGGAACTGCACAACGGCGCGTATTTCTGCCAGCACGAATCGGTGGACGAATTCGATCTGGCCGAGCCGATTCCCGGCCCCAGCACCGAACGTCTGAGCGCCCTGGCCAAGCAGCACGGCGTGGTACTGGTCGCCTCGCTGTTCGAGCGCCGCGCGGCCGGCATGTATCACAACACGGCGGTGGTGTTCGAAAAGGATGGCCGCCTGCTCGGCAAGTACCGCAAGATGCATATCCCCGACGACCCGGGCTTCTACGAGAAGTTCTATTTCACTCCGGGCGATCTGGGCTTTACGCCGATCGATACCTCGGTCGGTCGCCTGGGCGTGCTGGTGTGCTGGGATCAGTGGTATCCCGAGGCGGCGCGCCTGATGGCGCTGGCCGGTGCGGAGCTGCTGCTCTACCCCACCGCGATCGGTTGGGATCCGGACGACCAGCAGCCCGAGCAGGAGCGCCAGCGCGATGCCTGGATCCTCAGCCATCGCGGCCATGCGGTGGCCAACGGGGTGCCGGTGCTGTCGTGCAACCGTGTTGGCCATGAGCCCTCGCCGCTGGGCGCATCGGGCATCCAGTTTTGGGGCAACAGCCATGTGCTGGGGCCGCAAGGCGAGTTCATTGCCGAAGCAGGTCAGGACCCGACCGTGTTGATCTGCGATGTCGACCTGCAGCGCAGCGAGCACGTGCGCCGCATCTGGCCATTCCTGCGCGACCGTCGTATCGATGCGTACGGCGATCTGCTCAAGCGCTATATCGACTGACCGCATGCCCGTCGAGCTGCGTGCAGTCCGTGCTGCGGACATTCCGGCGATCACCGCGATTTATGCGGAGCAGATCGCCGGGGTGAACACCTACGAATACAGCGCACCATCGCTCGAAGAGATGCGCGCGCGGGTAAGCGCGATCGTGGATGCGGGCTACCCGTATCTGGTCGCCGAGCTCGATGGCGTGGTCGCAGGCTATGCCTATGCCAGCGCATTTCGCGCGCGCGCAGGCTATCGCTGGACGGTAGAGAACTCGATTTACCTTGCAGCGGCGATGCAAGGCCGCGGCATCGGCAACGCCCTGCTCGGCGAGCTGATCGCGCTGTGTGAGCAGCGCGGATTCCGGCAGATGATTGCGGTGATTGGCGATGCGGGCAATCTTGCATCGCGAAAATTGCATGAACGTTTTGGATTTCGCACGGTCGGAGTCTTCAGCGGAATCGGCCGCAAACACGGTCGCTGGTTGGACGGCGTGCAGATGCAACGCGCGCTCGGCTCCAGCGACACCGCCCCTCCTTGTGATGAACACCCACATGACTGAGCAGACCACCCACGTTCTGGACGATGCGTTGTCCGGCCAGCCGCACCGCATCGTCGAACGCGACGGCGTGCGTTATACCTTGCTTGGCACCGCGCATGTGTCGCTGGCCAGTGTGGCCGCCGTACAACGCGCGATCGGCAGCGGGCGTTACGACGCGGTGGCAGTGGAGCTGGATGCGCAGCGCCTGCAGGCGCTCAGCGACCCCGACGCCCTCGCCCGCCTGGATCTGGTGCAGGTGATCCGCAAGGGACGCGTGGCCTTGTTCGCGGCGAACCTGGCCCTGGCGGCGTATCAGCGTCGCCTGGCCAAGCAACTCGGCATCGAGCCGGGTGCAGAGTTGAAGGAAGCGGTGAACCTGGCACGCGCGCAGGGCCTGCCAGTGCACCTGATCGATCGAGAAGTCGGCCTGACCTTCAAGCGTGCATCCGGGCGGTTGGGCTTCTTCGGCAAGATGAAACTGGCTGGCGGATTGCTTGGCGGCCTGTTCGCTGCCGATGAGGTGGGCGAAGAGGAAATCGAAAAGCTCAAGCAAGGCGACATGCTCGAAGCGAGTTTCGGCGATTTCGCCAGCGAGAGCCCGGAGTTGTACGAGACGGTGATTGCCGAGCGCGATCAATACATGGCCACGCGTCTGCGCGAAGAAGTCAGCGCAGATCAGCGCGAGATCCTGGCGGTGGTCGGCGCCGGCCATCTGGCTGGACTTGCGCGCCATCTGGAACAGGATACCGCTGCGCCCGGCCCGCTGCGCGAATCGCTGGAATACGTGCAGCAGCGCAAGCGCATCCCATGGATCACGCTGGGCATCCTGGCGGTCATCATCACCGGCATCGGCATCGGGTTCTGGCGCGGTGGCCTGAGCATGGGTGCCGACCTGCTGCTGCAGTGGGCGATGTACACCGGCGGGATGGCGGCGCTGGGCTGCTTACTGGCAGGCAGCCATCCGTTGAGCATTCTCACCGCTGCGGTCGTGGCGCCGTTCAAACCGTTCCGGCTGAGCGTGCCGACCGGTGCCTTCGCGGCGCTGGTCGAAGTGCATATGCGCAAGCCGGCGTACGGCGATTTCCTGTCGCTGCGCGACGATGCGCAGACGCTGCGCGGCTGGTACCGCAACCGCGTCTCGCGCGTGGTGCTGACATTTCTGCTGACCAATTTCGGCAGCATGGCCGGGGTGTGGCTGGCCGGGGTGCAGATCTTCAACCGCCTGCATGGTTGACTGCTGGGCGATCAACGCAGTTTGACGCGCTGATTTCTTGTAGGAGCACCTTGGGGCCCGGTCTGCACCATCGGTAACGCTTGTACGTGTCTGAGCGCGACCTACACGGTCATGTCTTACTTGCGCCGAGCAATCATCCCGTCAGACTTGCTCAGGCGAGCCATGGTCAGCATGGCGTCTGCGGAAAGACCGTGATTCGTGGGCAGGGGAAAGCCTGCGATCCAATCACTCGCCTGTGGCGCGGCGAGCTGATCCGGCGCGAGTTGTAGGAGTACCCACACGCCATAGTGATCCGATGCCTAGCGGCCTTCGGCATAAGATGTGTCGAACAGGATGCCGGCTTTACGGGCTAGCAGGCGGTTCTGTTGAAAGAACACACGGTCGATGCGCGCAGGCGCGTCGTGCCGGCCAGTCTTCGCGGTCGTGGTGCAGGTTAGTCAGCTCGCGCGACGCTGCGCTCGATGACTTCGCGGTCTGTGCGGCTTGATCGGTTTACCCCCTGGGCAACGTACGTAGGCTGGATGCCCTGCGTGGCCTGCCGCCCGCCCAGTGGGGGACAGCAGCAGCGCAAGCGACACGACCGGGCATTCGCTACATCGCCGTGCTGGCGCTGCCCGGGTCAGCTGCCACGCCTGACTCATTGCTTGGCGCGCTCGGCCCGCCGCACCGCGCTTGGCACATCGATCTGCACGTTGGCCGGCAGCTGCTGAATACGTAACTCGCCGTTCTGCCATTCGGCCGATTCGCCATTGATCGTGGTCTTGCCCGGCGAACCTTGATAGGGCCACGGCAGCACCACGCCGCCCGGCGGCAGGATCAGCCCGGGCTGCAACTGCAGCAGCAACTGCTTATCGGTGCGTTGCAAGGTGTAGTTGAGGCGCCCGTAAGGTGTACGCAGTTCGGCAATGCCAATCCCCTTGCCTTCGAACCAGCGCGTTGGCGTACCGGCGGCGATGACCAGGCTGGCATCGGATTCGCGGCCGTAGGCGAACATGTCCAGCACCGAGCGCACGAAGTCCGAGGCGACCCAGGCATGCGGCAGGTCACCAACGAAGAACGGCGTGCGCGGCGTGCGCGAGACCACCTCGGCCCACTGATTCCAGGGTTGTGGCGCGCGGTCCTTGAAGAAGAACGCAGTGGCGTCCCAGGCGCGGTCGCGCCACCCCAGGCGCACGAAGGCTGCCACGTTGCGCCATTCGTAGGGCGTGTAGTCCTTCCATTCGCGCTTGCCGTCGCGGCGGTCGGAGAACTCTTTCCAGTAGCGCTCGAAGGTGTTGCGCAGCAGATCCTGCGGCAGATGTTGCTGCTCGCCGCCCGGGGTCAGCGCAATGGTGGTCGAGGTCGCATCGAAGTCGCCCAGTTCCGCAGAACCCGGCAGGAACTCCAGGCTGTGCTGGCGCACGGACGCGCCCAACGAAGCGACCAGGTCGCCACTGAATTCATCGCGCGCAGTGCTGAAGCGTGCCACGTCGTCTGGCTTGTCCAGCGCACCGGCCAGCATCGCCGCGTCCTTGTAGCCGCGCAGCGCCCAGAAGTCGTCCCAGTACGAATGCACCGGCTTGGCCGAATAACCTTCGTGGCTGATCGACACCGGCATCATTCCGTAGAAGGCCGGATTGCGCATGAAGTTGTCTTCGGTGCGCTCGCTGGCGCGCAGTTTTTCCATGTAGTCGAACGCGCCGGTGACGTGCGGCCACATCTGCTCCAGGAAGGGCTTGTCGCCGGTGTAGCGGTAGTACTCGGCGATGTTGTAGATCAACTCGCCATGGCTGTCGTTTTCCGGCACCGGGTCGCTGCCGCGGTCGTCCACGCAGCATGGCACCATGCCGTCGGCGAATTGGTACGGCGCGAACCAGTCCACGTAGTCACGCACCGCGTCTTCGCGGCCGAGCCGCAACAGCCCTTCGGAGATCATTGCGCCGTCGCGGATCCAGCTACGCGAGTACGAACGGGTGCCCGGCTGCAGACGCGGCCCGATGCGCGAGATCAGCATGTGCGCCAGCGCCGTGCGCAAGGTATCGACCACCGGCTTGCCTTCGGCCGGCACGCTGATGCGCACGCGGTCGAGCTTGCCGCGCCATTGCTGCGCCACCTGTTGCTGCGCGGTCTCCGCATCGAAGCCGGCAGGCAACTGCGCGGTGCCGGTCTGCGGAATCACCAGCGCCACCTCGCGCCGTTGGCCCGGTTCCAGCTTCCAGCGATACAGCAGCACGCCCGACGCCAGGCCGGTTTCGTCCTTGACCTGGGTGACCGTCGGCGGCGTGGCCGCAGTGAGATGGCCGACATCCATGCCGCTGTCGAAGGCACTGGCGAAGCCGGCATCCGGTCGCTGCACGGCGAACACGCGCGGCTTGCCGTTGACGCTGACCTGGGCGCCATCCACGGTGAGCTGTTCGATCCGGCTGACGCCGCCCCGGGTGTTGAGGAACTGCGACGGCGGATTGACCTGGAACGGACGCACCGCCAGGGCCAGGGTGAACTCGCGCGCGTCCTTGCCGGTGTTTTGCAGCTGGTAGCGCGCAACCAGTTGCGCCTGCTCCGGGGTGCCTTGCACGAAGGCGGTGACGCGCAGGTTCATCAGATCGTGATGCCAGTCGACACTGGGAATCGGCAGGTAGTCGTCCTGCAGGCTTTGCTCGCTGCTGACGTCAGACCAGTGCAGCACCTTGCCACCGGTGACCACGAACGGCTCGATGCTGAAACCGCCCTTGCCCACTTCCACCGCACCGTCTTCGCCGATCAGGCCCTGTTCCGTGCCACCGTCCAACCCCAGGATGGTCCAGTACGGCTGCTCGCCGGAGAAGCCGCGCGGGTAGCTGCCACGCGGCAGCTGCGCGGCCAGCGACTTGATGAAGTCATTCGGCGTTGCGGCGAATGCCAGTGGCTGCAGTTGTACTTCCTTGATGCCGTAGCGCCAGTTCGGGCCGTCCTTGAGATCGAAGCGCAGATAGCGTGCTTCGGTATCGGGCAAGGCCAGCCAATCGGTGCCGCCGGCTCCGGCGGTGACGGTGCGCAGATCGCGCCAGCTGCGTCCGTCGCTGGAAGAGCGCACCGCATATTGCGAAGCCTGCAGACCCGGCACCCACTGCACCACGGCGCCGCCGAATTCGCGCACCTTGCCCAGATCCAGCGTGACCGTTTGTTGCTTGACCGCGCCGCTGAGCCAGAACGTGTCAGGCTTGCCGTCGGCCAACCGCTGTTCCAGCGCAGGCGCGGTGTCGGTGATGGCCTTGGTCTGCAGCGGCGAGGTGTCTTCTGACGGCAGCGGCGTGAGCGTCAGCCGGTCGAAGCACACCGAGCCCTTGCCACCGACCTTGTTGTAGATGGTGAACTCCACATCCGCGCTGCTGCGCAGTTGCTTGTCCTGACCCGGGCCCCAGGCTTTTTCGATGTTGCGCTTGCGGTAGGTGAACGTGGTCCAGTTCTTCGGGAAGTTGAAGCCCGGCCGGTTGACCCACCACACGTTGTCGCCGCTGGCATCGATCAGCTTGAGCTGCAGATCGTTGGACGGCGACTCGCCGCGCACCACAAAGCCGAGCCGGTAATTGTCCGGGTACTCGATGGGCAAGCTACGGCGGATGCCTACATAGCCGGACACGCCGTTGAAGTTGTAGTCCAGGCACAGCGCATGTCCGCCGGAGGTGGTGGCTACCGGGCGCAGCGAACCACTGACCTGATTGGACACCACCAGGCGCCAGGCGCCGATGTCGTTGAAGCCGTCAAGCACACGCTCCTGCGCCTGCGCCGCGCCCGCAGACGTGACGAACGCGGCCATGGCACACAGTCGCAGGAACACAGGCTTCACCCCTTCACACTCCCCAGCAGAAGACCTTGGATGTAGTAACGCTGCAGCGCCAGGAACAATAGCAGCACCGGAATGACCGTCACCACTGCGCCAGCCATCATCAATTCCACGTCCATGATGTGCTCGCGCGACAGCGCCGCCAGCGCCACCGGCAAGGTGTATTGCTCCTGGTCGGTCAGCACGATCAGCGGCCACATGAAATCGTTCCACGAGCCCATGAAGGTGAAGATGGTCAGGGTGACCAGCACCGGCTTGAGCATGGGCAACACGATCTGGAAGAAGATCCGCATCTCGCTGGCGCCGTCGATGCGTGCGGCCTCGATCAACTCATCGGGAATGCTGCGCGCGTACTGACGCACCAGAAAGATGCCAAACACCGTGGCCAACGCCGGCACCACCACCCCGCCGATGTTGTTGACCAGATGCAGCTGCTTCATCAGCAGGAACAGCGGCAGCATCGCCACCTGCGCCGGAATCACCAATGCCGCCATCAGGATCTTGAAGATGCGCTCGCGGCCGACGAACTGCAGCTTGGCGAACGCATAACCGGCCATGGTGTTGATCAGCAACGAACCGAGCGTGATCAGTCCGGACACCAGCAAACTGTTGGCGAAGTTGCGCGCCATGCCGGTGCGCGCGAACAGCTCGTGGTAGTTGGCCGTGGTGAATGCCGACGGCAGCATCGGTGGGGGAAACCGGCTGGCCTCGCCGGTGGGCATGAACGACACCGACAGCATCCACAGCAACGGCGCCAGGCTGATCAAGGCCAGCACCAGCAAGCCGCCGTTGATCAGCACGGCATTCCAGCGCGATTCGCCGACATCACGACTCATATCAGGTCCTTCTTGCGGCCAAAGCGCAGCATCACGGTGGTCACCGCCAGGATGATCAGGAACAACAGGAAAGCCACCGCCGACGCGCGGCCGAGGTTCCACCACTTGAAGCCTTCTTCGAACATGAAATACAGCACGCTGACGGTGCTCTGCAGTGGGTCGCCGCGGGTCATCACGTAGGGTTCGGCGAACAGCTGGAAATAGCCGGAGATGGTGATCACCCCGACCACCATCAGCACCGGCCCAAGCATCGGCAAGGTGATGTGCAGGAACTGCTTCCAGCGCGAGGCGCCGTCGATGCGCGCGGCTTCGTACAGGTCCTGCGGGATCGCCTGCAAGCCGGCCAGGAAGATCACCATGTTGTAGCCGAAGTTCTTCCACACCGCGAACAGCATGATGGTGGGCATGGCCCAGCGCGGGTCGCCCAGCCAGTCGATCGGGGCAATCCCCAATTGGCCCAGGCCGAAGTTCACCAGGCCGTACTTGATGTGGAACAGATAGCGCCAGATCACCGCTACCGCCACCAGCGTGGTCACCACCGGCGCGAACAAGGCGGTGCGGAACAGCGCCTTGAAGCGCGAGGCCTTGGCATTGAGCAGCAGGGCCGCACCGAGCGACACGCCGATCGACATCGGCACGCCCAACAACACGAAGTAGGTGGTATTCCACAGCGACTTCCAGAACAGCGGCGTCTGCAGCAGGTCAATGTAGTTACCCAGGCCGACGAAGCGCAGGTGGCTGCTGTCGGCCAGCGCGTACAGATCGAAGTCGGTGACGCTGAGCACCAGCGCGGCGAACACCGGCACGCCGAAGAACATGCCCAGCACCATGATCGACGGCGCGGCGAAGACCCAGCCGGCGACGGAATTACGCTTCATCATCGTGCGGCTCCCTGGCTCGCTGCGGCAGCGTGGGGAGTGGCCTGCACAGCAGCCGGCGCTGCTGCCGGCGTGGACGTTTCACCGGCCGGGCCAACATCCCCCCCCTCCTGCTCGAAGATCCAGCGCCGCTTGGCCAAAATTTCGTCCACGCGTTGATCCAGTTCCTGCACGGCGGCTTCGTGCGCTTGGCCACCGCGCACCACGCGCTCGGTCACCAGACGCATTTCCTGCACGATGCGCTCCCACTCCAGCACCTTGGGCGTGGCCTTGACCCGCTCCAGCTGATCGCCGAACGCGTGCGCCAGTTCGTCGTTGGCCAGCGACGGCAGCTTCCAGGTGCTGCGACGCGGCGGCAGGTCGCCGATGATGGCGTGGAAGCGCGCCTGCACCGTGGGCTCGGACAGGTATTCGATCAGCTTCCAGCTGGCGTCCTTGTGCTG
The DNA here is from genome assembly GCF_900092025.1 of Xanthomonas bromi. GTDB lineage: Bacteria > Pseudomonadota > Gammaproteobacteria > Xanthomonadales > Xanthomonadaceae > Xanthomonas > Xanthomonas bromi. Next base: position 31,994 of record NZ_FLTX01000046.1, read on the forward strand.
CGAGGACTTGAAGATCACCAGGCTGGAGCCGCCGGCGATACCGGCTCCCAAGCCATTGGGTCCCGGCAACGGCGCCGTACCCCACTTGCCCTCCATGCCCGGCGGCTGGCGCAGTTTGAACTCGCGCACGTTCCACGGGCCGGACAGATAAAACGCGTAATAGCCGTTGAAGAATTCGTACCAGACGTTGGAGACCTGGGTCTCGGAGACCTTGGGCGCCCAGCCTTTCTGATAGATGTTGTCGTAGAAACCCAGCGCCTTACGAAAACCGGCGCCACGGAAATTGCCGTAGTTGTCATGGTCGCGCAGCAGCCGGTCGTCCTGCTGCAGCGCGAACGACAGCTGCTGTTCGAATTCGTTGAGCGGCATCAGGATGGCGTAACGGTCGGGGCCGACCTTGCGCTTGATCGCCGCCATCACCTGTTCCATCTCGGCCCAGGTCTTGGGCATTTCGCTGTAGCCGGCCTCGCGCAGCAAGTCCTTGCGATAGAACAGCAGGCGCGTGTCGACGTACCACGGCACCCCGTACAGCGTGCCGTCGACCAGATTGGTGTCCCACACGCCGGGGAAGTAGTCCTTGGGATCGACGATGGTCGAGTGCGCCACATACGGTTGCATCGGCTCAAGCGTGTCCAGCAGCGCGAACTCCGGCAACCAGGTGTTACCGAGCTGGCACACGTCCGGCAGGCCATCGGCAGCGAACGCGGTCAGCAGTTTTTCGTGTGCCGCGGTCATCGGGATGTTCTGCACATCCACATGGATGGTGGGGTTCTGCTTTTCGAAGTCGGCCACCAGTTCGGAGACCACTTCGGCCTCCTTGCCCATCGCCCAGAAGCGCACGGTGGTCTTGCCCGGATCGGAGCGTTCGCATCCCGCCACACCTGCGCACAGGGCGGCGGCCAACATCAACAGTTTCAAAAGGCGCACGGATTACTCGGGTTTGGGGCGTTGCGTGGAGTTTTGGCGCTGCGAGGGGTCTTGCTGGGCCTGGGCGGCGGCGGCACGCGACTCGGCCATGCCCAGCGCGCGCGCCGCAGCCTTCTGCTCGTCTTTTTGCGGCGCCGGCTGCGGCTCGCCTTCTGGGGTGAGCCAGCCGCCGGTGAAGCCGGCGCGTTCCAGACCGGCGCGGATGTAAGGATTCTTCTTCATCACATTCCAGACGAATTCGTTCTGGTAATTGGCGATCATCGCCAGGATCGGACCCTGATCGATGGCGATGTAGTCGCTGGCGACCCAGCCACGGTCCGGCACCATGCGCCCGGTCTTGAGCGGGATGTCGTAGTTGAAGCTGGGGTTGAACGAATCCAGGAAGCCATAGCTGGAATACAGGAAGTCGCCGTAGCGCTTGTGCATTTCTTCGGTGGCCGGGATCACCACTTCCGGGGCGAACACGATCGAGGAGATGGCTGCGGTCGGCGCGATGGTGCCGTCGTCGAAGTTCTCGCGCAGGCCGGCGCCGCGCGAGGAGTAGTGGCGGAACTGGCGCTGCTCGCCGCGGTATTCCTGGCTGGTGTTCTGCGGGCCGTCGCCGGCGGTCAGGCCCCAGACGTTTTCGCCGTAGTCCTTCCACTTCATCGGGTTGTCGATGGCGTAGTCGCGCTGCGCCAGCGTGGCGCGGCGGCTGTTGAGGAAGTAATCGATGCCGCGCTCGCGCATGTACTGGTCCTGGATATCGCGGAAGTCGATCCAGACATGGCTGTATTGGTGGCCGAACAGCGGGCCGAACGAGAGGTATTCCTGCCCCTGGTACACGCCCCAATCGTTGTTATAGGTGCGCGTCCAGCTGGTCCACGCGTCCGGATCCACGCCATGGGTGGGCGAGCCCAAGGCGAGGATGTACAGCATCATCGCCTCGTTGTAGCCCATCCAGTCGTGATTGATGCAGCCGCTTTCGGGGAACCAGCCCATCGAGATCAGCGGCGCACGTTCTTGCAGCCAGCGCCAGTCAACGCGCTTGTACAGCGCGTCGGCGATCTGGCGGATCTCCTTTTCGCGCGGGTCGTCACCGTCGTAGTACGACTGGGTGAACAGCACGCCCATCATCAGCAATGCAGTGTCCACGCTCGACAGCTCAACCCAGCTGTCGTAGCGGTTGCCCTGCTGCATGTCCAGAAAGTGGTAGTAGAAGCCCTTGTACCCGGCCCGACCGGTCCGCTGCGGCCCCATCGGCGCGTCGCGAAAGAATTTCAGTGTGGTCAGGGTGCGGTCGATCGCCTGATTGCGGCTGATCCAACCGTTTTCGATCCCGATCGGATACGCGGTCAGCGCAAACCCCACCGAGGCGATGCTGGCGAACGGGCGCGACGGAAACCGGTCAGGCGCCAATCCGTTGAGTTCGTTGGTGGTGTCCCAGAAAAATTGGAAGGTCCGGCGTTCGATGTCCGAAAACAGCGGCGGCAGCGGCGGCTTGACCGGCTTGGGCGGCAGTTGCGCCTCGACCAGGATGACTTTCACCGGCGCCTTCTTTTCGGCCACCTTGGGTTCCTCGGCTTGCTTGCACGACGCCACTACCAGCGCGCCCAGCAAGAGTGGAATCGTCAACCATCGCGACGTGTTGCCCCTGTCCATCCGCCCCCCACCTGTGTAATCGATTACATCTCGCACGCAAACCTACCCTATCCAGGCGCCGAGTTCGACCGCCCTGGCGTTGCAGCCAGGGCGGTCGCGCACCTCACCAGTTCAGACCGAAGGCCAGACGGAAGGTGCGCATCGGCGACGCAAGCACACCGGTCGGTGTGCCGTAAGCCGTGTTCAAGTCCTGCAATGTTCCGGTATCGCCGTTGAAGGTGGCGTAATTGACCCAGTTGAACACGTTAAGGATATCCGCACGCACGTTGAATTTGACGCCTGCCCCGGTATCCCACTCTTTATTGGCGGCAATGCTGAATTCCTTGTAGCCCAGCGTGCCATCCGGCTTGAACTGGATGATGTCGCACTGATCGTTGCCGGCCAGACAATTCTGGCCGTAACGCGCGGTCTGGCTAGCCAGCGACAGCTTGCCGGACAGTTTGATCTCATACGGCAACTCGTAGATGCCGGTGACCACCAGGCGGTTCTTCGGGATGCCGCCGGCCTCACGCCAGCCGTAGTCCTGGATGCGTTCGCGGTCCAGCGCATAGTGCTCGCCGAACTGGCGGTTCTCCTTGGCATCGGAATAGGTGTAGGCCACGGTCAGGCCCCAGCCGGATTCTTCGTCGAAGGGCTTTTCCACCTGCAAGGCGAGCTGGTTGTTACGCGTCTCCACACCGTTGGTGCCCAGCACGATGGCGCTATAGCCATCCGGGCCGTCGGTCGGCGCGCCGGAGGTGGTGCCCGGCTGGAAGAACGAGCCGTCCGGCAGGCGGTTGCCGCGCACGAAGGCAAAGCCGTCATGGCTCTCGATGCGGCTCAGGGTCACGTCGGTAAACCAGTCCTGGCCCCACAACGGCACCATGTTGCGCATGCCGATGCTGAATTGGTCGGAATACGGGGTCTTGAGGTTGTTGTCGATCAGGTAGACCTCCCGTCCGCCACCGCCGGTGCTGTTGGCGGTCAATGTGTTCAGCCCTTCCTGGCTGTTATAGGCCGGATTCCACGGCGTGCATGGGTCGCCCAGGCAAGCACCGTTGTTGGGGCTGGTGAAGTAATAGCTATACGAATTGAAGGAGTTGTTGAGCTGCTCCAGTGCCAGGTAATCGAAGATGTTGCGGTCGTACGCACGGCCGGCACCACCGTAGATCACGTGGGCCTGGTCGCCGAACAGGTCGTACGAGGCGCCCAGACGCGGCTGCCAGGCATTCTTGAACGCCTTGCGGTTGTTGCCGGTGCTGATGAAGTCGTTGATGGTGTAGTTGGCGTTGCGCAGGTTCGGCCAGTTTTGCAACGCGCCGGCCACATCCGACGGGGTGACGAAATCCAGGAACGCCGGGGTTTCTTCGTAGTCGTAGCGCACGCCCAGATTCAGGGTCCAGTGCTCGTTGACCTCCCAGTCGTCCTGCAGGTAAATGCCGTACTGCTTGTTCTTGGACACCACCGAGCCGCCACCTTCCACCAGTGGCGCACCGAAGCGCACGCGGTACGGCGTTTGCACGTCGGTGAGGATGTTGTAGTAGTACTGCGGGTTGGCCGGATTGAACTGGGTCGAATCCAGATCGATGCTCTTGAACTTCACACCCATCTTGACGGTATGCGCGCCATGCCATTCCAGGCTGTTCAAGGTGAGGTCGTCCTGGAAAGTCCAGCCCTCTTGGCCCTTGCGCTGGAAGCTGCTGCCGGCGCCGGCCGCCAGGATGTCGGTCTCGTTCCCGCGCACCGGCGCGTAGCTGAGGATGTAGCCGTTGCCGTTATTGATCGGCGCCTGGTTCCAGAACGCGCTTTCGTAGCTCAGGTTGGCTTCGTTGAGGAAGTTGGCGCCGCTGTACTGCCAGCGCAGGTTGGCGCGCTTTTCTTCCTGGCCGTTGATGCTGCCGTGCTCGTAGGTCGAGGTCTGGCCGACGTCGTTGAGCTCGTCTTCCTTGCGGTACTTGCCGGTCAGTTCGAACAGGTTGTTGTCGCCGATGGTCCAGTCGATCTTGCCGAAGTACAGGTCTTCCTTGAACGGCGTGCTGGAGGTCACCACCAACGGCTGCAGCTGCGCCGGCAGCTGGTCGACTCGGTCGGAATAGATCGAGCCGGGGATCACCACGTTCGGCGTGGTGTATTCCTTGGCTTCATAGGCAATGAAGAAGTGCGCCTTGTCCTTGAGGATGGGGCCGCTGAAGGTGGCGCCGTACTGGGTTTCTTCGAAGTCGTCGCGCACGCCGGCTTTCTTCTCCAGCGGGCTCTCTTCGCGCCAGCTGTCGTTGCTGGTGTCCCAGAAGAAGCTGCCGTGGAAATCGTTGGTACCGGACTTGGACGAGGCCACGATGGCCGCGCCGCTGACCTGGTCGAACTCGGCCTTGTAGTTGGAAGTGATGACCTTGTATTCGCCGATCGCCGATTGCGGGAACGGGTTGCCGCGGCTGGAATCCTGGCCGCTGACGCCGCCGGTCAGCACATAGTTCTTCTGGCTGACGCCATCGATGTAGACGTTGGTGCCTTCGGCCGATGTGGCGCCCGATCGCACCTTGGTGGTGCCGTTGGCCTCGCGGGTGAATTGCACGTTCGGCACGGTGTCGGCCAGTTCCAGGAAGTTGCGCGTGGCACGCGGCAGGTTCTGGATCTGCACGTTGGAAATGTAGGTGGCGTTCTCGGAGGTGCGCGTCTCGACCAGCACCGGCGGCGCCTTGACCTGCACCGCGTCCAGCGTGGTGGCGTTACCACCCGCGGCCGTGGCCGCTTCGCCGCCGACGCCCAGATTCAGGGTGGCCGTCTGGCCGACCTGGACGGTGACGTTCTGCGAGCTGGTCTGACCGTTGGCGGTGACGTCGATGCGATACGAACCCGGCGGCAAACCGCCCACCGAATAGCCGCCATTGCTGACCTGCACGGTGCGGGTCAGGCCGGTGGCCAGATTGGTGGCGGTAACCTGCGCCTGGGCGGCGGGTGCGGCGTCGACGGTGACCTGTCCGCGAATGGTCGCACCGGTGCTTTGTGCGAAGACCGGTGCGGCGCCGAGCATCAGGCAGCTGGCGAGCGCGCAGCTGAGCAGCTTGCGCGCCGGACGGGCGAAATGGGAGTGGTGGTGGCGCATGGTCGTCCCTCCAGGGATCGGTACAGATTGTTGTTGTGGCATTACAGTGGTGCAGGAACAGCCGCTGCACGGGCAGCGGGAGCGAACAGAACGTCCGCAAAAGGGTCGGCAGCCTGAAAACGCAGGGCCGCAGAAGTCAGGGGCCAGGTCCGCCGGCACCACAGGAGGCGCGGATCACCAGCTCGGGCGAGAGCAATTGACGGATGCCGTCGTCGCGGTCAGGCGTTTCGGCCAGATGCATCAGCCGGGTCATCGCCTGCTCGCCCAGCCGCGCGATGCTCACGCGCATGGTGGTCAGCGCCGGATGGACAAACCGGGCCAGCGGAATGTCGTCGAACCCGGCCAGCGCCACGTCGCCGGGCACCGACACATCCGCTTGGGCGAATGCGTACAGGCAACCCAGCGCGGTCATGTCGTTGGCGGCGAACACCGCATCCGGCAGCGCGCCGGCCGCCAGCATCGCCAGCCCGGCGCGGTGGCCGGAGGCTTCGTCGAAGTCGCCCGGGTACTCGACACCCTGCGCCTGCGCGCCAAACGCAGCGAGCGCATCACGGAAGCCGCGCAGGCGTTCGCGCGCATCGAAATTGAGCGCGGGGCCGCCGACGAAGGCGATGCGGCGGTGCCCGGCACGCAGCAGATGCTCGCTCATTGCCATGGCACCGGCGTGGTCGTCGATGCTCAGCACCGGATAACCGGCACCGGGCAGATGCGCATTGATCAGCAACGTCGGCAGCGACTGCGGCAGATTGTCGGTGAGGAACCCCGGCTGCTCGGCATAGGGCGACAGCACCAGCAAGCCATCGACGCGCCCGCGCATCGAGCGCAGCGCCCTGCCCTGGGCTTCGGGGTCGCCGTGATAACTGGACACCAGCAAGTGCTGCCCAGCCGCCCGCACCGCGCCATCGATGCCGCGAATCAATTCGGAGAAGAATTCGCCATACAGATCCGGCAGCACCACACCGAGGGTCTGCGAGCGCCGGCTGCTCAGGCTGCGCGCGGCTGCATGCGGGCTGTACCGCAGCCGCTTGGCCACTTCCAGCACCTGCTGACGCACCGGTCCGGCAACGTTGTCGTGCCCGTTGAGCGCGCGCGACACGGTGGCCACGGAGACCTGTGCTTCTCGAGCGACATCTTTGATGGTGACCGCACCCTTGGCCATTCGTGACGCCCTCCGCGACCGACTTCCCAAAACTGGCGCGGACTGTAAGCGTTTTCATAAGCAGGCGTAAACCCCTGTCTTCACATCTGTGAAAACGCTTACAGATCAACCATCTACAGGTGATGAATACGTGAAACGGTGTGCTGCGACGCAGCAAAACTGTGCCCAAAGTTCCACAGACAACAATCGCGCGACGCGACGCGCCAAACCACCGGCAGTGCTTGGTCCCTGGCACCGAACACGCCGCCTCCTTCACAGCTCCATCCACCGTGCGGCAGCGGCGAACACTGAAAAAACGGAGCCTCCGCCGGTGCAACACCGGCAAGCCAATGATCAGTCGTTTGCCGGGGAAGGCTCGGTCGTCCTCCGCGTCAACCCTTCGTCGTCCCAGCCAGGACTTCGGTGAGCCAACACGATTCGGAGAGCTCGCTGCCAAACTTGCTTCCAGAGTCACTGCAGGAGATCAACGTGGATCTATGCGCTTCGAAACCGAGCGCGGCAGGATCGCCTGGACATTAGCAGCCCACGCCACAGAGCAGACGCCGCCTTCAACATCGCGGCGACCATTGCGCAGGGATTTGGGCGTCCAGCGCGAATGATGAAAACATCATGATGGTCGTACTAAATACTCATAAGAGAGTAAGTGAATGTTAGGAAAATTATCCAGCGCCTTCCCCAGCCCAGTCCAGAACCACGCACTGGAAGGAACAGATCGCAATACCAGGACAACAGGCGAAACGCAGTCCTCAAACGCCCATGCGTCAGACGGTGCGCTGGCATCACTGTCGCCCAGGTCTGCTCGCGCGAGGAAGTCTGCTGAACCGCAGTCGGCGTCTCCACCCTTCACGCATCTTGAACGTGGCAGAGCGAGGGTCAGGCTGGAGGTTGGTCTTCATCGGCCAGGACCATTTAATAGACAATCCGTAGACCGCGGCTGTGCATCGTCGAAGCCGCTGAGTAGTTCAGATGAGTCCTCCGACGGGGATGATGATTCCTCTGACGCGGATATCGACGCAGTATTCAACTACAGAGTTGCACGGTTGAATAATGCGAACGCCAGTCAATCCTGTATGGGTTTTGCAATCCAATGGCTGCAATTGCGTGACCAGTCGCATGCGAATGTCCGAATGGATCAACTGGACCCGGGCGATGCGTTGGTCCTCCAGCAACAATACGAAGATACCGTAGCGCCGGTGGACGGGGGGCGGGAACAGCGGGAAGCAGCTCGAATCTCGGCGCGCAGAACCCTTTTGCGAGATCAAGGTCTGCAGCCTATAGGTGACGCCCCGATATACAGGAGGGAAGAGCTATCGACGGCATTACGAGAAATTGCGTGCAATGGTCGCGCCCATTTGATCAGCTTGTGCTTTGAAGCCAACCGCGGAAAGCATGTCAGGCACGCCATCACTGCCTCCAGTTCCCACGGAACTGTCAGCCTCTTCGATCCGAACTATGGAGAGTTCTCCACCACTTCAGCGGGGTTACGTTCGATGTTCGAGGCTCTGATGGCCAGATACGACAGTGGACTGAATGGCCATCTGCAATTGGAGAGCATGACTATTCAGCGTGTGCAGTGAGCCGTGCTGCACGACAGAGCGTGGGTGACGCGATCCATGTGCGCTCTGTCGAGCGGTCGTCGATTGGGTCCAGCTTGCTCTCGGCCAACTGCAGTACGGCATTCAGGCACGCAGCCTTGGCGAGCTTGTACTCGGACGGGGACAGCACGTTGCCAGGTAGGTTGGGCGATCTGACCTCGAATGAACACCCGGCTCGATCTTGCGTCATTCGAAACGGCGGCTGTGACACGGCCGTGGGGCTCCCCTGATTGACGTGGAGGCGACCCCGGAACCACATGAGGGTGACCTTGGGTTTCGGGGCCTTGGTTCGCGCCCGCAGGTCATCGCAGCCGCCGGCATAGAAGCCCGCCGGCCTGCCTGCCAGGCTTCGGCCAGATGAACAACCTGCCGAGAGATCACAGCTAGCTCGCCTCACCCGGCGCAATCGCCTCGATCGACAAGGCGTGGATGTCGGTCTGCATCATCTCGCCCACCGCCGCGTAGACCGCCCGATGGCGCGCCAGCAGCGGCTTGCCGGCAAACATGGCACTGACCACCCGCACATTGAAATGCCCACGCCCGTCGCGCGCGCCGGCGTGGCCGGCATGCCGATGGCTGTCGTCCACCACCTCCAGTTCGGTGGGCGCCAGCGCCGCCTGCAGCGCCATGCGGATCCGCTCGACCCGGTTCATGGCAGCACCCGCCGGAACGGCCGGACCTCGGTGCGCACATACACGCCCGCGTCCACGTACGGATCGGCATCGGCCCAGGCCCGCGCGTCTTCGAGTGCGTCGAATTCGGCAATCACCACGCTGCCACTGAAACCGGCCGGACCCGGATCTTCGGCATCGATGGCCGGGCATGGCCCCGCCACCAGCAGCCGACCGGCCGCCGCCAGCGCCTGCAGGCGCGCAAGATGCGCCGGTCGCGCCTGCTGCCGCGCGGCCAATGCGTCGGCGCCGTCATACCCTTCGATTACGTACCACACACGCCACCTCACCCAGGACTTGAAGATCACCGCAGGGATTCTAGCCGGCCCGGCGCTGGACACCGCCCCCGCGTACGCATTACCCTTGGCACCACTGCACACGCAACCGGACGCAGCGGCCCGTCGGCCCAGGCTCAACGCTCTTCTCGACGACCGATTCGCTGCCCACCCCCGGCCCGCGTAGACGACCTCCTCGCTGTTCCGTCGCCGCATGCCACGCGGCGCACGTTTCATGTGAATTTGTGGGATCGTGCCGGCGCAGGCACGACATTGATCGCAATAACTCAAGGCAAAGCCCTGCAGGCGCGGCTCAGACCGCGGCCGGCGACCGTAAGACCCGATGTCGACCTGATGAATTCCGAACTCGCGCACGTCGCGACTCCGCCAGCCACAAGCGCGACGCCACAGCAGCAGGAAATGCCGCTGGCGGTGGTGCATGGGCAACCGGTACTGCAGATCCCGCAGGATCTGTATATCCCCCCAGATGCGCTGGAAGTGATTCTGGATGCGTTCGAAGGTCCGCTGGACTTATTGCTGTATCTGATCCGCCGTCAGAACCTGGACATCCTGGATATCCCCGTCGCCGAGATCACCCGGCAGTACGTGGACTACATCAATGTGATGCAGGAGCTGCGCTTCGAACTGGCGGCCGAATATCTGGTGATGGCCGCGATTCTGGCCGAGATCAAATCGCGCATGCTGTTGCCGCGCCCGGCGAGCCAGGAAGGCGAAGAGGACGACCCGCGCGCCGAACTGGTACGCCGTCTGCAGGAATACGAGCGCTTCAAGCAGGCCGCCGAAGACCTGGACACCCTGCCCCGCATGGGCCGCGACAGCGCGCCGGTGCAGGCGCATCTGCCCGAGCGCGCCGCGGTCAAGCTACCGCCGCCGGTGGAATTGAAAGAAATGCTGATGGCGCTGTACGACGTGCTCAAGCGCGCCGAGCTGTTCACCGGCCATGCGATCAAGCGCGAAGCGCTGAGCGTGCGCCAGCGCATGGGCGATGTGCTCAGCCGCCTGGACGACGGCAAGTTCTACCGTTTCGAATCGCTGTTCACGGCCGAAGAAGGCAAGCTCGGCGTGTTGGTCACCTTCCTGGCGCTGCTCGAATTGGCCAAGGAGCAGTTGCTGGATATCGTGCAGGAAGCGCCGCTGGCGCCGATCTACGTGAAGTCGCTGGCGTTGGGCAACACCAATGCGCCGCTGCAATTCTCCAGCGAATTCGATGACAGCGATGCTGCCAACGAACCTATCTGAAGCCGATCACCGAATGGATCAAGCGCTGATCACCCGCATCATCGAAGCCGCCCTGTTGGCCAGCAGCCAGCCGCTGACGCTGGCGCAGCTGCAGGGGCTGTTTCCGGAAGAAGAGCCGGCACCGCCCGGCAGCGTGGAGCGCGCACTGGAACTGCTGCGCGAGGCCTGCGCCGAGCGCGGCGTGGAGCTGGTCGAGGTGGCCTCCGGCTTCCGCTTCCAGGTCAAGACCGATGTGCATGGCTGGGTCGCCCGGCTGTGGACCGAACGCCGCACCAAGTACACCCGCGCCACGCTGGAGACCCTGGCGCTGATCGCCTACCGCCAGCCGATCACCCGTGGCGAGATCGAACAGGTGCGCGGGGTGGCGGTCAGCAGCAACATCATCCAGGCCCTGGAAGAACGCGAGTGGATCCGCGTGGTGGGTCACCGCGACGTGCCCGGCAAGCCGGCCCTGTTCGGCACCACCAAGGGCTTCCTGGATTATTTCGGGCTCAAGCGATTGGACGAGCTGCCGCCATTGTCTGAGTTGAAGGACATCGCCGAGCTGGAACCGCAGCTGCCGCTGGACCGCGATGGTCAGCTCGATGGCGCAGTGCCGGCCTCGGCGGCGCTGGATGCGGCGCAGGGCCAGGACGGTGCGGACGCCTCCGAAGCGGCTGACGGCAGCACCGATGCCGGTGTCGCTGCCGATGCATCGGATACGACTGACGCTGCGTGCGACGCAGATGTTGGGACCGGCGCTGACGGACGTATTGATGCGCCGGACAACAACGAAGACGACGCAGACGTTGCCGCCGATGCGCATGTTTCGATCGAAACAGATGAAGACCTCGCTCCCGATCCAGATGTCGATGGCGATGTCGGCATCGACAGCAGCAGCGACGACGACCACGCATCGCACCACGATGCAGACACCGATACCGCAGCACCCGACGCCGGCGCGGCAGAAGACACCGCCCATACGCTAAGCGACGACGCACCGCACCACCCCGAGGCTTCCTCGGCGCAGCACACGCAACAGATGCAGGACCCAGACAGCGCCCGCGAGGGCGACCCCGACACCGCGCCGGGCACGCGCGCGGATGCAGTGAACGAAGACGAAGACAACGCCGTCGCGACGACGACCGTGGCTGTTGACGAAGCCGATTCCGACCCAGAGGCCGACCCGCAACGCGTCGGCCGGAGCCAGACATATGAGTGACACCCCCCGCAAGCTGTCGTTGAACAAGCTTTCCCTCAAGCGCGACAGCGCGCCCGAAGCGCCGAAGCTGGAAGAGCGCCTGCACAAGGTGCTGGCCCAGGCCGGCCTGGGTTCGCGCCGCGCGCTGGAACAGCGCATTGCCGATGGCCTGATCAAGGTCAATGGCGCCGTCGCGCAGACCGGCATGTCGGTGCGCAGCGGCGACAAGATCGAGCTGGATGGCCGTAGCTTCGTGGCCAGCGCGCTGACCGAACCTTCGCGCGTGCTGATCTACAACAAGCCCGAAGGCGAAGTGACCACGCGCGAAGATCCCGAAGGTCGCCCGACCGTATTCGAGTCGCTGCCGGCATTGAAGGGCTCGCGCTGGATCGCGATCGGCCGGCTGGACATCAACACCACCGGCCTGTTGCTGCTCACCACCGACGGCGAGCTGGCCAACGCGATGATGCACCCCTCCTACGAGGTCGAACGCGAATACGTGGTGCGCGTGCGCGCCCCGGAGGGCGAAGAAAAGGTCTCCGACGTCATCATCGAGCGCCTGTCGCGCGGTGTGCTGCTGGAAGACGGCGGCGCCAAGTTCGATGAGATCGAACGTATCGGCGGCACCGATTCGCACGACTGGTTCCGCGTGGTGGTCAAGGAAGGCCGCAACCGCGAAGTGCGCCGCCTGTGGGAATCGCAGGGCTGCCAGGTCAGCCGCCTCAAGCGCAGCCGCTACGGCAAGATCTCGCTGCCGCGCGAACTGCTGCGCGGGCAGTCGGTGGAAGTGGCGCAGGACAAGGTCGACGCCCTGCGCGCCGAACTCAAGCTGGAAGAAGGCGCGCCGTCGGCACTGACGCTGCAGCCGGTGATCGGCCAGCGCCGCGCCGCCAAGTCCACCGTGCACGTCTCGCGCGATGGCAACCGCAGCAATGCCTACGTCAATGGGCAGACCTCCGGCGCCGATGAAGGCCGCGAGCTGCGTCGTTTCGACAACCTGCGCGAAGATCGCGGCCGCGGCGGTCGCGGCAAGCCCGGCGGTTTCAAGGGCGGCCTGACCGTCAGCGGCGAAGCGGCGGCGAAGCAGTCGCAGCAGCGCCCGTTCAAGCAGCGTGGTCCGGCCAAGGGCGACCGTTCGTTGCCGGACGGCAACCCGGCCGCGTTCCGTAGCTGGTATGTGCCCGATGGCGTGAGCACCGGCCCCAGCGGCCACCGCAATGCCGGCCCGAGCGGTCCAGGTACCGGCCAGGCGCGTCCGTATGCGAAGAAGGGCCCGGGCGGCGCGCGTCCGGGTGCTGGCGGCCAGGGACAAGGCCAGGGACGCGGCGGCGCAGGTGGTCAGGGCCAAGCGCAGGGCCAAGGCCAGGGACAGCGCAAGCACCCCTACGGTCATCCGGGTAACGCACCGAGCTTCCCGTCCGACCACGCCAACCCGGGGTTCAGCCCCTACGGCGCCGCACGTCCGAGTGGTGGGCGTCCGGGTCCGGGCGGTAATCGCGGCCCGGCGTCTGCCAACCGTGGCCCCGGGGGCCCCGGTGGCGGCGCACGTGGTCCGGGTGGGCTAGGTGGCGCACCGCGCGGCCCGGGCGGTCGTCCGCCAGGCGGCGGCAATCGTCGCCCCCCAGGTGGCGGCAACCGCGGTCGCTGAGTTGCGACACGCGCATTAAAAAACGGCCCTGCGAAGGGCCGTTTTTTGTTGTGACTCCGTGCGAGCAGCAGAGCTTCGAACTCTGAAAAGTGCCGGTGCTGGCAACGTGCGACAAGCCGTTACGCGCGGACCCTGGACACTTCCGCCGTGACCAGCTGATTGCCGGCAGCAGCGCTCGATAACTGAGCGCTGCTGCCCGATCACACGCTTACTTACGCCGTTCGATCACGAAGTTGCCGAACGCAACGCCCAGATCCACGCCTTCGCCCGTGCCTGCCAGGGCGAGCGAGATATCGCCCTTGGTGACCACCTGGGCGGTGCTGGACTTCACCACGCCGGCATGCGCTTCGGCCGCGGCGTAGGTGCCGAACAGATCGTTGAGGCTATAGGCGCCTGAGAAGGTACCGCGACCGCCGACGATCTTGGACTTGCCGACCGTCAGGCCGCCGCCTTTGCTGGAGATCTTGACCGGGATGACCGCACCGTTGTCGCACTTGATGGTGCCGGTGCCGCTGGCGGTCTTGTAGAATACCGACCAGCCGGACAGGTTGAACGAGAGCTTGCAATCGATGTTGCCGGCGGCCTGCGCTTGCGGAGCCAGCGTGGCGGCGCCCAGCAGCGCGAACAACGAAAGTGACTTGATCATGTGAGCAGTGCCAGTGGTGGACGTGGCGGGAGACTAGCAGCGCCGATGTGGCAGCCGCGACAAGGCGTCAGCGCGGCGCATGCGTCTGTTCAGCGAAGTCTTACCTGGCTTCGACATGGCAGCAGCGCTGCCACCTGGAGCCGCGACGTGGGATGATCGCGGCATGCCACGCACCGTCTACAGCCTGCTCGTCAGCGCCCTGCTGCTTCCCTCCCTCGCCCACTGCGGCGAGACGATTCCCAGCCAGGGCTACACCGTCGTCAGGACGTATCCGCACGACACCGCGGCCTTTACCGAAGGCCTGTTCTATCTCAACGGGCACCTGTACGAGAGCACCGGCGAGCTGGGCCAGTCCAGTGTGCGCAAGGTCGATCTGGACACCGGCAAGGTCCTGCAGCAGACCAACATGCCGCCGCCGTTCTATGGCGAAGGCATCGTGGCCTGGAAGGACCGCCTGATCCAGCTGACCTGGCGCAACCAGCGCGGCTTCGTCTACGACCTGGCCACGCTGGCGCCGCGCACGCAGTTCACCTACTCCGGCGAGGGCTGGGCACTGACCAGCGACGACCACCAGCTCTACATGAGCAACGGCACCGCCAGCATCCGCCGACTGGATCCGCAGAGCCTGAAGCAGATCGGCAGCATCACCGTCACCGCCCGCGGCAAGCCGCTGGACAGCCTCAACGAACTGGAATGGGTCAAGGGCGCGTTGCTGGCGAACGTCTGGCTGACCACACGCATCGCACGGATCGACCCGGCCAGCGGAAAGGTGATCGCCTGGATCGACTTGAAGGCGCTGGTTCCCGATGCCGACACGCTGACCGATCCCAGCAACGATGTCCTCAACGGCATCGCCTACGACGCCGAGCACGATCGCTTGTTCGTCACCGGCAAGCGCTGGCCGAAGATTTACGAGATCAAGCTGGCCGAGTAGCCGGGATTGGGGATTCGGCATTGAGGATTGGTAACAGCGGGCGCGTTGGCATCTGAGTTGCAGGGGTTTGCACCAATGTCGAATCACGCATCCGTGATCTCAACCAGCAGCCGGGATTGGGGATTGGCAATAGCGGGCGCACTAATAGCCGAGCGGCAGTGGCTTGCACCAATCCCGAATCGCTAATCCCTGATCTCGAACTGATCGGCATCCAGCATCGCGGGGAAACGCGCGCGGTGTTCGGCCAGTGCGCTTGCGCTGATCGTGGTGGTGACCACCTGCTCGCGTTCGCGGATTTCCACCTGCGGTTGGCCGAGGAAATCGATCACCGCGCTGTCGCCGGCGTAATGCAGTTGATTGCCGTCCACGCCAATGCGGTTGACCGCCGCCACAAAACACAGGTTTTCGATCGCGCGGGCGCGCAGCAGCGTCTTCCACGCATAGGCGCGGGCGGACGGCCAGTTGGCCACGAACAATTGCAGATCGAAATCCAGCTGGCCGGGCCGCTCGACATCGAAGCGGTTGCGGCAGAACACCGGAAAGCGCAGGTCGTAGCAAACCTGCGGATTGATCCGCCAGCCCTTCCATTCCACCGTCAGCCGCTCGCGCCCCGCCGCATAGCGCAGGTGCTCATTGCCGAAGCGGAACAGGTGGCGCTTGTCGTAAGACTGCAGTGTCCCGTCCGGCGTGGCCCACAGCAGGCGGTTGAACACCCCGGCATCAGTGCGCACCTGCACGCTGCCGGTGACCGCCGCGCCCAGACGTGCGGCTTGTGCACGCACCCACTCCACGGTCGGCCCGTCCATGCCTTCGGCCTTGTCGATGGCATCGTTGGAAAACCCGCTGGTGAAGGTCTCCGGCAGGATCACCAGATCGGTCTGCCCGGCCAATGGCTCCAGCAGCGCGCCGTAGTAGTCGCGGTTACCGGCCGGGTCATGCCAGCGGGTGTCGCCTTGGATCAGGGAGATGCGCAGGTCGTTCATAGTAGGCGGGGATTTGGGATTTGGGATTCGAAACAGCGGGTTTCGGGTGGCCTGGTGCTATGGGTTTCGTGTGCATTCAAAGCGACAAGCGGCTCGCCGCCGGTGCCAATCCCGACTCCCGAATCCCGGCTGGTCAGAGCTTCTGCAAGCGCTCGATCGCCGCATCCAATGTCGCATCGTTCTTGGCGAAGCACAGCCGCGCCAGGCGCTGACCAGCTGGCGCATGTTCGTAGAACGGCGACAACGGGATCGCGGCCACGCCCTTCTCGATCGTCAGCCACTTCACGAATTCTGTGTCGGGAAGATCGCTGATCGCCGAATAGTCCACCAGCTGAAAATAACCGCCGGGCACCGGTAGCGATGTCAGGCGCGTGGTCAGCAGCTGTTCGCGGAAGCGGTCGCGCTTGGCTTGGTAGAACGCGCCCAGTTGCTCGTCGTGCTCGGGCTCGTCACGGATCATCGCGGCAAAGGCGTGCTGAGCCGGGCCGAAGCTGGTGAAGGTGTTGTACTGGTGCATCTTGCGGAATTCGGCGGTGAGCGCCGGCGGTGCGATGGCGTAGCCGATCTTCCAGCCGGTGCAGTGATAGGTCTTGCCGAAGCTGGAAATCACGAACGCGCGTTCGCGCAGCTCCGGCCAGCGCAGCACCGATTCATGCCGGTGGCCGTCGAAGACGATGTGTTCGTAGACCTCGTCGGAGAGCAAAAAGATCTCGGTGCCGCGCAGCAGCTCGGTCAGCGTCTGCATGTCGGCGGCCGAGAGCATCGCGCCGGAGGGGTTGTGCGGCGAATTGATCATCAACAGGCGCGTCTTGGGCGTGATTGCGGCGCGCAGCGCAGCCCAGTCGACCGCGAAGGTCTGCGGGTCCAGCGCCACGTGCACGGCACGCGCACCGGCCAGATCGATCGCCGGCTCGTAGCAGTCGTAAGCCGGGTCCAGCACGATGACCTCTTCGCCGGCCCGCACGACCGCGTGGATGGCGTTGAAGATGGCCTCGGTGGCACCGCTGGTGACGGTGATTTCGGTGTCGGCATCGACCTGCGCGCTGTAGCAACGCTGCGCCTTGCCCGCGATGGCCTGGCGCAACGCCGCCACGCCGGTCATTGGCGGGTACTGGTTGTGGCCGGCCGCCATGGCCTTGGTCAGTTCATCGACCAGCCGCTGCGGTACCGCGAAATCGGGAAAGCCCTGGCCCAGATTGACCGCGCCGTGCTCGGCCGCCAGCTGCGACATGACGGTGAAGATGGTGGTGCCCACCTTGGGCAGCTTGGTCGTGAGGGGCATGGTGCCTGTCCGGACAAGAAACGGGGACCGCGAGTGTACGCAAAGCCGCCAGGCGGTTGCGCCCGGACGCTGCAAAACGGCGTTCCCCGACCCATCGCGACGCCCGCAACGCTGCCGCACACGTCCCCGGCGTGCCACCATCGTCGCTACAATGCGCGCCCGGTCCGGCTTGCGCCCTGGCCCGGCCCTTCCCCATGCCGTCCTGCGACGGGAGCCTGCTGCACCGATGATCGAACCGCTGCACACCGCACCGCCGCTGCTGGCGGCGCACGCCCTGGCCTTCAGCCGCAACGAGGAGCCGGTATTCGGCCCGCTGGATTTCCACGTCGATGCCGGCGAGGCGTTGCTGGTGCAAGGCGACAATGGCGCCGGCAAGACCACGCTGCTGCGCGTACTGGCCGGCCTGTTGCATGTGGAGCGCGGGCAGATCCAGATCGATGGCAAGACCGCCAGGCGTGGCGACCGCAGCCGCTTCATGGCCTATCTCGGCCACCTGCCCGGTCTGAAAGCCGACCTCAGCACGCTGGAGAACCTGCATTTTCTGTGCGGGCTGCATGGCCGCCGCGCCAAGCAGATGCCCGGCAGCGCGCTGGCGATCGTCGGCCTGGCCGGTTACGAAGATGCGCTGGTGCGGCAGTTGTCGGCTGGCCAACGCAAGCGGCTGGGGCTGGCCCGGCTATGGCTGTCGCCAGCGCCGCTGTGGTTGCTGGATGAGCCCTACGCCAATCTGGACCTGGACGGCATCACCCTGGTCAATCGGATGATCTCCGCGCATTTGCGCGGCGGTGGCGCGGCCCTGGTGACCACCCACGGCGCCTATGCCGCGCCACCGGTGCGCACCCGCATGCTCACCCTGGAGTCCGCGGCATGAGCGCCCATTCGCCGCAAGCCTCGCTTTGGCAAGCGGCCCGCGCGTTGCTGGGGCGCGACCTGCAACTGCTGTGGCGCCGTCGCAGCGATGCCTTGCAGCCCGCCCTGTTCGCGTTGTTGATCGTGGTGTTGTTCGCGCTGGGTTTGGGCGAACGCCCGGACCTGCTGGCACAGGCCGCACCGGCAGTGCTGTGGTTGTCGGTGTTGCTGGCCGGGCTGCTGTCGCTGGACACCTTGTTCCGCAGCGATGTCGAAGACGGTTCGATGGAACAATGGCTGCTGGCGCCAGTCCCACTGGCCTGGCTGATCGCGGTGCGCGTACTACTGCATTGGGCGACCAGTGCATTGCCACTGATTGCAGTCACACCGCTGCTGGGCGAGTTGCTGCACCTGCCGCATGACCAATTGCCGGTGCTGCTGGCATCGTTGGCACTGGGCACACCGCTCCTGAGTCTGCTCGGCGCCGTGGTTGCAGCGCTGACGGTAACGATGAAACGCTCTGGTATTCTCGTGGCGTTGCTGGCGTTGCCGCTGTACGTGCCAGTGCTGGTGTTCGGTGCCGGCAGCGTCGCGGCCAGCGGACAAGGACAGGATGCGGTGGGTGCGTTGTTGTTGTTGGGCGCCGGATTGGTGATCGGCGTGGTCCTGGCACCGCTGGCTGCGGCGGCCGCGATCCGCATTTCGTTGAGTTGAGCGTTGCAGTCGATGCATTGTCGATAGCACACCCTGCACAACGCGTTGTTGCTGTTTCGAGAGCCCATGCCCTTCCAAAGGCTACTGCCATCGCATGAACGTCGTCGTCCGCTGGTTCCACCAACTCGCCTCGCCCCCGATCTTCGACCGTTTTACTGCGCGCTGGGCGCCGTGGTGCTACGCGCTGGCCGCGTTGCTGCTGGGTGTGGGCATCTGGCAGGCCTTGTTTGCGGTACCGGCGGATTACCAACAAGGCGACAGCTTTCGCATTCTGTATATCCACGTGCCCAGCGCGTGGATGAGCCTGTTCGTGTTCGGGCTGATGGCGCTGTATGCAGCCATCGCGCTGATCTGGCGCATCAAGGTCTGCGAGATCCTGGCAATGGCGTGTGCGCCGATCGGCGCGGCATTCACCGTGATCACGCTGCTGACCGGCAGCATCTGGGGCAAGCCGATGTGGGGCGCCTGGTGGGATTGGGACCCGCGCCTGACCACCGAATTGATTCTGTTGTTCCTGTATCTGGGCGTGATCGGCTTGTATCACGCCATCGACGATCGTCGTCAGGCTGCCCGTGCGGCGGCGTTGTTGGCGATCGTCGGGGTGGCGCTGCTGCCGGTGATCCGGTATTCGGTGGTGTGGTGGAATTCGCTGCATCAAGGCCAGAGCATCCGCCTGCTCGGCCCCTCCACGATCGATGCGAGCATGCTGCTGCCGCTGTGGTTGATGGTGATCGGCACCAAGTTCTGGTTTGCCGGTTCGCTGCTGACCCGCGCGCGTGCCGACAATCTTCGCCGCGAGGCCGGCAAGGCCTGGATCGTGCGCGATGCGCCGGAGGGTGCAGCATGAGCTACCTGCCCTATGTCATTGCCGCCTATGCGGTGTTCGTGCTGGTGCTGCTCTGGGACCTGATCGCCGGCCGCTGGCAGGTGCGTCGCGCGTTGAAAACTGCCCAGGCGCGCCGCCTGCGTGAGCGCAAGCGTGCGGTGCCCAGCGATGCGGAGCTGATCCGGTGAACCCGCAACGTCGCCGCCGCTTGTGGCTGGTGCTGGTGTTGGTGCTGGCCGGCGGGCTGGCAACCACGCTGGTGGCGATGGCCTTGCAGCGCAATGTGGCCTACCTGTACACGCCCTCCGAAGTGCTGCGTGGCGATGCCGGCGAGCATTCGCGTTTTCGGCTTGGCGGCATGGTCGAAAAAGGCTCGTTCAAACGCGCGTCCGGTTCGCTGGAAGCGCAATTCCGCGTCACCGACGGCGATGCGCAATTGCCGGTGCGTTACGACCGCATCCTGCCGGACCTGTTCCGCGAAGGTCAGGCGGTGGTCGCCACCGGCCGCATGCAGCACGGCGTGTTCGTCGCCGAAGATGTGCTGGCCAAGCACGACGAAACCTATATGCCGATGGAAGTCGCCGACAAGATGGGCAGCGCGCATCGCAAGCACGATGTGCCGGCCGCAGCGGACCAGGCGGGAGAGTTGCATTGATGACGTGCATCAGGACATCGGCATTGCTGCAGGGCGTTGGCTTGCGCGTTGTGTATGCGGCTGACGACGTCGCTGTGCCTGGGCAGGCCCCTGCAAACGCTGCAGGGATCGGGCCTGTGCAATACCCCCGCCATGCTGGCGCCACTGCATGCTCGTCAACGCGCCGACCCGATGCTTCCTGAACTGGGGACATTCCTGCTGGTGCTGGCCCTGCTGGTTGCGCTGGTGCAGGCCGTGGTGCCACTGGCCGGTGCACAGCGCGGGCGCGGCAGCTGGATGGCCGTGGCGCGACCGGCGGCCTTGGTGCAGCTGGCGTTGATCGCATCGGCCTTTGCGGTGTTGACGCACGCCTTCCTGGTGCAGGATTTTTCGGTGCGCTACGTCGCCGAAAATTCCAACAGCCTGCTGCCGGTGATGTATCGTTATTCGGCGGTGTGGGGCGCGCACGAAGGCTCGCTGCTGCTGTGGACGCTGGTGCTGGCGTTGTGGACCGGCGCGGTGGCGATCTGGTCGCGGCAGCTGCCCGCGCATGTCATCGCGCGCGTGCTCGGCGTCATGGCGCTGGTGAGCATCGGTTTTCTGGCGTTCTTACTGTTCACCTCCAACCCGTTTGCGCGGCTGTTTCCGGTGCCGCTGGAAGGTGGCGACCTCAACCCGCTGCTGCAGGACCCCGGGCTGATCGTGCATCCGCCGATGCTGTATTGCGGCTACGTCGGCTTTGCGGTGCCGTTCGCGTTCGCCATCGCTGCGCTACTGGAAGGCCGCATCGATGCGCGCTGGCTGCGCTGGACCCGGCCGTGGACCAACGTCGCCTGGTCGATGCTCACCGTCGGCATCGCGCTCGGTAGCTGGTGGGCGTATTACGAGCTGGGCTGGGGTGGCTGGTGGTTCTGGGACCCGGTGGAAAACGCCAGTTTCATGCCGTGGCTGGTGGGCACGGCATTGCTGCATTCGCAGGCGGTGACCGAAAAGCGCGGCAGCTTCGCCAGCTGGACCTTGTTGCTGGCGATTGCCGCCTTCGCGCTATCCCTGCTGGGCACCTTCCTGGTGCGCTCGGGCGTGTTGACCAGCGTGCATTCGTTCGCCGCCGACCCGTCGCGCGGGCTGTTCATCCTGGTGTTCTTGCTGCTCGTGGTCGGTGGTTCGCTGCTGCTGTATGCGCTACGCGCGCCGCGGCTGTCGCTGGCGGACGATCCGCGCCGCGCATTTGCCGGTAGCTCGCGCGAAACCTTGTTGCTGTTGAACAACCTGCTGCTCACCTGCGCCTGCGCAATGGTGTTGCTGGGCACCTTGTATCCGCTGCTGGCCGATGCGTTGGGGCTGGGGAAGTTGTCGGTCGGCCCGCCCTATTTCGGCACCTTGTTCCTGGTGTTGATGGCGCCGCTGGTGGCGCTGCTGCCGTTCGGCCCGCTCACCCGCTGGCAGCGCGAACAGGCCTCACGGCCGTTGGCGATGCTGGCACCGTGGGCAGGTCTGGCGTTTGCGGCCGGCGTGCTGGCTTGGTTCGCGGCGCCGCAGGGGCAGTTGAAAGCCGCCTTCGGTGTGGCCGGCGCCGCCTGGGTGTTGCTGGGCACCGTGCGGTTCCTGTGGACGCGGCGCGCGGCCAAGGGACGCAAATTCACCCCCGAAATG
Organism: Xanthomonas bromi; assembly: GCF_900092025.1. GTDB lineage: Bacteria > Pseudomonadota > Gammaproteobacteria > Xanthomonadales > Xanthomonadaceae > Xanthomonas > Xanthomonas bromi. The sequence goes on from NZ_FLTX01000046.1 coordinate 53,953, forward strand.
CTGGGCATGGTGCTGGCGCATCTGGGCGTTGCGGTGTTCCTGTCAGGTGCCTTGTTGGTGGAGGGATTGAGCCTGCAGCGCGAAGTGGCGTTGGCGCCCGGACAGCAGGTGCAGATCGGCCGCTACGCGCTGCACTTCGATGGGCTGGAAGAGCTGCGCGGGCCCAATTACGTGTCCGACCGTGCCAATCTGCAGGTGTTCAAGGACGATGCGCCGGTCGGTGTGCTGCACGCGGAAAAGCGCCGCTACGCCAGTGGCGGCCAGACGCTGACCGAGGCGGCGATCCGCCCCGGCCCGTTCGGCGACCTGTATGTCGCCCTCGGCGAACCGCTGGGCAATCAGGCCTGGGCGGTGCGCGTGCACCTCAAACCGTTCGTCCGTTGGATCTGGCTGGGAGCGCTGCTGATGGCGCTCGGCGGCCTGGTCACCGCGGCCGACCGGCGTTTTCGTCGTTCTCCGGAGATCCAAGATGGTTGAGTCACGTTCGCCCCGCCTGCCCACTGCCGTCCTCGTGGGCGCCATCGTGCTGCTACTCGCCCTGGCAGCGCTGCTGGTGTATGCGGTGGTGCGCTCCGGTCAGGACGATCGCGATGCCCTGCCCTCCGCACTGATCGGCAAACCCGCGCCGGAGTTCGCGCTGCCGCTGCTGCACGACCCCAGCATCGTGGTGCATGCGCGCGAACTGCGCGGCGCGCCGTACATCATCAACGTGTGGGGCAGTTGGTGCCCGGCCTGCCGCGAAGAACACCCGGTACTGAGCCGCTTCGCGCTGACCAAGCGCGTGCGCGTGATCGGCTACAACTGGAAAGACGAGCGCAATGATGCGCTGCGCTGGCTCGAACAACTCGGCAATCCGTATCTGCTGGTGGTCGCCGATAAAGATGGCCGCACCGCCATCGATTTCGGCATCGCCGCCGCGCCGGAAACCTTTTTGATCGACGGACGTGGTGTGGTGCGCTGGAAGTACAGCGGCATGCTCACCCAATCCATCATCGACACCCAGCTGATTCCGGCGCTGAGCAAGATCGAACGTTCGCCCACTGCCGCACCGGACCTGCACGCCAAACAATGACGCGCGCCTGGCTGCTCCTGCTGCTGTTGTTGCCCTGGCCGGCACTGGCCCAATCGGTCGGCGACCCGGCGCCGCTGCGCTATGCATCGGCCGAAGAAGAAGCGCGCTTCCACGCGCTCACCGCCGAACTGCGTTGCGTGCAGTGCCAGAACCAGTCGCTGGCCGACTCCAACGCGCAGATTGCGCAGGATCTGCGCCGCGAGGTGCTGGTCCTGATGCACGAAGGCCGCAGCGATGCGCAAATCCGCCAGTTTCTGGTCGCACGCTATGGCGAGTTCGTGCTCTATCGCCCGCGCGTGGAATCGCGCACCTGGCTGTTGTGGTTCGGCCCGCTGCTGGTGTTGCTGCTGGGCGCCGGTGCGGTGGTACTGGTGGTACGCAAACGCAGCGTGGCTGCGCCTGCCCTGCCCGCCGACGAGCAGGAGTGGTGATGGCCGGCTTCGTCATCGCGGTGATCGTGATTGCGCTGCTGGCCTTCGGCGCGGTGCTGCGTCCGTTGTGGCGCGAGGCGCGCGGTTTGGCCGCGAGTGTGGCGGGATTGCTGCTGGCCGCGAGTGCGGCGTTGTACTGGCTGGTCGGCACGCCAGGCGTGATCGAGCAGCCGACCAATCGCCCGGCCGCGCCACGCTCGCTGGATGAAGCCATCGTGCAACTGCGCGCGGCGCTGGCGAGCAATCCCGAACAGGCCGAAGGCTGGGTGTTGCTGGGGCGCTCCCTGTCCAGCCAGCAGAAATTCGCCGAAGCGCGCGACGCCTTCGCACGTGCCGTGGCGCTACGTCCCGACGAGCCGGACGTGCTGGTCGCCGCTGCGCAATCGCGCATGCTTGCCGACGACAGCGGCCGCCCCGATGCGGAAGCCGGGCGCCTGCTCGAACACGCGCTTGCGGTGCAACCGGACCATCAACGCGCGCGCTGGTTCCTGGGCGTGGTGCAGCGCCAAGCCGGTGAGGCGGCCAAGGCCAGCGCAACCTGGGAGCCGCTGCTGCGCGTGGTCGATGCCACGACGCGCCCCGGCCTGCTCGAACAGATCAATGCCGCGCGAGAGGAAGCCAAGCTGCCGCCACTCCCGGCATCGGCCGCACCTGCCGCCGCTGCGGCCACTGGCAAACGCATCCAGGTGCGCGTGACGCTGGACGCCGAATTCGCCAAACGCGCCGGGATGCCTGGCGATACCAGCGTCTTCGTGATCGCGCGCGCCGCCGACACGCCAATGCCGGTCGCAGTGGAAAAACACGCGCTCAGCGAGCTGCCGTTGACCATCACGCTGGACGACGGCGACAGCCCGATGCCGACGCGCAGGCTGTCGTCGCTGGACAAGGTGCAGGTGCTGGCACGGCTGTCACGCAACGGCAACGCAATGCGCCAGGCCGATGACGTCGAGAGCGCTCGGGTGATGGTCGAACTGCCTACCGCCGCGCAGGTGGAGCTGGTGATCGGCCGCTGATTGCCCGTTACGTTTTGTTGCTACGCGTGTGGTCAACAGACAAAGAGCAGCTAGCAGTAAGTCACGTGCAATGCAACACGATCTGCACGGCGCGGAGAATGCGGCGGATGGCATCACACAGCGCAAGCACTCAAACCGGCTCTCCCGTTCGATCCTGCACGCCGGGCGCAGGCCGTGGCAGATAGAATTGCGACATGACCGAATTCATCCCCGCCGGCACGCTGTACCACGCACTGCCCTCGCCTTTTCCCATGAAGCGCGGCGGCGTGTTGCATCAGGCACGTGTGGCGTACGAGACCTGGGGCACGCTCGCCGCAGATCGCAGCAATGCGATCCTGATCGTCACCGGCCTGTCGCCTAATGCGCACGCTGCGGCAAATCAAGGCAATCCCGAGCCGGGCTGGTGGGAAGCGATGGTCGGGCCGGGCAAGCCGATCGATACCGCACGCTGGTTCGTTGTCTGCGTCAATTCGCTGGGCAGTTGCAAAGGCTCGACCGGACCGGCCTCGGTGAATCCGGCCACCGGCGCGCTGTACCGCCTCACATTTCCGGACCTGTCGATCGAAGACGTTGCCGATGCCGCTGCCGATGTGGTGCGCGCGCTGGGCATCGAGCAACTGGCCTGCCTGATTGGCAACTCGATGGGCGGCATGACCGCGCTGGCGCTGCTGCTGCGCCATCCCGGTATCGCACGCAGCCACATCAATATTTCCGGAAGCGCGCAGGCGTTGCCGTTTTCGATCGCCATTCGCTCGCTGCAGCGCGAGGCGATCCGGCTGGATCCGCACTGGAACGGCGGCCACTACGACGATGCGCGTTACCCGGAATCGGGCATGCGCATGGCACGCAAGCTCGGCGTGATCACCTATCGCTCGGCGCTGGAATGGGACGGCCGTTTCGGCCGCGTGCGGCTGGATTCCGAGCAGGCGGCCGATGATCCTTTCGGCCTGGAATTCCAGGTGGAAAGCTATCTGGAAGGCCACGCGCGCCGCTTCGTGCGCTTCTTCGATCCCAACTGCTATCTGTATCTGAGCCGCTCGATGGACTGGTTCGACCTGGCCGACTATGTCGATGACACACCGGCCACCGGCATCGACCACGCCCACGCAGGCGCCCTGCCCACCTGCGCCAAGCCGCAGACCGACGTGTCGACCACCGACACCGTGCTTGCCGGTCTGGCGCGAATCCGCGTTGCGCGTGCGCTTGCGATCGGTGCCAACACCGACATCCTGTTCCCGGTGCAGCAGCAGGAACAGATCGCCGACGGCCTGCGCGCCGGCGGCGCGGATGCACAGTTCATCGCCCTGGATTCGCCGCAAGGCCATGACGCCTTTCTGGTCGACTTTGCTCGGTTCGGGCCGGCGATACGCGATTTTCTGCAGAACGATTGAGCTCGCTCGGCGCGACTCTGCGCTGCTGCTATCAGCGACTGCTCCCGGCTTACGCGGACGATCACGCCTGTTTTGCTGGCTGATGCAATCGATGATGTGTAAGTGTGCAGACCGCTCCAGCACCCCGTACCACCTGATAAGAAGAATGCGAATGCGCTACCAGGGACGTCTCAGCGACTGGAATGATCACAAAGGCTTCGGCTTCGTCACACCCAACGGTGGCGGCGACCGCGCATTCGTGCATATCAGCGCATTTGCGCAGCAGTCGCGTCGCCCGCGCGATGGAGAGATCATCACCTATGCGATCGCGCGCGACGCGCAAAAGCGCTTGAACGCCACGCAAGTGCGCTGGGCAGACCGCACCACATCCATCAGAACCGAGCAGCGTCGCAGCGGCTTGCCGCGCAAGACGCTGGCTGCGTTGTCGATAGTGGCATTGGCGGCTGCCACGTTGATGCACGTGATACCGGTCATCGTGCCGCTTTGGTACGCGGCTGCCAGTCTGGTCACGCTGCTGATCTACGCGATGGACAAATCTGCCGCGCAACGCAATCAACGGCGCACACCCGAATCCAGCTTGCACCTGTTGGCTCTGCTCGGCGGCTGGCCAGGTGCGTTGCTGGCGCAGGAAATCTTCCGTCACAAATGCAGCAAGGCTGCATTTCAGATGACGTTCTGGATCACGGTCGCATTGAATGTCTGTGCATTGGTGCTGGCAGTAACCAAGACCGATGTGATGGCATCGCTGCCGACGTTGTTCGCTTGATGACAATCGACTGCGCACACAATCCATCAGCCTCGGCGTCGCACGCCCTTCTTCGATGAGCGCGTAGGTTGGCTACGCAAGATGATGCAGCAGTTCCAGCTTGCCCTTACGCATCCGGTAATGCCGCTGCACCACGCCAGGCGGTAGCGCGTCGTGGGTAATCATCACCAGGCTGCGTTCGCCGAGCGCGGCGGCCAGGTCGAGCAGCAACGCGTGACCTGTGTCCACGTCCAGGCCATCGGTGGGTTCGTCGAGCAGCAGGATCGGCGCATTGCGCAGCAGTGCGCGTGCGAGGGCGAGGCGACGCGCTTGACCGGCAGACAGCGTGGCGCCGTTTTCGCCGACCCAGGTGTCCAGGCCGTTTTGCGCGCTCGCCCATGCGCTCAAGCGTACCTGTTCGAGTACCTGCCACAGGGTGACATCGTCGGCAGCGGCGTCGCCGATGAGGAGATTCTCGCGCACGCTACCGGCAAACACTGGCGCGTTCTGCGGCAGCCAGGCGATACGCTGATGCCATTGCGCCTGCGCGACATGGCGCAGGTCGATGCCGGCGTAGCTCAGCTGCCCGGCCTGCGGATCCCATAGCCGTAGCAGTAGCGCCGACAGCGTACTTTTACCGCTGCCGCTGTCGCCGCTGATGGCGATGCGCTCGCCTGGCGCAAGGGTCAGATCGAGAGCGTGCAGTACCGGGCGCACGCTACCGGGCCACGTAAACGACACCTGCTGCAATTGCAGGATGCCAGTGCGTGGCACATCGCTTGCGTGTGCAGGATCGCGCACCGACGGCGCCTGATCGACGATGGCCTGCAAGCGCTTGGCCGCAACACGCGCGCTTTGCAGCGACTGCAACGCCAGCCCGGCACCGGCCCAGACTTCCAGCAACGCCATGGTCAAGAACACCAGACCTGCAGCCAGCTCGGCGGCGATCAGCCCGCGTTGGGCAGCGCTGAGTGCGAGCCACAGCATGCCGGCCAGCCCCGCCCCACCGCAGAGCGCATGCAGCAGGTTGCCGGCGATCAGCCGGCGCCGCTGGATACGATCGCTGTCGAGCACCGCCGCTGCCGCGGCGTCGATCTGCTGCAGCCAGGCACCTTGCGCATCGACCGCAGCAAGATCGGCCGCACCTTCCAAGCCTTCGAACGCCTGCGTGCGCAGGGCAGTACGTTGCTGCGCACGCAACTGCTCGCGCTGTGCGCCGCCGCGTGCCACCTGCCACGGCACCAGCCCACCGATCAGCACGCCGAGCACCAGCAATACGCACGCAGCGGGCAGATAGATCAGTGCGGCGGCAGCGATACCGGCCAGCCAGATGCCAAGCAACGCGGCCAGCGGTGCCAATGCGCGCACGCTGAGGCCATCGACCTCGCCAATGTCGGACATCAGCCGTGCCAGCAGATCGCCGGTGCGGGTCGCCGACAATCGCCCTGGCGCCAACGGTAAGGCGCGGCGGAAGAACCACACCCGCAGATCGCGGGCGATGCGCAGGGTGGCATCGTGGCCGATCAATTTTTCGCCGTAGCGCGATGCGATGCGCGCAAAGGTCAAGGCGCGAATGCCGGCCGAGGGCGAAAAGAAATTGAAGCCGGTGCCCATGCCGGCCACACCTGCCAGCGCGGCTGCGGTCAGGAAACTGCCGGACAGCCCCAGCAAGCCGACACCCGCAAGCATGGTGAGCAGCATCAGCAGCGCGGAGAGCAGCAGACGCCAGGCATGGCGGAGAAATATGTCGCGCAAGCGATCGGGCTGGATGCGGTTCATGGCAGTTCGGTGGTCACTGTGGCGCCGCGCAGGTCGATCGCCGTATCGGCCCAACCCATCACCGCAGCACTGTGCGTGGCCAGAAGTACCGCACGGCCACGTGCGAACACGCCCAGCGTGCGCAGCAATTCCGCTTCGGTATCCGGGTCGAGAAAGGCGGTGGGCTCGTCCAGCAGCAATACGTCCGGCTCGCGCAATAACAACCGCGCCAATGCGACACGGCGCGCTTCGCCACCGGACAGACCGAATCCGCGCTCACCGATCACCGTGTCCAGGCCGGCCGGCAGGTGCGCGGCAAAGCGCAGCACCTGTGCCGCCTCGGCCACCGCATGCAGCCGCACGTCGCTGGCCTGCGGGTCGGCCAGGCGCAGGTTGTCGGCAATGCTGCCGTGAAACAGATAGGGCCGCTGCGTGGCATAGCCGACGCGCGCACCGGGGCGTACCGCCACACTGCCCGCCTCGGGTGCGAGCCAACCGGCCAATCCTTCCAGCAACGTACTCTTGCCGCTGCCGCTGGCGCCGATCACTGCGACACGCTGTCCGGGTTCCAGCGTCAACGCGAAATTTTCGACCACCACCTGCGGCGCGCCAAGAGGACGCAGCACCAGTCCACGCGCTTGCAACAAGGGTGCATGGGCTTGTGCCGGTTCCAAGGCACGCGCAGGCGGCGCAGCGGCGTACGCGACAGGCGGCGCGAAACCTTGCAGCAAGCGCTCGGCCTCGGCTACTGCCGCCAAGGCATTCGCACGGTCGTGGTAGTGCGCGGCCAGCCGCCGCAGCGGCGCGAAGAATTCCGGTGCCAACAGCAGGCAGAACATGCCAGCACCCAGCGACGGCACACCGTGCAGATCGAGCATGCCGAGATAACTCAGGCCAAAGTACAACGCCACGATCGCCACGCTTACCGAGGCGAAGAATTCGAGGACGGTCGACGATAAAAACGCGATGCGCAGAACTTTCAGCGAGCGCTCGCGCACGCCCTCGGCGGCGGCGGCAATGCCCTGCAATTCGGCCCGGCCGCGACCATACACGCGCAGCAATCCCAGGCCTTTGAGGCGATCTGCAAAGTGTCCGCCCATGCGCGCCATTTCGCCAAGTTGTTCGCGGCCTGCGGCTTCGACTCCCCACCCGACCAGCATCATGAAGAACGGAATCAGCGGCGCGGTCAGCAGCAACACGAGCCCGACCACCCAATCGACCGAAAACACCGCGATCAGGATCAGCGGCGGCACCAGCAGCATTTCGGTGCGTGCGAGCTGGTAACCGACGAAATATCCTTCCAGCGCGTCGGTGTGCGTCAGGCTCAGTTCGCCTAGTTCGCCACTGCGTTGCCGGCGCAGCCACAATGGCCCGTGCTGCACCACGCGTCGCGCGATGCGCGCGCGCAGTTCGCGCTTGGCCACATCGGCCACCTCACCGGTCAGCGATTGCGCCCAGGCGTTGAGCATCGCGCGCCCGAGCAGCGCGACCAACAAGCCCGCACCCACGTTGCGCAACTGCACCACGCCCAGGTGCTGCACCACTACCGCCTGCATCAGCCATGCGATCGCAGCCGATTGCACGAGCAGCAACACGCCCGACAACGCCACAACCACGCCTGCACGTCGCCGCGCAGGCCTGGCCGGTGCGGCGAGCGCATCCAGCCATTGTCCGCGTTGACGGCGCTGAGCGGGCGTTTGGCTGGCTTGCACGCTGGGCTGGCTCATGTCGCTCCTGTGGAGACTGCGCATTGCACGCGATTGTAAGTCGCCACCTTCCGGCCGGGGATGGACAGTCTGACGCACCTGTTCAGGGCCGCATCGCTTTGGATCAACGCGCATGGCGCGGCAAGCGCAGATGATCGCCACGTTCCTCACCGACCCTCGACCAGGCCCACCCGCCCTGATCGACGCGACAGGTGTCGAACTATCGCGGCTGCAGTTCGCAGCCACCGCGATGTGCCACTTCATCTTTCCACCGCTCACCATGGGCCTGTCGTTCTTGCAGGGCATCATGGAGAGCGTCAACGTCGTCGGCTACGCGCTCGGCGCGGTGTTCGTGATGTCGATCAGTGCGTTTTACCTGCCACGTCCGAGCAGATCGCCCAGGCCGCCATGGACACCGTGCCGCGCGTGCTGCCGGTGCTCTGGAGCTGCCGCATCATGGCCGCTATCGGTAGCTATCTCATCGTGTTCTTCGCCGCCGCTTGCTGATTTGCGTGCAAGCACAAGGTCCAGGAAAAACGCTGGTTCCTGGCGCTGGGATTGTGGACGTTGCCATGGATCGCGATCGAATGCGGTTGGTGCATGGCCGAATCCGGCCGCCAGCCGTAGGCGGTAGAAGGCGTGTTGCCGACGTTCTACGCCGCTTCGGGCCTGGATCTGTAAGACATCCTGATAAAGCTGGTGAGTTTCGCCGCGCTGTACACCACGCTGCTGATGATCGCGATCAAGTTACTGCTGAAGACCATCAACAAAGGCCCGGATGTGTTGTTTCTACCAACACGGCCCAGCGCACCGCCCTTCGCCATGCAAGACGAGATCACTGACGACGAGTAGGTCACGGCCAATCCCAACACCTACTGAGCGCGGCGGCGGCATTGCCTGCGTTGAACTCGCCGCATCGCTCCACCATCATCTTGTTCAACGATTCAAGCAGCAGACCCATGCGGTAGTTCGCATGGATCCTGGGCACCGGGCTGGCAGCATCGGCCGCCGTGCTCAACGGTATCTGGTGCGGAGCCCACGAGCCCGAGCGTGGCGAACCGCGCCAGTAAAATAATTTCACAAGATGCTTGCCGATTCCTCCTTGCATATGTAACATACGCGGCTCCTTCGGGGTGTAGCTCAGTCTGGTAGAGCGCTACGTTCGGGACGTAGAGGTCGCAGGTTCGAATCCTGTCTCCCCGACCAGTTTAAAAACACAAAACCGGCCTCGTGCCGGTTTTGTGTTTTCAGGCGTCGTTGCATGCATGTGCGCGGCGCGGATGGTCTGTCATGTCTGTTGTCACTGCCGCGCCTTCTTCGTCCGCCCAGTTGCGTGGTCGCAGCCTGGTGCTGGCCGCAATTCTGCTCTCCGCCTTCAACTTGCGCACCGCGGTGACGTCGTTGACGCCGCTGCTGGAACGCATTGCCGACGAGTACGCCTTCGGCGCGCCGACCATGGGGGCGTTCGGCATGTTGCCGACCGCCGCATTCGCACTCACCGGCGTGGCGACGCCCGCGTTGCTGCGCCGTTTCGGCTTGCTGCGCGTTGCCCTGTTGTCGATGGCGCTGGCCACGCTTGGATTGGTGTTGCGTCCGCTGCTACCGGGCACCGCTGGCCTGCTGATCGGCTCGCTGGCGGCGTTGGCCGGCATGGGCATGGGCAACGTGGTGCTGCCGCCGCTGGTGAAGCGTTACTTCGGCGATCGCGTGGGCCGCGTCAGCACGCTGTACATCACCGTGCTGCAGGTGGGCACGTTGCTGCCGGCGCTGCTGGCAGTGCCGGTAGCCGATGCACTGGGCTGGCGCAGTTCGATGGTGGTGTGGGTGCTGCCGGCCCTGCTGGCATCGGTGGCCTGGGCGCTGGTGCACGCCAACCACCGCCGCATCCGCGTGACCGGCCCGGCGCCGGTCACGCCGACGCCCGAAGCCGAAGGCCGCGTCGCACGTACCGCGCTGGGTTGGAGCATGGCGGTGACCTTCGGCATGACCTCGCTGATCACCTATTCGATGTTCACCTGGCTGCCGACGCTGCTGCGCGAAGCCGGCGCCTCGCCAGCATTCGGCGGCACCATGCTGGCGTTGTTCGCCGCGTTGGGCATGGTCGGTGCGCTGACCATGCCGGCGCTGGCAGTGCGCATGCGTAACCCGTTCCCGATCGTGCTGTTGTGCGCAGCCTGCCACCTGGTGGCGTTCGCGGGGCTGTGGTGGGCGCCGCTGGCCGCACCGATCCTGTGGGTGACCTTGCTCGGCCTGGGGCCAAGCGCGTTTCCGCTGGCGCTGGTGTTGGTCAATCAGCGCAGCCGCACTGCGGCCGGTTCGGCGGCATTGTCCGGTTTCTCGCAAGGCGTCGGCTATGCGGTGAGCTGCCTGGGGCCGTTCCTGTTCGGCTGGCTGCACGCGCACAACGGCGGCTGGACCTCTCCGTTCGTGTTCCTGGTGATCTGCCTGCTGGTGCAGCTGGCCGCCGCCTGGGTGGCCTGCCGCCCGCAGTTGCTGGAAGACGTCTGGGCGCCGCCGACACGCGGCGCCCGCGCCCTCAACGTACCGGCAGACTGATGTAGCTGGGCTGCTCGGGAGACACATACACCCGCTGCGTGGCCTTCTGATAATCGCCGGGCTTGGCGAAGAAGACATTGGGCACGTAGGTCTGCGGATTGCGGTCGTACAGCGGAAACAGGCTGGACTGCACCTGCACCATCACCCGGTGGCCCGGCTGGAAGGTGTGGTTGGCGGTCGGCAAGCCGAACCGGAAGGCCAGCGGCTGATTGGACGCCAATGGCTTGGGCGTGCTGAAACTCTCGCGGTAGCGGCCGCGGAAGATCGCCAACGACACCGGCAACTCGTAACCGCCCATCTTCGGGTCCGACGCCATCTCGTCCGGGTACACGTCGATTAGCTTCACCACCCAATCGCTGTCGCTGCCGCTGGTGGAGGCATGCAGATGCACTTCCGGGGCGCCGGCGATCTGCAGTGGCTCGGTCAGCGGCTCGGTCACGAAGGTCAGCACATCCGGGCGTCCATCGACAAAGCGCTGGTCGTGCACCAGCCAGGTGGTCCACATCGCGCGGTCGGTAAAATCCACCGGGCGCGGCACGAACGGCACCGGCTTGGCCGGGTCGGACACGTACTCTTCAAACCCCGCCTGCCCGGCCACCGGCTGCTGGAACGACAGCTTGCCGCCGGCCTGCAGATACAGCGGTTTGCTGGTCGACGCGCAGCCCTCGGCGCAACTGCGCGGCCACGCTTTCAGGCGGTCCCAGTGGTTCTCGCCGGTGTTGTAGATGAAGACCGGCGGCGTGTCTGCCTTCGGCGCGCCATCGACCAGGTACTGGTCGAAGAACGGACGCAGCACGTCATGCCGAAACTGGCGTGCGGTATCGCCGTCGAAGCTCAGCGCACCCAACGTGCTGCCGTCGTAGTTCACCTGACTATGGCGCCACGGGCCCATCACCAGGTAGTTGAGCGTATTGCTCTTGTCGCGCGGCTCCATCGCCGCGTAACTATGGATCGCGCCCCACATGTCTTCCTGATCCCACAGGCCTTGCAGCCACATCGTGGGCACCTTCAACGGCGTACGCGCCATCACCTTGTCCAGCGCTTGCTCCTGCCAGAACGCATCGTAAGCGGCGTGTTCGGTGAGCTTGTGCCACCACGGCAACTGCTCCAGCCCCGCGGCCTTGGCGAAGTCGCCGGCCGAGCCGGCCCGCAGGAAATTGCTGTAATCATCATATCCCTGACGCGGGATGCCGGTGCCCCTGCCGCGCTTGCTGAGCTGGCTGGTGAAGTAGTCGAAGTTGACCTGGCGAAACGCACCGTAATTGAACCAGTCGTCGCCCATCCAGCCGTCGATCATCGGGCTTTCCGGCACCGCCACTTTCAACGCCGGATGCGGGTTGATCAGCGCCATCACCACGGTGAACCCTTCGTAGGACGAGCCGATCATGCCGACCTTGCCGTTGGATTCCTTGACGTTCTTCACCAGCCAATCGATGGTGTCCCAGGCATCGGTGGCATGGTCGACCTCGCTGGGATTGAGCGCGCCACGCAGCGGGCGCGTCATCACGTAATCGCCTTCGGAACCGTACTTGCCGCGCACGTCCTGGAACACGCGGATGTAGCCGCCTTCCACGAAGACGTCGTCGCCGGCAGACAGCAGGTCTTTCATATGCGGCGAGGCCAGCCGCTCGGTGCGGCCACTGGCATCGTAAGGCGTGCGCGTGAGCACGATCGGCGCGTGCTTCGCGCCCTTGGGCAGCACGATCACCGTGTGCAGCTTGACCCCGTCGCGCATCGGGATCATCACCTCGCGCTTGATGTAGTCGTTGCTGGCATCGGCAGCCACGAACGGCTTGCCGGTGATGTCCGGCGTCATCGGCGAGGTTTGCGCGCAGGCGCTGCCGGTAGCGGCGGCAATGGCGGTGGCGAGCACACAGGTGACAAGGCGGCGCATGACGACTCCGGAAGGACAGGGGCAATCGTCGACTGTAGGCAGGTGGCAGGCTGCCGGGGGAGTGTCAAAGGTCGTGGGTGGCACCTTCAGCTCGTGCGATTGTCCACAGGGCGACCGTCGGACGGGGCGCACGGTCGGCCCACGCTGGCGCATTATTTCATCAATGCGCCTTCTCGATCAGACTGCGCGCCGGGACCGACGTTCGTCTAGAAACTGATTCGGCATAGACGAAAACGATTCGCCTATCCAGTGATCGCTTCGTCTTTAATGTTGCCTCGACGTGCATCCACTCACAACATATCGTCAACATCCAGTGATTGAAGAGATAAATCATGGGTCTTTGTGGATCAGTCAACCGGGGGCATTCGGAAAGAATTACCTACACCGGCGACGCCCAAGCCACCTCACAACACACGGGCAGCAACTCGCAGGGCGCGGGAAACATCAACCAGCCCGGCGCCCAGTTGAGCGGTTTGCGTGACCTGAATCGCAGCCGCCCTTGTGCATCTTGCACGTCTCCCCGCCAGAGCGCCACATCTCCTATGTAAGATGCGGTTAGCAAAGTGTTGCTGGAGGTACGTAGAAATTACTACACACCCAATTTGAAATCGGGAAACAAGATGCGGCTCAGTCGCGGAGATGATGAAGTGTTCCGACTGATGGACGCACAGGAAGAAATCGTCAGGATGCGTAATCAGCAATACGAGGACGAGGATGTCATCGGCGTGGCAATGAGCGGAAGAGCACACAACTGCGAAGAATTGTCTCGGCTCGCAATGTACTTCCTGCAAGACCGCGGCCATGCCGCAAGGACGGGCCATTTCGGCCAAAGCCACGGCGTCGCCATGATCGGTGCCCCTTCAGGTGAATTGCCCGCGGACATGACGCAATGGGATTCGGAAATCTATATCTGCGACCCGTGGTGCAATATCGCTTGTCGCGCCAATGACTACCCACACCAGTTCGTCGAGAAAATGCACAAATGGGAGCGCGACGGCAAGCAGATTGCATATACCGCGAGCGGTTTTACCGCACCCACAGACCGCAACTGGATTGACGCAGTGCTGCGCGGAAAAAAGATCGCTTATTGATTCCCCCCCACTACCTCCAAGAACGACTGAGAATACGACATACGGATGCGGTGCCCTTACCCGCTACAAGCAAAAAAGTCGCTAGCCTCTACAGCGGCATAGCGTTGGTACGCACGCATATCGTGGCTTGCGTTACCCGGGAGGGTCGCCGAGGGTGCCGTCACAAATAAGTTTGGTCGGCACGAGGTGTATATCAGTGCCGCACCTGGCCTTCACCGCGCACCACGAAGCGCTCCACGGTCAGCGCTTCCAGGCCCATCGGGCCGTAGGAATGCAGGCGCGTGGTGGAGATGCCGATCTCCGCGCCCAGGCCCAGTTCGCCGCCATCGGAAAACCGCGAGGAGGCATTCACCATCACCACGGCCGAGCGTAGCGACTGCACGAACCGCTCGGCATTGTCGGCGTCCTGCGTGGCGATGACTTCGGTGTGGTCCGAGCCGTACTGGCGGATATGCGTCAGCGCCGTGTCCAGATCCGGCACCACGCGCATGGCCAGGATCAGATCGAGAAATTCGGCGGCGTAGTCGTCGTCGCTGGCGGGCGCGATCTCGGGCAGCACCGCGCGGGTTGCCGCATCGCCACGCAGCTCCACCTTGCGTTCGCGCAAGGCCTGCGCGGCGCGCGGAAGAAAGCGCTCGGCGATGTCGGTGTGCACCAACAAGGTCTCCAGCGAATTGCACGCCGACGGCCGCGTCGCCTTGCCATCGATCAAAAGACGCAGCGCCAGCTCGACATCGGCCGAGGCATCCACAAATAGATGGCACACACCCTTGTAGTGCTTGATCACCGGAACGCGCGCGTGCTCGGCGACGAACCGGATCAAACCTTCGCCACCGCGTGGAATCGCCAGATCGACGATATCGCTGAGCTGCAGCAATTCCAGCATGGTGTCGCGGCGCAGATCCTCGACCAGGGTCAGTGCGGCTTCCGGCACATTGGCCTCGCGCAAGGCGCGCTTTAGCGCGCGCGCAATGGCGGTATTGGAATGGATCGCTTCCGAGCCGCCACGCAGGATCACCCCATTGCCGGCCTTGATGCACAACGCCGCCGCATCGGCGGTCACATTGGGACGCGCTTCGTAGATCATCGCGATCACGCCCAGCGGCACGCGTACCTTCTGCACGCGAATCCCGTTGGGCCGGACATCGTCGCGGGTGATCTGGCCCACCGGGTCGGGTAACTGCGCCACATCGCGCAGTGCGGCAGCGATGCCGGCCAGGCGCTTGTCGTCCAGCGCCAGCCGATCGAGCATGGCCGTGCCGGTTCCCTTCGCGCGCGCCGCTTCCAGATCGCGCGCGTTCGCGACCAGGATCGCCGCGGCATCGGTTTCCAGCGCTGCGGCCATCGCCTCCAGCAGCGTACGCTTGGCCTGTGCAGACAGTTGCGACACCACCTGAGCGGCATCACGGCATTGTAGTGCGAGCGTTTTGATGGTCATTGGGGAGCCTGGATTTGGGAGTCGGGATTGGGGATTGGCAAGAGCGGGCAATACCGTTTTTTCAACGCCGGAGACCAGTGATTGGGACAAAGAGGCAACGTTCGAGAAGCGCGGTGCACATGCTGTTGCGAATCCCCAATCCCAAATCTCGAATCCCCGCTACAAAAGCACCAAATCATCGCGATGCACCACATTCTCGCCGTAACTGTAGCCGAGCACGTTCTCGATTTCGCGCGAATGGTGACGTGCGATGCGACGGATATCCACTGCCGAATATTGGCTGACGCCGCGCGCCAGACAACGTTCGCCATCGTCATTGCGCAAGCGGATCTCCACCATGTCGCCGCGACGGAAATCGCCTTCGGCGCCGGCCACACCGCCTGGCAACAGCGAGGCGCCCTTGTCGCTCAGCGCCATTGCGGCGCCGGCATCGACCAGGATCGCGCCCGCCTCCACCGGTGCGTGCCGCAGCCAGTATTTGCGTGCGGCGATGCGCGTGCGTGCGGCATGGATGCGTGTGCCGCGCAGGCGGTCCTGCGCCAAGGCGCGCACCACCTCGCCGCTGCGACCGTTGAACAGATAGGTTTCGATACCGGCCGCACCGGCTTTTGCAGCGGCTTCCAGCTTGGTGCGCATGCCGCCGGTGCCCACACTGCTGCCGCTGCCGCCAGCCATCGCCAGCACCTCCGGCGTAAGCTCGGGCACATGGTCGAGCGGCTGCGCCAGCGGATTGCTGCGTGGGTCGGCGCTGTACAAGCCGTCGATATCGGTTGCGATGAACAAGGCATCGGCATCGACCAGAGCAGCCACGATCGCGGCCAGATTGTCGTTATCGCCCAACTTCAACTCGTCTACCGAGACGGTGTCGTTTTCGTTGACCACCGGCAATGCGCCCAGCCGCAACAACTCGCCCAATGTGGCGCGCGCATTGAGATAGCGGCGACGGTTGCGCAGGTCGTCATGGGTGAGCAACACCTGCGCCACCGGGCGTTCGAAAAAGCGCTGCCACAGCGCGATCAACTGCGCCTGACCCAACGCGGCCAATGCTTGGCGTGCCGCGATCGGTGCACCGACATCGACCGCTTTCGGCAGGATGGCGCGTCCAGCCGCCACCGCACCCGACGACACAATCACCAGCTCGCGTCCCGCCGCCAGGTTGGCCGAGACGAACTGCGCCAGCCCCAATGCAAAGCGTGGCGACAGGCCACCGCCATCGGCGGCGAGCAGGCTGCTGCCGACCTTGAGCACGGCGCGGCGCCACGGCGGCAGCGCCTGCTCGGTAAAGGGCGACAACGCGCTGGCAGCGGTGCTCATGGCGGCAGCATGCTCAGTGCGTGTTCCACTCATACACGCTCAGTGCAGAGGCATCGCGCAACACCAGCGGGTCGCGCGCAACGATCTGCTGCGCGTCTTCCAGACTGGCAACATTGACCAGCACATATGCGCCCCCGCTGCGATCGCTGAAACCACCGGTCAATTCGAGCTGCCCGGCGGCGCGCAGCGCGTCGAGAAACTCAAGATGCGGCTGCACCACATCGGCAGGAAAATCCGGCTTGCGCAGCGCGAGCACCAAATAACGTGTCTTCATCAACCTGCATCCTTGTTGCGCACCGTCGCAGGCGTGCGTTCGGCACGACCGTGCGGTGCGGAAATCACCAGAAAGCGCGCTTCCACGTCCGAGAGGTTGTGCACTTGATGCGTGGAGCCCGGCGGCACGTGCAAACTCTGCCCGACTCGCAACACATGGTGTACGCCATCCAGCTTGAGCATCACCTCGCCGGCCAGCACATACAAGAAGTGCCGTGCACGGCTGTGCCGATGGCGTAGTTCTGACGCACCCGGGGGCATGTGCTCTTCGAGCACGCTGAGATTGGGATCGCGCAACAGGTGCCAGCCGTCGCAGGCTTCGCCCCAGGTGTAGTGTTCTGCAGTGTCGGTGCTGATGACGGCCATCAGCGCACTCCCTCCCAGCGGGCTCGCAACACGTCCAGTTGCAGGTCGGCTGCGGCACCGGGCGAGACGCGTGCAGCCAGACTGCCTTCCGGCGTGCGCCCCTGCCCCGCAGTGTCCGACGCTTCGGCAGCCGCCTTGTAGGCATCGCGGAACGGGACGCCGGCCACGGCGGCTTCCACCGCCACATCGGTGGCATACATGCCCGAATCGATGGCGGCGCGCAGCTTGTCCGGGCGCCATTCCAGATTGGCCAGCAAGGCCGGCAGCAGTTCCAGCGCTGCAAGTCCGCGGCCGAAGCCGTGCACGATCGCACCCTTGCTGCTCTGCAGATCGCGGTGATAGCCCGACGGCAGCGACAGCAGCTGTTCGATCTCGGTGCGCGCCGCTGCCACGCTGGCGTGCGTTGCACGCATCAGCTCGATCACGTCCGGGTTGCGCTTGTTCGGCATGATCGAGCTGCCGGTGGTGTACTGCGCCGGCAACGCGACGAAGGCGAATTCGCCGCTGGTGAACAACGACAGGTCCCAGGCGATGCGGCGCAGATCCAGCGTGGCGCTGCCCAGCGCTTCGAGTGCGGCCAGTTCGTATTTGCCGCGCGAGAGCTGGGCGTAGATCGGCGACACCTGCAAGCGTGCAAACCCCAGTTCGGCGGTGGTATGGGTGCGATCCAGCGGCAGATTGACCCCGTACCCGGCGGCGGTGCCGAGCGGGTTGCTGTCCACCAGTTGCAATGTGTCGGTGGCGCGCACCGCGTTGTCGATGAAGGCTTCCGCCCACCCTGCCCACCACATGCCGGCCGACGATACGACCGCCCGTTGGATGTGCGTGTAACCGGGCACCGGCAGCTCGGCCTCGGCCTGCGCGCGATCCAGGGCGACCTTGGCAATCTCCGCGCTGAGCGTGGCCACCCGCTGCAGTTTGTCCTTCAACCACAAGCGCGTGGCGACCAGAATCTGATCGTTGCGGCTACGGCCGGTGTGGATCTTGCGGCCGGCATCGCCCAGACGCTGGGTCAATCGCGCTTCGATGGCGGAGTGACAGTCTTCGTATTGCTCATCGAGCACGAATGCGCCGCTGCGAAAATCCGCTGCCAACAGATCGAGTTGTTCGCTCAAGCCATCCAGCTCCTGCAGCGACAGAATGCCGATGTGCTGCAGTCCCTGCGCGTGCGCCTTGCTGGCGGCGATGTCGTACAGGAAGAACTCGCGGTCCAGGATCACATCGTCGCCGGCCAGGAAACTCTGGATCTTGGCGTCGACAGCAACGCCGGGTTTTTGCCACAACAGGTTGGTCATCGGAAAGCGTCTCGAAATGGATTGTCCGGTTTGAAGCCCGCACATGGATGCGCAGGCTCTTGCGAGGGCATCGACTCAACCAATGGCGGTCAGCTCGTCCCAGCCCAGCGCCAGGTTGAGGTTCTGCATCGCCTGCGTCGCCGCACCCTTGAGCAGGTTGTCCAGCGTCGCCACCACCACCACGCGCTTATTGCCCGGCGCCAGCGTCACACCGCCGATCTGCACACCGTGCTTGCCGGCGATGCGACTCACCCAGGGCGCTTCATCGACGATCTCGATCAACGACTCGTCGGCATAACGCTGTGCATAGCGCGTCTGGATCTGCTCGCGCGTCAGCGGCTGCTGCAGCCACATGTTGACAGTCATGGTGATGCCGCGGAAATGCGGCGCCACATGCGGCATGAACTCCACCGGCACGCCCAGCTGCGCAGCGACCTCGCGCTCGTGCATGTGGTTGGTCAGCGCATACGGCATCAGGTTGTCGGCCAGCAGCTCGGGGTTGTTCTTGTCCGAGGGCGTGGTGCCCGCACCCGAATACCCGGACACGCCGAAACACTGCGGCGGGCCGGCCAACTGGTCGAGTAAGGGCGCGATGGTCAGCTGCATCGCGGTGGCATAGCAGCCCGGGTTGCTGATGCGTCGCCGCCCGGCGTAGTTGCCGCGCGTCAGTTCCGGCAAGCCGTAATACCAGGCCGGATCGAAGCGATAATCGGCCGAAAGATCGATCACCCATGTCTGCGGTTTCGCGGCGTCGAGCGCAGCGACGAACGGCGCTGCCTTGCCGTTTGGCAGCGCCAGGATCACCACCTCGGCAGCCTTGGCGGCGACTGCGTCGGCATCCAGGCTCTCGTACCGCAACTCTCCCTGATAGGCATCGTTGTGCTCGGCCACGCGCTGCCCAGCCAACTCGCGCGAGGACACGAAGCTCAACTGCAGGTGCGGATGCGCCGCCACCAACTTGATCAATTCCGAGCCGGTATGGCCGCGGGCGCCGACAATGCCGATGGTTGTTGTTTGAACAGTCATGCGTTTGCTTCCAGGCGGAACTGCAGGTGGCGTTTCACCCCAGCCCATTCCGTATCGATGATGGAGAACACCACGGTGTCGCGTGGCGTCCCGTCGGCGTGGCGGGTGTGATTGCGCAGCACGCCGTCCTGTTTTGCGCCCAGCCGGGTGATCGCCGTGCGCGAGGTGTGGTTGAACCAACTGGTCTCGAACACCACGCTCAAACAGCCCAACGTTTCGAAAGCGTGCTGCAGCAGCATCAGCTTGGCTTCGGTATTGACACCGCTGCGCTGCACGCGCGGTGCGTACCAGGTGTAGCCGATCGACAGCCTGGGCACTGCCGTGTCGAGCGCGTAATAGCGCGTGCAGCCGACGATCTCGCCGGCCGCATCGCGCACCACGAACGGCAACGCCGCGCCATCGGCGCAGGCGGCCAAGGCTGCAGCGAGATACGCGTCGACCTGTTCCGGCGCAGGCACGCTGGTGTACCACAGCCGCGACACTGCACCGTCGCCCACTGCATCACGCAATCCATCGGCATGTTCCGCCTGCAACGGTTGCAGCGTCGCATGCTGTCCACGCAAGGTGGGCAGTTCGCGCCAAAGCGGTGGCAAGGCGGCGGTCATCGCAGTCAGCCCAGCAAGGTCGGCTGACGCGTCGCGCAGTGCGCAACGCAATGCTGGATCTGCTCGAAATTTTCCAGCCCGTACCAGAACACTTTCCACTTCTCCTGCTTGATGCAGCCGTCGGATTCGGCGTAGTAGAAGATATTGACCTGATTGTTGTGACGCGAGCGCCAGAACAGTTGCGGGGTCTCTTCGCGCATCACATTCCACACCGCCCGGCCAAGGCCTTCGCCCTGCGCGTCGTCGAGCACGGCGAACTTGTCCAGATACGTCAGCCTGCCCGCACCGAACTGGCCTTCGTCGGTGAGGATGACCGCCGCGCGATAGTTTTCGCTGACATACGCGCGCAGCAGTCTGGTGTTGCTGAAATAGTCCGGCACCAGGGTGCGGCCGAAGCTGGATTCGATCAGCGATGTGAGCCGTGGCAGATCCAGTTCGTCCCATGCGGTTGCGCGCAGCACGCGCTCGCCGCGCCGCACCAGCGTGCCCGACCCCTTGTGGGTGAACAGTTCCTTGGCCAGATCCGCCGGCCGGGTGATCGACACCGACGATTCCAGCGGCAGACGGTCGAGCAAGTCCTTGATCTGCTCGATCTTCACCCGCATGCCGCCGTTGATCCATGGCTGCTGCATCAGATGATCGAACTCGGTGGACAGGTTGATCGAATCGATCAACTTGCCATCGGCATCCAGCAGACCGCCGGTGCCGGTCAGGAAAATGATCTTGTACGGCTGCAGTTCCTGCACCAGCTCGTTGGCGGCAAAATCTGCATTGACGTTGAGGATCTGCCCGCTCGGGGTTTCGCCCAGGCTGGTGATCACTGGAATCGAACCGGCCTGCAGGCTGGCTTCGATCGGCGCCAGATTCACCGCCTTGACCTCACCGACCAAACCATAGGTGTCGCGGTCCAGATACTCGGCCTCGAACACGCCACCGGTGATGGAAGTGGCGCGCGCACCGTTCTGCTGCAGCGCTTCCACCAGCTTGAGGTTGGAGGCCTGGAACACCTTGCGCACGATTGCCAATGCTTCCGGCGAGGTCACGCGCAAGCCGTTGACGGTCTGCTTTTCGATGCCGGCTGCAGACAGCTCCGCATCCAGCTGCGGGCCAGCGCCATGCAGCACGATCGGGGTCAAGCCCACTTCCTGCAGAAACGACAGCGACGACGTCAGCGCTTCCAGATCGTCGCGCAACACCGCGCCGCCGACCTTGACCACCGCGAAGCGTTTGGCGTCGAGCTGCGAAAACCGCTTGAGGTACTGGCTGATTTCCTTCGCGCTGGCCATGCTCGAAAGCAGGCGCACGATGGTCTGGCGGGTCTGTTTGTGGGGCTGTGCTGGGAGGGACATTGCCGTGATCGAAGGAGGAAGGAAGCGCCAGGCGCAAGGGTCGGTTTAGTGCGAGCCGTCGATGATGCGATGCACCGATTCGGCATAACGCTGCAGTTGTTCCAGCGTCACGAACTCATCGGCGGTATGCGCCTGGGCGATATCGCCAGGACCATACACCAGCGCGGTGTAGCCGCCAGCCGAAAACAACGAGGCCTC
Source organism: Xanthomonas bromi (assembly GCF_900092025.1). Lineage (GTDB taxonomy): Bacteria > Pseudomonadota > Gammaproteobacteria > Xanthomonadales > Xanthomonadaceae > Xanthomonas > Xanthomonas bromi. The sequence goes on from NZ_FLTX01000046.1 coordinate 75,474, forward strand.
GGTCCAGAAGTCCACTGCGTTGCCGATCGGCAGGTCCAGCGCGTCGGCGACATCGCGTGCGGCCAGACGGCGTTCTTCCGCACGCGCGATGTCGCCCGACGGCAGGCTCGGCCCGCGAAAGGTTTCTTCGAAATGCGCTGCCGCAGGATCGGCAAAGCCGGCAAAGGTGGCCAGCAAGCCGTCCACGTCCATCGACGGCAACGGACGAAAGCCGAAGCGCACTTCCGCCGCCGGCGCGATCATGTTGGCCTTGATGCCACCCTCGACACGGCCGATGTTGAAGCGCAAGCCAGTCAAACCGCCGAAGCGTGCATGCGCCAGCGACTCGACATGATCCAGCGCCTTGCCGCCCCAGCGCATCGCCTGATGCAAGGCGCTTGCTGAAGGGTCCTGCTTGCCCGAGGCATGCCCGGCACGCCCGGCAAAGCGCATCAGCACCGAGCTGATGCCACGATGCGCCAGCACTGCTTCGCTCATGGTCGGCTCGGCGACCAACACCGCTTCATACGGCAATCCACGCGCCAGAAACGCCGCAATACAGCGCGGATCGTTGGCTTCTTCGTCGGAGGAAAACAGAAACGCCGCATCGCCGTCACCGCCATTGGCCGCGGCCACCAGCGCCGCCGCAGCGCCCTTGATGTCGCAGACACCCAGCCCGATCACGCGATCTTCGGTGCGCCGCATCACGTGCGGCTTGGCACTCCAGTGCGGCGAATCCGGCACGGTATCCAGATGCACATTGAACAGGTATTTCGGCGTACCGCGCACTGCGTACAAGCTCACCGCCCCGGCGCCATGGTCGATCACCTCGACCTGAAATCCCGGCAGCTGCGCGCGCAGATAAGCGAAGATGCCGCCTTCGGCAGCGATCGCACGCGGCGGATTGCGGGTGTCGAAGGACACCAGCGTTTCCAGGTGCGTGAGGGTGGATGCGAGGAGATCGGTCATGTCAGTTCGATCAAGGGTCCGAAGCAGCAGCTGGATGAAAACGTGCAAAGCACCGAGGTACGCAAACGACTCATAAATCACATCGAAGCCAACCCTTCTCCCTCCGAGAGAAGGTGCCCCGAAGGTGCGGATGAGGGTGCGGGCGAAGCTCCCGACTGTTGAACTGCACGAGGCTTCGCTCGTACCCTCACCCCAACCCCTTTCCCGCTGGGAGAGGGGCTTTAGATCCTCAGCGATTCACCTGGGCATACAGCGTGGAGCTCATGCCGAACAGCTTGATGAAGCCTTCGGCCTCTTCCACGCCCCAATCCGCCGACTGCGCATAGGTCGCGCCCTTGGTGTTGAGCAGGTGCGGCGAACGCACGGCCACCGCATCGACGCGGCCGCCGCGGGTTTCCAGCGTGACTTCGCCGTTGACCTTGGATTGCGAGGACTTCAGGAACGCCTCGAGATCGGTCTTGAGCGGGTCGTGATAGAAGCCTTCGTACACCAGCTCCACCCACTTGCGCGCCACGTCAGGCTTGAAGCGGTTCTGCTGCTTGGTCAGCACGGCATCTTCCAACGCACGATGTGCGGTCAGCAGCGAAATCAGTCCAGGCGCTTCGAACACGATGCGGCCCTTCAAGCCGATCACGGTGTCGCCGGTGTACACGCCACGGCCCACGCCGTACTGCGCGAACAAGGTGTTGAGCTTGGCCAGGATCTTGGCGCCCGGCAGCGGCTTGCCGTCCAGTGCCACCGCTTCGCCTTCGACGAACTTCAAGGTCACCGTCAGCGCTTCGCTCGGCCACGCGCTGCGCGGCGCGCACCAGCCGCGCGCACCCTCGCCCGGCGCTTCCCAGCGGTCGATTTCGCCGCCGGACATGGTCAGGCCCAGCAGGTTCTCGTTGATGGTGTAGGCCTGCTGCTTGGCGCGCACGCCGAAGCCGCGCACTTCCAGATACTTCTGCTCGTAGGCGCGGGTCTGGGTGTGTTCTTTCTGAATTTCGCGGATCGGCGCGACGATCTGGTAATCGCCCAGCGCCTTCACCGCCAGGTCGAAACGCACCTGATCGTTGCCCATGCCGGTGCAACCGTGCGCGATGATGCGCGTGCCCAGTTCTTCGGCGCGCTTGAGCGCGGCATCGACGATCAGATAACGGTCCGACACCAGCAGCGGGTACTGGCCCTGGTAGCCCTCGCCCGCCCACACGAACGGCTTGACGAACCCTTCCCAGATCGCCGGGCCACCATCGACGGTGACATGGCTGGCCGCACCGAGCTCGGCGGCACGCTTCTCGATGAACTCGCGCTCTTCGGCATCCACACCACCGGTGTCGGCGAACACGGTGTGCACCGCGTAACCGCGCTCCTGCAGATACGGAATGCAGAAACTGGTGTCCAGGCCACCGGAAAAAGCGAGAACGATATCTTTGGTGCCGGGAATCGGGAATTGGGAATCGGGAATGGCGGAAGCGGCGCTCATCATTGTTCCTTGGTACGTAAATGTGGGGGCGAAGGGTGTTGCTGTTGCGATTCTCTATTCCCGATTGCCGATTCCCGCTTGCGAAGCAAGCGCAGCCATAATCGCCTTCTGCACATGCAGGCGATTTTCGGCCTCGTGGATGGCGATGCAGTTGGGCGAATCCATCACCGCATCGGTGGCCTTGACGTTGCGACGCAGCGGCAGGCAATGCGAAAACACGCCGTTGTTGGTCAACGCCATCTTGCGTTCGTCGACGATGAAATGCTGGTGCTGATCGCGGATCGGCTTTTCCGGTTCCCAGTTGCCGAAGAACGGCAACGCGCCCCAGCTCTTGGCGTACACGACATCGGCGCCGGCGTAGGCGCTGTCGATGTCGTGGCTCACCTGCAGCGAGCCGCCGCTTTCGGCCACGTTCTGCGCGGCCCAGTCCATGTAGCGCTGATCGAGGATGTAGTCCGGCGTCGGGCACAACAAGGTCACGTCCATGCCCATGCGCGTGGCGATGGTCAGCGCCGAGTTCGCCACCGCGGTGTTGAGCGGCTTGGGGTGATAGGTCCAGGTCAGCACATACTTCTTGCCGCGCAAATCCGGCGTGCCGAAGTGTTCCTGCAGCGCCAGCGCATGCGCTAGCTCCTGGCATGGGTGGGTGATCGTTTCCATGTTGATCACCGGCACCGGCGAATACTTGGCGAAGCTCCTGAGCACCTGGTCTTCGCGGTCCTTGGACCAGTCGACGAACTTTGGAAACGCGCGCACGCCGATCAGGTCGACATAGCGGCCGAGCACGCGCGCCACTTCAGCGATGTGCTCTTCGGTGTCGCCATCCATCACCGTGCCCAGGTTGAACTCGATCGGCCACGCATCCTTGCCTGGCTGCAGCACCACCGCATGCCCACCCAGCTGAAACGCGCCCAGCTCGAAACTGGTGCGGGTGCGCATGGACGGGTTGAAGAACACCAGCGCGATCGACTTGCCCTTCAGCTCGCTTCCCAGCTTGTTGCGTTTGAACAACGCGGCCTGGGTCAACAGCGCGTCCAGTTCGGCGCGACTCCAGTCCTGGGTGTTCAAGAAGTGCTTCAGTGACATCGATCGATCCTTTGCTGCGTGCTTCTGCTGCGTGGTCCGTCAGGAGCGACGGGATGCGCGACATGCGCGTTTCTTGCGGTTGAAACTTTTGTGATGCCTAAACGAAAAAACCCAGCCTGTGGGCTGGGTCTTCAACGTCGGAACAGCAAAACGCCCCGGCTTACCCAGCGAAAATGTGGGATTCCGGTCGGCGGGCACGCGAGGTCATGCCGGACGCCATCCGGGCGGCGCTGGTGTCGTGCTGAAAGGCGTTTGCTTGCATAGGGCGCGAATCCTCGCACGCATACGCGTAAGGCGCAACCGCCATGCGTGTCAGCGCGGCGGCGCGACGCTGGCGTCGGGAATGTATGGAGTCACCGAGACCCGGATCCGCAGCCGGTTACCCGGATCTTCCGGCAACCGCGAGCGGTATTTGGTGCCCTTGTAGACGTAGTCCACGTCGAAGGCGATCGGCCGGCGGAACTCACGCGGCACTTCCACGACCTTGCAGTTGCGCCGCGTGCTGGTGGGCGGCACTGCCGCCGGCGTGGCCGGCTCGGGCCGACGCGAGAACATCTCCCTGACCGAGTCCACCACGCGATTGATCCGCCCCTCGTCCTCGGCCGCAGCGGCGGCAGACTGTGCCGCCTGTTCGGCTTCGCATTGTTCTTCGATCCGGTTGGCGCGCAGCGTCTGGTAGACCGGTTCGACGTTGAGCACCTGCGCGTAATCCAGTTTCACGTTCTCGATCACCACCACCCGGTTCTTGGGATCGGACTCTGCCGCATGTGCCGGGACTGCTTGCCAGGCAAACATGCACAGCAGCATCAAGAACGGGGAAGGTCGCATCAGTACCAGGAAGGCGCAGCCAAGCAGTACGTAAGTGTATGGAGCTTGCGCCCGCATGGGCTGAACGCAGCCCATCCGGTCGATGTTGTCCTGCTGACAATTCGCCGACGCGCCGCAACGGGCTAGAATCGCGCGATTGCCATTTTTCGGATGCCGATGAGCCTGCGCCTGCACAACAACCTGACGCGGCGGGTCGAGCCGTTCGTGCCGCTCGATCCGTCCAGCCCTACCCTGTATGTCTGCGGTCCCACCGTCTATAACTACGCGCATATCGGCAACGCCCGCGGCCCGGTGGTCTTCGATGTGCTGGCCGCGTTGCTGCGCCGTCGCTACGGCGCGCTGCGCTACGCGCGCAACATCACCGACGTGGACGACAAGATCAACGCTGCCGCGCAAGCGCAGGGCGTGCCGATTTCGACGATCACCGACCGCTTCGCCGCGATCTACCGCCAGGACATGGCGGCGCTCGGTGTGGTGCCGCCGGATATCGAACCGGAGGCCACCGCGCATATCCCGCAGATCGTGGCGATGATCGAGCAGCTGATCGCCAACGGGCATGCCTACGCCGCAGAAGGCCACGTGCTGTTTTCGGTATCCAGTTTCGACGGCTACGGCAAGCTCTCACGGCGCGACCCGGACGAAATGCTGGCCGGCGCGCGTGTGGACGTGGCGCCATACAAGCGTGACCCCGGCGACTTCGTGCTGTGGAAGCCCTCCAGCGACGAGCTGCCTGGCTGGGACTCGCCCTGGGGTCGCGGCCGCCCGGGGTGGCATATCGAATGCTCGGCGATGGCCGCGGCGCATCTTGGCCCCACCATCGACATCCATGCCGGCGGCGTGGATCTGCAGTTCCCGCATCACGAAAACGAGATTGCGCAAAGCGAGTGCGCGCACGGCGGCGCCACCTTCGCACGCGTCTGGCTGCACAACGGCATGCTCAATTTCAGCGGCGCGAAGATGAGCAAGTCGCTGGGCAATATCGAAACCGTGCACGAGCTGATCGCCAGGCACCCGCCCGAAGCGCTGCGCTACGCGCTGTTGAGCGCGCACTACCGCCAACCGCTGGATTGGTCGGATGGCCTGATCGAGCAGGCCAAGAACACGCTGGACCGGTTGTACGGCACGCTGCGGGATCTGGCCGCATTGGAAACCGAAGGCGGCAGCGACGTCGAGAGATCGAAGACGATTCCTGCCGAAGTGGAGTCCGCTCTGGATGACGACCTCAATACACCGCTCGCCTTGTCCGTCATCGCAAGCATCGCGTCGGAAGCGCGCGCGTTGCGCAGCGAACTGCTGCACAGCGGCGAACCCTCAGCGCGCATGACCGAACTGCATGCGGTGCACGCGAAGTTGCTGGGCGCCGGCATGGCATTGGGTTTGCTGCAACAGGACCCGGCGGCATGGTTCTCGCGCGGCACCGACGCCAGCGACGACGCGCGCATCACCGCATTGGTGGAAGAACGCAGCGCGGCGAAAAAAGCCAAGGATTTCGCCCGTGCCGATGCCATCCGCAAGCAACTCGCCGACGAGGGTATCGTGCTGGAAGACACGCCGCAGGGCGTGCGCTGGAAGCGCAGCTGATGTGTCCTTCTCCCACATGGGAGAAGGTGCCCCGAAGCGGTGGATGAGGGACGCGGAACACCTGTGCAGCACGGCTTGACGCCCGACGACGCGCCGTACGCGCATCATTCGGGAACCACACGCCTTGCGCCGTTGCCTGACGGCCTCGCCCGTCCACCCAAATCCCCGCTTCACGCCCCGGCCCGCGTGCCAGTCGCGCGACTACCGTGCCTTCTCTCCTGTGGGGAAGGGGCTATCACCGAATTGATCCTGGATGTCAGATGACCATCTCCCCCTTCCCGCTAGAGCCGACCGCCACCGACGCGCAGGCCGCCATTGCCGAAGAATTCTCCTTTTTTGGCGATTGGTCCGAGCGCTACCAGTACCTGATCGACCTGGGCCGCAAGTTGCCTACCTTCCCCGAGCAGTGGAAGACCGAAGAACACCGCCTGCATGGCTGCCAGTCGATGGTCTGGATCGTGCCCGAAGGCAATGCCGAGCGGCTGGATTTCCATGCCGTCAGCGATTCGGCCATTGTCTCCGGGCTGATCTATCTCGCGCTGCGCGTGTACTCCGGGCGTAGTGCGCAAGAGATCCTGGCGACGGAGCCGGACTACATCGCCGGGATCGGCCTGGCCAAACATCTGTCGCCGACCCGCAGCAACGGCGTGGCCGCGATGCTGGCCTTCATCCGCGACACCGCGCGCGCGCAGCAGTGAACACGCCGACACCCTCGCCCACTGATTCGCTGCGCACGCTGCTCGCCCATCCGGGCTTCGGCCTGGTGCTGTTGTACCGTGTGGCGGCGATGCTGTCTTACCAGATCGTTGCGGTGACGGTCGGCTGGCATATCTACGAAATCACCGGCAATCCGCTTTCGCTCGGGCTGATCGGCCTGGCCGAAATCCTGCCGTTCTTCTGCATCGCCCCGTTTGCCGGCTACCTGGTCGATCATCTGCCACGCCGTCAGCTTGGCATGGTCACGGCGCTGGGCCTGGCCGCCACCTCGCTGCTGTTGTGGGCGATCACGCAAGGCTGGCTGCCGGTGAAAGGCGTATGGCCGATCTATGCCGCCATCGCGCTGACCGGCGCGGCGCGCTCGTTCCTGTCGCCGGTCTACAACGCCTTGTTCGCACGCGCGCTGCCGCGCGAGGCATTCGCGCGCGGCGCCAGCATCGGCAGCGTCACCTTCCAGGCCGGCATGGTGATCGGCCCGGCGCTGGGCGGCGTGCTGGTCGGCTGGGGCGGCAAGGGACTGGCGTACGGCGTGGCCGCCAGTGTGGCGATGCTGGCGATCCTGGCGTTGGCGCTGTTGCGCGTGGAAGAACCCATCAACGACGGCCCGCGTGCGCCGATCTTGCGCAGCATCGCCGAAGGCGCGCAGTTCGTGCTGTCCAACCAGATCATGCTGAGCGCGATGGCGCTGGACATGTTTTCAGTGCTGCTCGGCGGCGCGGTGTCGATGCTGCCGGCCTTCATCCACGACATCCTGCACTACGGCCCGGAAGGTCTGGGCATCCTGCGCGGGGCGCCGGCGCTGGGCTCGATCATGGTCGGCGTGTGGCTGGCGCGGCACCCGCTGCAGCGCAATGCCGGGCGCGTCCTGCTGCTCTCGGTCGCCGGCTTCGGGCTATGCACCATCGCCTTTGGACTGTCGCGCCACTTCTGGCTGTCGGCCGCGATCCTGCTGGTGTACGGCATGTGCGACGGCGTCTCGGTGGTGGTGCGTCAGACCATCCTGCAGTTGGCCACACCCGACGCCATGCGCGGCCGGGTCTCTTCCATCAGCGGCATTTTCATCGGCTCGTCCAACGAGCTGGGCGCGTTCTACGACGGCGTGATGGCACGCCTGCTCGGCTTGGTGCCGGCGGTGGTGATCGGCGGCTGCGTCACCCTGGGCGTGGTCGCCACCACCGCCTGGAAGGCGCCGCGCCTGCGCACGCTGGATCTGCGCGATTTGCAGTGAACTGCGTGACCGCGTGATGGCCCGTGCCGACTGCGCCGGTGCCGTATCATGGCTTTTCGTACGGCGGGCAGCGGCCACGTGGCTGTATTGCAGCTGCGCACGCCGGCGTCACGCCACTGCGCGCGAACCGCCCATACGCTGGCGCAACAGATCAGACGAGCATAAAAAAACCCCGCACGTGGCG
>NZ_FLTX01000081.1 GCF_900092025.1 Xanthomonas bromi
AGCAGGCTGCGCCCGTCGTACTGGAACTGGCGCTGCACCTGCGCGCTGAGCTGCTCGCGGGTGGTGCGGCCCAGCGCGTCGCGCTCGATCAGGATCGGGGCGTCGTCGTTGATCGCCACTTCGACCACCTGATCGCGCAGGTCGTAGCCGAAGGCGATGCGGTTGCCCGCCGAGGTCTCGCGCAGCACGCGGTTGCCCACCGCGTCGTAGCCGTAACCGACGCGGAAGCCGTCCTGCACTTCTTCCAGCAGCTGGCCCAGGGCATCGAAGCGACGGGTGGCGCTGCGATGCGGGTTGCGCAATTCGATCAACTGCCCGCGACGGTCGTAGACGAAATGCTCCTGTAGCTGCTGGCCCGGCTGGCGCACATCGGCCAATGTCTTGCGCACGATCCGCCCGAGCTGATCGGTGGCATAGGCGATGCGCTGGCCGAGCGGATCGTGGGTCGCGGTCAGGCGGCCGGAGGCGTCGTAGTCGTAGCGGCGCGCCTGGCCCCAGTAATCCACTTCTTCGACGATGCGGCCCAGCGCATCGCGCTTGAGCTCATAGCGTTCGCCACGCTGGTTGATCACCGCCACCAGCTGTTCCTCGCTGTCGTAGCGATATTCCACGGTGTGCCCGTCGGCCTGCAGGCGCTTGCCGATCTGGCCGATGCCCACGTACTGCAGCCGGGTCTGCGCGCCGGCCTCGTCCACGTAGAGGACGAGCTGATCCTCTGCATCGTAGCCGCACTGCACCTCGCCGCCGCCCGGTGAGCGCAGGCGCAGCAGGCGGCCCTTGGCATCGTACTCGTAGGTGCTGGCATGGCCGAGCGGATCGTGCTGGCTGCGCAGCCGGCCCAGCGCGTCGTGCTGGAACGCGCTGCGTTGCCCCAGCGCGTCGATCAGCGCGGCCAGCAGGCCGTAGCGGTCGTATTCCAATTGCGTGGTCGCGCCACGCGCATTGGTGTGCGCACGCAGTTGCCCGTGTGCGTCGTAGACGTACTGCGCCGCTGCGCCGAGCGGATCGGTCTGTTCGACCAGCAGCCCGCGCGCGTC
>NZ_FLTX01000035.1 GCF_900092025.1 Xanthomonas bromi
GCGAATGGCTGGATGCGATGGGCTTTGCGATGAACCTGTTGTTCATCGGCGTCCAGACCTACCTGGCCTTCATCCTGCTGATGTCGTTGAACGCATTTCTGCCGTTCATCACCATCGCTGCGGTGGCACGCTACGGGCAGCGCGCGATATTTCCGGTCTTGCTCAGCACCTTCGTGCTGATGCTGTCGACGGCGCCGGCAGGCTACTGGCTGTCGCGGCCGGCGTATTTCGTCTATGCCGTGGCACTCATCATCGTGCTGCCGTTGCTGGTGGCGCGCATCGTGCTTGCGATGCAGGAAGTGGCGCTGCAGGCGCTGGCCTCGCGCGATGCGCAAAGCCGCTTCATCAGCACCATGAATCACGAATTGCGCACGCCGTTGAATGCGGTGATCAACTGCGCGCAGTTGATCGACACCGATCAAATGCCGGCGCAGCAACGCGAACTGCTGCAAGCGGTGACCGTCAATGCGACCGCGCTGCGCCATCGCGTCAACGAGGTGCTGGACGTGGCAAGCATCGATGGCGGACGCCTGCAGCTGCACAGCAAGCCGTTGAACCTGCTGGACGTGGTCACCACGGTGAAGGCGGTCTGCGCCACCGCAGCGTCCAGCAAGGGCGTCACTCTCGACGTGCGTGTGGAGAGCCCGCTAACGCCGCACGTGATGGGCGACGAAGGCCGCATCGAACAGGTGATCAGCAACCTGGTGATCAACGCGATCAAGTTCACCCCGGCCGGCGGCACGGTGGATCTGCTGATCGACGCGACACAGGTGCAGGAGCGCTGGAGCATCGAGGTGACCGTCACCGACACCGGCATCGGCGTGCCCGACGACCACAAGGCCTACATCTTCACCCCGTTCACTCAGCTCAGCACCGGCTTCGGTCGCGTCGAAGGCGGCGTGGGCCTGGGGCTGTACATCGCGCTGTCGGTATCCGATGCGATGGGCGGCAGCCTGACGGTGAGCGACAACCCTGCCGGTGGCAGCATCTTCCGCTGGATCTTCGAGCTGCCCGGCGCTGCGGCCGGCAGCAGCACCCTGGCATTGCGCGATGCGCTGGCGCAACACGCACAACACGTGCTTCCACTGCATTGCCTGGTGTTCGAGGACATGGATACCAACCGGCTGGTGATCGGCAATCTGCTGACCCGCGCCGGGCATCGCGTGAGCTTCCAGATCGATGGCACCGATGCGGTGCAGCGCATCCGCGAGGCAGCGCCGGACCTGGTGTTCCTGGATCTGCACATGCCCGGCACCTCCGGTTGGGATGCGCTGCGCGAAGCGCGCGATGCGATGTCGGCGCTGCCGCCGATCATCGTGCTGACCGCCGACACGCGCACCGATTCGATGCGCGAGGCCAGCGCGGCCGGCGTGGCCGGCTATCTGCCCAAACCGATCAACGCGCACGAGTTGCTGGCATTGCTCGCCCACCACGCCAGCCATGCACGCACCTGAGCTCAAACCGGGCAACGCCGCGCGCTTGTACTGGCACCATGCCGAGCACACCGGCACGCCGCTGGCGTTGCTGTACCTGCATGGCTTCAGTGCCAGCCCGGGCGAAGCAGGCGCGCTGCCCGAGCAGATGGCCGATGCGCTGGCCGCCAACAGCTATGTGCATCGCTGGCCGGGGCATGGCGTCAGCGCCCCCGATGCACTGCAGGGGCTCACTCCGGCGGTGTTGCAAGCCTCGGCGCTGGAGGCGCTGGCCCAGGCGCAACGCATGGGCCAGCGGGTTGCGATTGTTGGTTCGTCGATGGGTGCCACGCTGGGTTTGTGGCTGGCCGCGCAGCGCCCGGACGCGGTGGCAGCGGTGGTCGCCTGGTCGCCCGGCATCCGGCCCGCCGACCCGGCATTGCTCGACCAGGTCTGCGCCGCGCAGGCGCCGCTGACCGACCCGCGCCCACGCACGCCGGCTGCACGCGTTTTCTGGTCGGAGACCATCCACCCGGACGGATTTCGCGCCTTGCGCGGCTTGTTTCAGATGGTTGCCGCCGACCCACCATGGCCACGCGTGCGCTGCCCGGTGTTTCTGGGTTACTACCGCGCCGCCGATGGCCGCGAAGACCCCACCGCGTCGGTGCCGGCGATGCTGCAGATGTTCGCGGCGCTGGGCACTGCGCCTGCACACACGCAGGCGCTCGCCTTCGACAGCGGCGCGCATGCGATCGGGTCGCCGCACAAGACGCCGCTGGCGGGCGCCGTTGCGCAGGCGTCCATCGCGTTTTTACAGGCGCAGCTCGGTGCCGCCTCGCACGGCGGCGATGCGTGAGCGCAACCTAGTACGCGCTTGTCACCGCGGGCGCGAACCGCGGTGCTCGCGTCGTGGTGAATACGCAGCGCTAGCGCCGGCTGCTGCCACCCGCACCCACGTGCGCCGCCCGCTGCATGGCGATCGCATACACTGGCGCACCATTCCGCTGTCGCCACGATGACCACCACGCCTGCCACGCCCGATCCGATCGCCGCGACCCGCAAGTGGATCGAGCGCGCGGTGATCGGCTTGAACCTGTGCCCGTTCGCCAAGGCGGTGTACGTCAAGGATCAGGTACGATTGGTGCTCAGCGATGCCAGCACGCCCGAGGCCTTGCTGGAACAACTGGCCGAAGAATTGGTCCTGCTGCGCGATACGCCGGCCGAGCAGATCGACACCACACTGATCGTGCACCCGGATGTGCTCACCGATTTCCTGGATTACAACGACTTTCTGGACAACGCCGATGCGGCGGTCGAAGCGCTGGATCTTCAAGGCGTGTTGCAGGTGGCCAGCTTCCATCCGGATTACCAGTTCGCAGGCGCCGCGCTGGACGATGTGGCCAACTTCACCAACCGTTCGCCCTTCCCCACCTTGCACTTGCTGCGCGAAGACAGCGTGGAGCGCGCAGTCGCGGCGTTCCCGGATCCGGACGTGATCGTCGAACGCAATATCCAGACGCTCGAACGCCTGGGCCGCGATGGCTGGGAGCGTGTGTTGAACGGGGCCGAGCACTAAAGCCACGTGCCACTGCGGGCGTGGGTCATGACGGGCGGCAGCGCGCACTTGCCGATGTGCGAACGTCTCGTAGCGGCCAGCAAGACCTGGAGAGCGCACCTCAGCGACATGCGGATCGCGCGCTTCAGCGGTGAAGTAGTCGCGTCAGCCGTGCCTTACCGCGCAATTGCACGCGCTTGGCACGAGCCCCATCACGTGATCGGCTGCGATTGACGTGGACGCGCAGCAGCGCTGGGCGGCTCGGGGACAGTGGGCGACGCACCTCGTTTGGCATTGCGAAGACCGGTGTGTGATCCGTCAAATCCAAGGTGGATGACAACATCCAGGCAATGCACGGAGCTCCCGCACGTGCACCTTCTTGCTACGACAACGACAGCCCACACGCTACAGTGCCATCCGCCCTTTACCGATGTGCCGCATGCCATGGCCTTGATCCCCCCGATTTCCGCATGGAACCCGTCACCGCTGCAGGACCGCGTGGTAGTGATCACCGGTGGCGCGCAAGGCATCGGCCGCGGTATTGCACAGGCGGTGCTGGGCGCGGGCGGCAACGTGGTGATCGGCGATCTGGATGCCGACGCCGGCAAGGCCTGCCTGCAGGAATGGGCACTGCTCCGTCGCAGCGCTTTCGTGCGTTGCGATGCCGCGCGCGAAGTGCAGGCCATGCGCCTGATCGCCACGGCGCTCAAGCGTTTCGGGCGCATCGATGGATTGGTCAACAACGCCGGTGTGCCCGACCCGCATATCGCGCCACTGCCGCAGCTGGACTGGGACGACTGGAATCGCCGGCTGTCGAGCCTGCACGGCGCCTTCCTGTGAAGCAAGCATGCGCTGCCCGCGCTGGCGCAGTCGCCTGGCGGCGGTGCGATGATCAACATCGCCTCCACCCGGGCCTGGCAGTCGGAACCGCATAGCGAAGCCTACGCCGCAGCCAAGGGCGGCCTGGTCGCGTTCACGCATGCACTGGCATTAAGCGAAGGTCCGCAGGTGCGCGTCAACAGCATCAGCCCGGGGTGGATCAGCACCGATGCGTGGCGCGCACCGCAGCGTCGACGTGTGCCCAAAGTGTCGCGGCGCGATCATGCACAGCATCCTGCCGGACGCGTAGGCGTGCCGGAAGACATCGCGCAGCTGGCGGTGTATCTACTTGCGCCGCAGCTATCCGGGTTCGTCACCGGGCAGGATTTCATCGTCGACGGAGGCATGTCGCGCAAGATGCAGTACGTCTGAGAACAACTCACCTACGACTGCGCAGCCGCCACGCGGGCGCGGGCGGTTCTCGGAACCGGCATGTCCCACGCGTCTCGCTCCGGTGCCGATACGCCTTCCACGTCCAGCTGACGACGGCTCGCTACCTTCTTAGCGGCGCTGATCCGGCGTCGCGCTGGTCTGCAGCACCTGGTGATCGGAGCTCGGCTAGTGCGACGACTTGGGGTTTGGTGCTCACGCATCACACGACAAGCGCGCTTCCAGCAACTGCTGCGCGTCGCTCAGCGAGGGCACGATGCGATGGCCGAGCGCGCGCACGGCGGCATCTGGTTCGAGCAGGTCCGGAATCTGGATCGGTGTCATGCCGGCTGCCAATGCTGCACGCACGCCGGTGGGCGAGTCCTCCAGCACCAGGCAGTGCGCAGGGTCCACCGCCAGCGTGCGTGCGGCCAACGCATAGATATCCGGCGCCGGCTTGGGATGGGCCACATCGCTGGCCGTACACACCGCATCGAAGCGCCACAGCAGATCGGCCGCTTCCAGCTTGCGCAGCGCCAGCGGGCGCTGGGTGGATGTCGCGACCGCACGCGGCATGCCCTGCGCGGCCAGATAGTCCAGCAACGCGATGATGCCTGGTCGGTGCGGGATGCCGCGTTCGACCGCAGCGGCGTACAACTGTCGCGCATGCTCCAACATGGTGTCGGCAGCGGCCTCGCCGATGCGTTCGCCCAGCAACCGCCGGCAGGCCGCATCGCCGGTGCCCACCATGCGTAGCCAGAACGCCGGCTCGATCTGCAGGCCCTGATCGTCGGCGGCCTGCGCAAGACAGGCGGTAATGGCGCGCTCGCTGTCCAGCATCAAGCCATCCATGTCGAAGATCACCGCCTGCGGGCGGAACGGCAGCGCTGCGATCTGCGTCATGCCGAAGCGCCGCGGCCGAACAACACCTCAAGATCACTCGCGTCCAGCGCACGCCATTGCCCGGACGGCAATGCCTCCAGCGACAGCCCGCCGATGCGGCTGCGGTGCAGGGCGACCACGTGGTTGCCGGCGGCAGCGAACATGCGCCGTACCTGGTGGTAGCGGCCTTCGTGCAAGCTCAGCCGCGCGTCGCGTGGGCCACGCACTTCCAGTTCGGCCGGCAGCAGCGGCTTGGTTTCGCCCTCCAGCAAGAGCGTGCCACTGGCAAACAACGCGGCTTCGTCGCCGCGCAGGTCTTCGGCCAGGGTAATGTCGTACACCTTGTCGAGGGCGGATTTGGGCGAAATGATCCGATGCAGCAGCGCGCCATCATCGGTCATCAACAGCATGCCGCTGGTCTCGCGGTCCAGCCGGCCCACCGGCGCCAACACCGGCGCGCGCGCGCGGAAGCGTGGCGGCAGCAGCTCGTAGATCAGCCGCCCGGTGTCCTTGGTCGAGCAGGTGTAGCCGCCGGGTTTATGCAGCAACAGGCTGAAGCCCGGTGGCGGATCGAGCGGCTCGCCATCGATGCGGATGGCGTCGTGCTCCACCTGGTCGTCGGCATACAGCACCTCGCCCTGCGCATCGGTGACCGCGCCCTGACGGAACAGCTGGGTCACCTGCTTGCGGCTGCCATAGCCGAGATTGGCGATGTGTTTGACCAGCTTCATGCGCGCGCTCCACGGCCGCGAATAGCCGAGATGAGCTTGAAGCCATCGCGCTCGGCAGCCACGCGCACCTGTCCGAAACTGTCGTTGAGCACTTGCTCGTAGGGCAGATGCCGGTTGGCCACCAACAACAGTTGCCCGCCTGGGCGCAGCGCCTGTGCAGCCACGGCGATGAAGCGCTGACCGATGTCCGGGCGATCGGCGCGCGAGGGCGTATGGAACGGCGGATTGCTGACGATGAAATCGTATTGCGCCACCAGCCCGGTGGTGACATCGCGCCAGTGGTAGTGCAGCTGCGCCGGATGCGTGATGCCCTGCAGATTGCGCTGCGCCAGCGTCAACGCCCGCGCCTCGGCTTCGTACAGATCCAGCGCGGTGACCTTGGGGCAACGCGCCAGCACTTCGGCCGACAGGTAACCGAAGCCCGCGCCCAGATCGGCGCCATGGCCGGCCAGCGTGGCGGGCAGATGCTCGACCAGCAGCGCCGACGCAGGGTCGATGCGATCCCAGGCGAACACGCCGGGGCGGCTGACAAAGCGGCCATCCAGAATCCTGCGCGGTGCATCCAGCGCTGCCCAGCGCGCCTGCAACGCGGCATCGGTGTCGGCCGGCAGCGGCGCGGTCCAGTAGGTGCGGCAGTGGTACTTGGTCAGACTACCGGACAGCCCGGTGAGCTGGCGCAGATCGGCTTCGCCCGAACGCGCACCCTCGTTATTGGACTGACAGGCCACCACGCGGCCACCGGGCGCAGTCAACGCCACCGCGCGTGCGAACAGCGCACGCGCTTCTTCGCGCTGCCGCGGCGGCAGCACCAGCACCAGCGAATAGCGCGTGCTGTCGGCCTCGATTTCGCTCTCCTCGCGCACGTTCCAGCCGTTGCGCTCCAGCACTTCGGCGAACGGGCGGAAGCTCTGCTCGCAGGTCAGCGTCTCGGCCACCGCCTGCTCGCGCAGCGAAAACCCGTCGCGCGCGCGCAGGAACAACACCGGCCCGTCCGGCCACGGCAGCACGCCCTGGGCAAAAGGCAGGAACAAGGCTTGAAGCGGGGCATCGTGCGGGCCAGCCATCGGATCATCGGGTCAGGAACAGGCGGCCATTGTAAGGGACCTGTGCCAAACGCCCGCCGCACGTCTTTCAATGTCTATACGGACTATTGATGCGCACGCAACATCCGCACACCTAGGCTGGAATCCAAGCCCACCCAGGAGAGACGCGATGCGAGCCTTGTTTGTTGGAGGAGTTGTCGACAACAGCGAAATGGATCTGGACGACACCCCGCCGCCGATGCATTACCCCGCAAACACCGGCGCCGGCCGCCCCCGCTACCGCCTGCACCAGGTTGGCGAACGCGATGATGGCTCCGTGGCCTACGCGGTCTACGGCGCACCGGAAATGGCCGACGACGACATCAACCGCATCACCGAAGAACGTGGCTATGCGCAGCGCTTCAGTGCGTCGCCTGAACTGCCGCGCTAAGGGGACAGGAGTTTTTAGAGAAGGCGTTGAGTGTCTTGGCCGCGTAGCGTCTTCCTCGAAGACGCTTGACGCATCTTGCTTGCAGCGTACGCAAGCGATTGCCCGCACGCGGTACGACGATGTACTAGCCCTGTGCCCGTTTTTTTGAGATCAGACAGGAGTTCGGCCAAGCCTGCGTGCTTGGTGAAAGTTCCTGAGATGACCGAACCGGATGCGTCTGTCTCCCCACTACAAAGGGGTGAAAGAGTGACGAGTCATTCATGCGCATCCTTCCAGACTGCGCCCGCCCCTTTCATCCGGGCCTTCGGCGCAGCGTCTCCCGGTGGGCGAAGCGTGTATTCATGGCAACCGTGACTGCTTACCGGGTGCGCAGGCGAACGTCAGGCTTGCGTTCAACGCGCCTTCGGCGTCACCCGCCAGATCACGTTACCCACATCGTCAGCCACCAGCAGCGCACCGCTGGTGTCCGACGCCACACCGACCGGGCGGCCCTGCGCATTGCCTTCGGCATCCAGGAATCCGTCCAGCACCGTGATGGGCGTACCGCTGGGCTTGCCGCCAGCGAACGGGACAAACAGCACCTTGTAGCCGCTGGGCGGGTCGCGATTCCATGAGCCGTGCTGGCCGATGAAGGCACCCTGGCGGAAGCGCTCAGGCAGCAAGGTGCCGTTGGCGAAGGTCAGGCCGAGCGACGCAGTATGTGGGCCAAGCGCGTAATCGGGCTTGATCGCTGTGGACACGAGCTCGGCATTCTGCGGTGTAACCCGCTCGTCCACGTGCTGGCCGTAGTAGCTATACGGCCAGCCGTAGAAACCGCCATCGCGCACCGAGGTCAGGTAATCCGGCACCAGATCGCTGCCGATTTCGTCGCGCTCGTTCACCACCACCCACAGCGATTTGCTCTGCGGCTCCCATGCGGTGCCCACCGGGTTGCGCAAGCCACTGGCGAACACCCGGCTGTTGCCGATGGCTGGGTCGATCTCCAGAATCGCGGCACGATTCAGCTCGGCCTCCATGCCATTTTCCGCCACGTTGCTGTTGGAGCCGACGCCGACGTACAGCTTGCTGCCGTCCGGGCTGGCCAGCAGCGACTTGGTCCAATGGTGGTTGAGTCCACCAGGCAGATTGGCCACGAAGGTCGGCTTGGCGGTGATGTGCGTGTCGCCAGGCTTGTACGGAAAACTCACCAGCGCATCGGCGTTGGCAACATAGAAACGGTCGCCAATCAGGGCCATGCCGAACGGCGAAAACAGGCCGCTGACGAACTGCGCCCGCACTTCTGCCACGCCGTCACCATCGGCGTCGCGCAGCAACGTAATGCGATTGGCGCTCGCCACCGCCGCGCCGGCCTTTGTCATCATCGCGCCCTGCACTTTCTTGCGCAGTCCAACGCCGGTTTTGGCATCTTCCGGCTTGGGCGGCTCGGCCGTTTCGGCGACCAACACATCACCGTTCGGCAACACGTAGATCCAGCGCGGGTGATCCAGGTCGCGCGCAAACGCGGCGACCTGCAGATCATCGGCGGCGACGGGCTTGGCATTGGCTGCCCAGCGCTTGACCGGTGCCACTTTGACCGTGGGAATCAGCCGCTTCACCGGTTCGGGCAACTGCGGATTCGGCCCAGTGCCCTGTTCGATGGCCAGCGTGGCGGTGTCACCGCACGCGGCGAGAAGGGCGACCGTCATCAACGACAGCGGCCAGCGAGCAAACTTCAACAGGGGTGCATTCATTGCGACGAAGTCCTGAACGGCGACGGCAGCGGGTCATCATGCCGTCAACGCGACGGTAAGAAGTAAACACACCGTCAACACACCGCCGTCACGGCATCGTTTGTGGATCAATACCTGGCGGCAATGGCTGTACCGCCACGATCCGGTCCATCCAGATCCATTGCGGCTCTTGTGAGGCATCCAGGTGATCCAGGCGCAGTTGCCCGTTGACGCCTTCGTTATCGTGTTCGTCGAGATAGATCTGGAGCGTTGGGCGCACGGCAACCGTGCCGCGGATCATGCTGCCGTCCTCCAGTTCGATCCGCACCCGTTCCTGACCATCGAGCAGGGACACCCAATGTTCGAGCGTGGCGATCTGGACCTGTTCGGAATACACATGCGGGGCATATTTGGGCATTGCGCTTTCTCCATGGGCGGGACGCTTCACGCTAGGCCAGCGCGCGTGAAAGCGGCAGAAAACATGCCGCGTGCTGGTGATTGGCACGGGTCTTGGCACGGCATTCGCGCCTTGCACGCCTGCGCAAGTGCCTGTCTTGCTGCCGCAACCACGGTACGCGCGTGTTGAAATACTGCTCCACGAAAAGGGAGCGTGGTCACAAGACAACCGGCTGCTGGTGGGCGGATTTGGCGCCGTCCGGGAAGACACCGAGCACGAACTCGCGCTGCGCTAGCACCATTCAAGGCGTGGCATCACCCACTTCCCAATAACTCCATGCGCGCCAGTGCCGCTGCACGCACGTTACTCCACTGCTTCGCGCGCAGCGCGCACGGCAGCGACCAGTTGCGCCACGCTGTACGGCTTGGCCAAATGCTCCTGAAACCCGGACTCCAGCGCGCGTTTGCGGTCGTCCTCGCGGGCCAGGGCGGTCACCGCCACGGCAGGCAGCGCAGCAGGGTCCAACCCGAGGTTTTCGCGCACGGTGCGGATCAAACCGTAGCCGTCCATGCCCGGCATCCCGATATCGGTCAGCATCAGATCGAAGCGTGCGTGGCCGCGATGATCGATCAGCGCCAATGCATCGGTGGCGCTGCCGGCGGTGACCACTTCGGCGCCCTGCTCTTCGAGCAGACGCCGCAGATAATCGAGCATGTCCGGCTGGTCTTCGACCGCCAGCAGGCGCAGGCCGTTGAGCGCACGCGCTTCGACGATCTGTTCGGACATCAGGCGCCGCCGCAATTCGCGACGCGGGCGCCGGGCCTGATCGGGAACGTGTTCCGGCAGGCGCACGGTAAACGTGGCGCCCTTGCCACGGCCACCGCTGGTGGCACCGACCTGACCGCCGTGCATTTCCACCAGCTGTTGCACGATGGCCAGGCCCAGACCCAGGCCGCCATGCTGGCGCGTGGTGGTGCCATCGGCCTGACGGAAACGGCCGAACAGATGCGGCAGGAATTCGGCGGCGATGCCGTCGCCGGAGTCGCAGACCGACACCAGCAGATGCCCATCGTCGCGCTCGATACTGACGTCGATACGGCCATGCGCCGGCGTGAACTTGATCGCGTTGGAAAGCAAATTCCACAACACCTGCTGCAGGCGCGTGGCATCGCCAAGCACCAGGCACGGCGTGGGCGGCACGTGCAGTTCCAGTATCTGGTCCTTGCCTTCGGCCGCCAGCTCCTGGGTGTTCAAGGCTTCGCGTACCTGCTCGACCAGATCCAGCGATTCGACCTCCAACTGCACCTTGCCCAGCAACATGCTGCTGAGATCGAGCATGTCGGAAATCAGCCGTTTCTGCGCACGCGCGCTGCTGGCGATCACCGACAAGCCCTTGTAGTTGGGTTGACCTTCTTCCACGCGCTGCAGCAGCAATTCGCTCCAGCCCAGAATCGTGGTCAGCGGAGTGCGCAGTTCGTGCGAAAGCGTGGCCAGGAACTCGTCCTTCAACCGCGCCATACTCTCGGCCTCGTTGCGCGCGCTGCGCTCGGATTCGAGCAGTTGCTCGCGCGCCAGCTCGATCTCGCGCTGCTCGGTCACGTCCGGGCTGCTGCCGGCCAGACCGATGAAACGGCCGTCGGCCGAATAGCGCGGTGTGGCGGTCATTTCGATCCAGCGCCACTGCCCATCGTGGCGGCGTGCGCGCACCAGCGCGCGCAGGCCGCGTTGCTCTTTCAGCGATGCCGCCAGCTCGAACTGAAACGTCGGCAAGTCGTCCGGATGCAGCAACTCGCTCCACGCCGACACCGTACCGCTGGAAATATCCAGGCCGAAGAATTCGCCGTACGCGCTGTTGACGAAGCGCACCACGCCCTGCGCATCCAGCACCCACACCGGCATCGGCAACCCGTCCGCCAGCGCACTGAAACGCGCCTCGCTTTCGGCCAGCTCGCGCTCGACGCGTTTGCGCTCGGTGATGTCCATGAACAGCACCGCCACCCGCCCCTGCTCCGGCTGGCCGACCCGGAACGCATCCACCGAGTACCAGCGCTTGAGCACCTTGGCCTGCATTTCGAAATGGATGCGGTTGCCGGTGCGTGCGACGTGACCATAGCGGTCGAACCACTCCTGCTCATGCTCGGGGAGCATGCCGCGGATGGAGACGTTCAGTGCGTTGGACAGACCCGTGTAGCGCTCGAAGGCGCCATTGGTGGTGCGGATCATATAGTCCACCGCCTGCTCACCGTCGAACACCATATCGATGACGCAGAAGCCGGCATCGATATTGTGGAAGATCTCGTGATACATCGCCGGGTCCAGAAACGGCTCGGCAATGGCGGCCGGCAGGGCGGCAGCCAGCGAAGGGCTGGGAGTAGGAGTGCTCAAATCGGAAACCACGGATGCTGCCGGAGCGGATGACGTTCAGATGAAACCATGCCCGATGTCGTCAGCGGGTGCACGGCAGGCCGCCTAGGCTCACGCTTCGTTGCCAAACCCTGGAGTCACCACAGGGTGGTGGCAGCACATCCGATACAGGCGGCCAGCACCATGGTCCCGGCGACCACGCCGCGGAAGAGCCATTCCCCCTCGCGGCGCAGCTGCGCGTCCATCCAGCGCTGCGCTTCCTCGCGCCAGGCGGTGGAGCGCGCGTAGTCGGAATCCAGCAACAACAGGCGGACCCGCGACACCCCCATCTCGGCGCATTCGGCATGGCAGCGCTGGCTGAAACCGTCTTCACTGCTGGCGATCTGCGTGCCCACCGGCAATTGCAATTCGAGTTCAGGCCTGGACATAACGGGGACGCTCCTGGTCAAGCTCATGTTCCAGCGCCATGCGCGCCAGCTGGGTGTAGTTGGCACGCGGCCCCTGTCCACGACCGGTGAGCATTCCCTGGTAATCAAGGTCCTGCCAGACCCGTCCGGTCCACTCGACACAGTCTTCGGCGATGACCAGCATCAGCGAATAGCGGTAATCCAGCCCATTGGCAGCGGTGTAGGTGTAGACCGGCGGAAACTGCACCGCCACATCGACCTGCCGCGCCAGCGCCGCCAGATGCTCGCGCAGCGCGGCGCGCGGATCGGCGTCCGGTTCCAGATGCAGGGCCCGCGTGGCCAGATCCAGGTCGACCTCGCTCTGCAGGGCCACGAATGCGTCCGCGCCGGATGCGGGGTTGTGGCCGTGCTGTTTGGCCCAATCGATGAATTGCAGACGCACATCCGACGGCATGTGTGCCGACGCCGAAGACGCTGATTTTGTGCGGAAAGAGGGGCTGTCCATGCTGGCGATCTTCCGGGCTATGCCGTGAAGCGCGGGCGCAGGCGCAGTGAACCCGCCGTCATGGTGAGGCAGCGGATTAACCGCACGGCAACGTGGTCGCGAGCCCAGGCGTGCGGCGCGTTGCAGGCGCTTGGGCGCACCCCCACACTGCTGCAACGACCGGTACGTCACCGACCTTCCGCTTGGAGGCTTTCCATGAAACTTTCCACTCTTTGCGGCGCCAGCCTGCTACTGGCCGGCGTGCTGGCGGCGACCGCTGTGCAGGCCCGGGTACGCAACGTCACCGACCCTGACGCACCGCGTGCGCTGAGCAGCGATGGCAAGGTGGACGTGCGCTGGACCGACCCGGCGCAGTTCTCCGAAGTGCGCTTCAGCGGCAACCGGTGGGAGGCACAGCGCGGCGATTGGGTCACCCAGCTGGCAACCCACTTTCAGCAGAGTGCAGCGCGCCAGCTGCCCGATGGCCAGCATCTGAGCGTGACCATCACCGACATCCGCCGCGCCGGCCAATACGAGCCCTGGCACGGGCCGCGGATGCAGGACGTGCGCGTGGTCAAGGACATCTACCCGCCGCGCCTGAGCTTCACTTACACGCTCACCGGTGCCGATGGCCGGGTGATCGATCAGGGCGAACGCAAGCTGGTGGATTCGGCCTTTCTGATGAGCGGCCCGCGCCTGACCGACAGCGATCCGCTACGCTTCGAAAAAGCGATGATCGACGACTGGGTGCGCAAGCAATTCCGCAGAGATCGCAGTACGGCTGGGTTGTGAGAAAGCGCCGTTTGGCGTCAGAGCGGCAGGCAGGCGTGAGTGGATGACCCGTGAGAAGCTAGAGCACAACGGCGCGACGACACGCGCCGTTGCGCGTTGCGCGCGCATGGGACCGGTGTGCGTTTCTAGCGGCTGGCGGACCCGAGGTGCTCTGCTCTTGCTTCGTAAGAATCAAGCTTGCTGACCGTCAGGCGAAGCAGCGGTGGGTAAACGAGCGAGAGAGCCTCATGCGGTCCGGCTGCGCGTGGCTGCGCACTTACCCTCGCCCGGCACTGCGCCATTTCTCACGGAGGAAGCAGGCAACACCACTTACCGCGCTGCACTCCCGCCCACTGCGGCGACCTCGCGAACCGACGCGGGCGCGCTCAGCGCCGCCGTCTCGCCCACATACACCCGCGGCACGCGCTTGAGTCCGCACAGCAACTGATATGCGCTGACGTTGCATTGCGCGGCCAGCGGGCCGACCTGCGGGGCGTCGCCCCAGAGCTGCACCGGCGTGCCGATGTCGGCCTGCGGGTGGTCGGTGAGGTCGACGGTGAGCATGTCCATCGACACGCGACCGATCAACGAGCAGAACTGGCCCTCCACCAGCACCGGGGTGCCGTTCGGTGCAAACTGCGGGTAGCCGTCGGCATAGCCCATCGCCACCACGCCGACACGGGTCGGCCGCTCGGCGACGAAGCGCGCGCCGTAGCCCACCGGCTCGCCAACCGGCAGGTCGCGGACCGAAATGATGCGCGAGCGCAGCGTCATCACCGGACGTAGTTGCGCGGTGGTGTCGGTGTCCTGCGGGAAGGGGTTGGCGCCGTACAACATCAGTCCCGGGCGCGACCAGTCGTTGCGCAGCGCCGGCCAGCCGAGCAGGCCGGGCGAATTGCGGATGCTGGTTTCCGCACGCATGCCGCCGGCGGTGAGCGCGAAGGCCACCGCCTGTTCGTCGGTGCGGCTGCAGTCCAGTTCGTCGGCGCGCGCCAGGTGGGTCATCAGCACCAGCGACGCGATCTGCGGCAGCCCGCGCAGGCGCAACCAGGCGGCGCGGAAATCCTCCGGCGACAAACCCAGCCGATGCATGCCGCTGTCCATCTTCAACCACACGCGTAGCGGTCGCGGGCTCTGGAACTCGGCCAGCGCGCGGACCTGCTGCGGCGTGGACGCCACCGTCCACAGGTCGTGCTCGGCGATCAGGCGCAGCTCGTCGTGTTCGAAGAACCCTTCCAGCAGCAGGATCGGCGCGCGGATACCGGCCTGGCGCAGCTCCAATGCCTCTTCGATGCAGGCCACTGCAAAGCCATCGGCGTCCGGTTCCAGCGCCTGCGCGCAGCGCACCGCGCCGTGCCCGTAGGCGTCGGCCTTGACCACCGCCAGTGCCTTGCTATTGCCGAGTCGCTTGGCCAGGCGGTAGTTGTGGCGCAGTGCATCCAGGTCGATCGACGCTTGCGCAGGACGCACTACGCAGCCTCCCGCTGCGGGCGCTGGCTGCGTGTGGACAGGTAACGAAACATGTCCAGGCCCTCGGTATCGATCTCGGGCGTGCGGCCTTGCATGAGATCGGCCAGGTAACGGCCGGAGCCGCAGGCCATGGTCCAGCCCAGCGTGCCGTGGCCGGTGTTGAGGAACAGGTTGGCATACGGCGTGGCGCCGACCACCGGCGTGCCGTCCGGCGTGGCCGGACGCAGGCCGGTCCAGAATTCGGCCTGGGCCAGATCCCCGCCGCCCGGGAACAGGTCGTTGACCACCATTTCCAGCGTGGCGCGACGACGCGGATTCAACGACATGTCGAAGCCGGCCACCTCGGCCATGCCGCCGACGCGGATGCGGTCGTCGAAACGGGTAAGCGCGATCTTGTAGCTCTCGTCCAGCACCGTGGACGTCGGCGCGCATTGCGCATCGACGATCGGAATGGTGAGCGAATAGCCCTTGAGCGGGTAGACCGGCAGATGCAGGCCGAGCGAGAGCAGCAGGTCGGCCGAGTAGCTGCCCAGTGCCAGCACGTAGCGGTCGGCGGTTTCGATGCGGCCATCGATCTGCACGCCGCTGACCTGGCCGCCGCCGCGTTCCAGCCGCTCGATCTGCTGCCCGTAACGGAACGCGACGCCTGCCTGCGCGGCCAGTTCGGCCAGACGCTGGGTAAACAGGCGGCAGTCGCCGGTCTGGTCTTCGGGCAGGCGCAGCGCGCCGGCCATCTGCGTGCCGCCGCCGGCCAGGCCGGGCTCGAATTGCGCAATCTGCGCCGGGCTCAGCAGTTCGTAGGGCACGCCGTACTGGGCCAGTACTTCGATGTCCTGCGCAGCCGCATCGAGCTGTTGCTGGGTGCGGAACAGCTGGGTGGTACCGAGCCGGCGGCCCTCGAATGCGATCCCGGTCTCGGCACGCAATGCATTGAGGCAGTCGCGGCTGTAGTCGGACATGCGCACCATGCGCGCCTTGTTCACCGCATAGCGCTCGGCAGTGCAGTTGCGCAGCATCTGGCTCAGCCACGCCAGCTGGCGCAGGTCGCGGGTGGGGCGGATCGACAGCGGCGCATGCTGCTCGAACAGCCATTTCACTGCCTTGCCGGGCACGCCGGGCGCGGCCCAGGGGGAGGTGTAGCCGAACGACAGCTGGCCGGCGTTGGCGTAACTGGTCTCCAGCGCCGCCGCCGGCCGGCGGTCGACCACGGTCACTTCGCAACCGGCCTGCGCCAGATACCACGCACTGGTCACGCCAATGACGCCGCTACCGAGAATGAGCACCCGCATGTCGCTCTCCTGAAAAGGGCATTCCCCCAGAACCAAGCGTCGAGAGGGACATTTAGCCACAGTATATTGCGATCCAGGCAGTGCCATTTCTGGAATCGGCCCGCCTTTACAGTGAAACCTCCTGCCAAATCTTTCCGAGACAAACCCTATGGCCCGCGCCCGCGAGCTGGACAAGATCGACCGCAAGATCCTGCGCATCCTGCAGCAGGAGGGGCGGATTTCGTTTACTGAACTGGGCGAACGCGTCGGTCTGTCGACCACGCCCTGCACCGAGCGCGTACGCCGGCTGGAGCGCGATGGCGCCATCACCGGCTACTACGCGCGGCTGGACCCACACTACCTCAAGGCCAGCCTGCTGGTGTTCGTGGAGATCAGCCTGGCCTACAAATCCGGCGACATCTTCGAAGAATTCCGCCGCGCCGCGCTGAAGCTGCCCAACGTGCTGGAGTGCCATCTGGTCTCCGGCGATTTCGACTACCTGCTCAAGGCCCGCATCAGCGAGATGGCGTCCTACCGCAAGCTGCTCGGCAGCACCTTGCTGACCATGCCGCATGTGCGCGAATCCAAGAGCTACATCGTGATGGAAGAGGTCAAGGAGACGCTGGCGTTGCCGATCGCCGATTGAAGCCAAGGATTGTGGGTCGGGAATCGGCAACAGCAGCTCACCCGCGCCATCAGCGCACTACGCGCATGCCATCGCCCGCCGGGACCACGTCGTAATAGCGGCCGGTTTTGGTATCCAGCACCCGGTTGGCGCCGGCAGGTTGCATGCCCTGCAGCAGGCGGCCATTGCGGTCGTAAACCATCGGCTTCATCGGCGCCACCAGACTGCCAGCAGGCGCAACAGGTGTCTGTGCAGGCCCACGCGTGGGAATTGTCGGCGCGACCGGACGTTGCCCCAGCTGCGACGGCACCGGCGCGGCGGCGGGCGGCGGCTGCACCGGCGGCGGCGTGGTGATGGGCTGCAAGGTGTTGGACGAGCGGGTCGTGGTGGCCGACTGCGCCGCTGCCGCTCCGGCCATCGTCAGCAGAACGCACAGCAGGACGCGGCGGGTGGATGCGTGGATCGCCATGACAGGCACCTTGCGTGTTCGAGGGTAATGAGTGGATTGGGGCGCCGGCGTGCTACGGCAATGCATGCGACCGGCCGGAGGCTGAACGCGTTCGCCAAGTCGTTGCGGTGAGAAGCACGTCTCACCATGCACTGCAGTCACGCGCGCCAGCCAGTTTTCGCGTGCAGCGATACCACCGTCGCAGCCCCACGCTGAAGGCGCACCTGGTTGAACCGGCCCGGCAATGCCCACATCACGGAAGCAGGCGCCGGCACCCCGCTGGCGAGCGCATGCGAGAGCCTCATGAGCCAGTTCGATCTGACCCCTCCCTCCCCCGCCCAACGCGATGCCCTGATCGCCGGGCTCAGCGATGAGGAACAGCGCGTGCTGCTGCACCATGGCACCGAGGCGCCGTTCTGCGGGGTGTTCCTGGACAACAAGCTGGAGGGCGTCTACACCTGCCGCCTGTGCGGATTGCCGTTGTTCCGCTCCAGCGCCAAGTTCGACTCCGGCACCGGCTGGCCGAGCTTCTTCGCACCCTACGATGTCGCGCATGTGCGCGAGATCCGCGATATCAGCTATGGGATGATCCGCACCGAAATCGTCTGCGCGCGCTGCGAGAGTCACCTGGGCCATGTGTTCCCGGATGGCCCGCCACCGACCGGCGAACGTCACTGCTTGAACTCGGTGTCGCTGCGCTTCACCGAAAACGGCAAGCCGCTGCCCAACCCGCTGCAGCGCGACGGCGCCGAGGTGCAGCCCGCCTGATGGCGCCGTCCACCGGTCAGGCAACGGCAATGGCGGTATTTGGAAAGCGTTGAGTGACGCCTCCAGGTGCCCTTGCACCACAAGCGAGGCAGTGCTCACCCCACGCAGTCGCTTGAATTTCCAGGCAGCTGCTTGATTTTCAGATGGGCAACCACACTCAGGCGAGGGCGGCGTTCCATCCCGACGCCGTGCGTTGTTCAGGAGTCAACACGCGCCGCCCCCCGCCCCGGCACGCCTGATCGACAGGCATGGGCAGCGCCGGGACCCAGCCGCTCACATCTCGACCGTCGCCACTCCGGCGGTCCGATTCAGGCAGGAGTCCACCGATGCATACGTCCTCATCCCTGATGCTTACCGGCCTGCTGGCCGCCGCCCTGGTTGGCTGCAGCGCTGGCACCCCGCCGCCAGCAGCGGAGGCGGCCAAACCTGCAAACACCCCGCCAGCCACGGCCAGCCGCGCCGATGCCCGCCCGCCTGCCGCCGGCGCAGACGCCAGCGTGACCGGCCCGCTGCCGCGGCCCAGCAAGACGCCTGCTCCAACGGCCCCTGCAGCCGATCCGGCCCTGCCCGCGCAGGCGGTGGCCTGGCGCTGCGGCCAGCGTACGATCACCACACGGGTCGACTCGGCCACCGATGCCCTGCAGCTGACGCTCGAAGACCGCACGCTGGTCCTGCTCAGCGCCCAGGCGGCATCCGGGACACGGTTTGCCGATGCGCAGGGCAACCAGTTCTGGGAACACGCCGGCGAAGCGACACTGTCGCTGGCGGGCGGCGAGGCGATGAAATGCGTGCATGAGGCCGCCACGACAATCGGCTAAACGTTCAGTTACAGCGCACATCTTCACGCCGCGCGCTTCAAGAATCCGCCGCGCAAGCCGAAACAACTAGCACTCCCAGATTGCTTCCGGCTGCGCCATGCTCATCATCGTTG
This sequence comes from Xanthomonas bromi, assembly GCF_900092025.1. Taxonomy (GTDB): domain Bacteria; phylum Pseudomonadota; class Gammaproteobacteria; order Xanthomonadales; family Xanthomonadaceae; genus Xanthomonas; species Xanthomonas bromi. Next base: position 18,944 of record NZ_FLTX01000035.1, read on the forward strand.
GCTTCATCGTCGTCATCGTCAGCGTCCTCGGCGGCTACGTGCTGTCGCACGGCAAGCTGGGCGCGTTGTGGCAGCCCTACGAGCTGATGATCATCGGTGGCGCGGCGCTGGGCGCGTTCCTGGTCAGCACGCCGGGCAAGATCGTCAAGGAAACGCTGACCGGCATCATGGGCGTGTTCAAGGGCCCGCAGTACAAGTCCGACGACTACAAGGACACCCTGAGCCTGGTCTACGAACTGCTGAACAAGGCGCGCCGCGACGGCTTCATGGCGCTGGAAGACCATGTCGAAAAACCGCAGGACAGCACCATCTTCGGCAACTATCCCAAGGTGGTGGCCGACCATCACCTGCTGGATTTCATCACCGACTGCCTGCGCCTGATGATCGGCAGCAACATCGAGCCGCACGAACTGGAACCGCTGCTCGAACTGGAACTGGAAAAGCACCATCACGAAGCCCTGGCGCCTGCGCATGCGCTGAGCAAGGTCTCCGACGGCCTGCCCGGCTTCGGCATCGTGGCCGCGGTGCTCGGCATCGTGATCACCATGGGCTCGATCGGCGGACCGATCGAAGAGATCGGCCACCACGTCGGCGCCGCGCTGGTGGGTACCTTCCTCGGCATCCTGCTGGCCTATGGCTTCGTGTCGCCGTTGTCGGCGGCGATGGAAGCGCGCGCCGAACAGGACGGGCGCATCTACGAGGCGGTCAAGACCGCGCTGCTGGCCTGCCTGCGTGGCTACAACCCGAAGATCGCGCTGGAATTCGCCCGCAAGACCCTGCCCTCCAATGTGCGTCCGAGCTTCGGCGATTTCGAAACGCACCTGAAGACGATCAAGTAGGGCCGCGGTCATGGCCGAGGGCAAATCCACCGTCATCATCCGACGGGTCAAGAAGGTCCAGGGCGGCGGCCATCATGGCGGCGCCTGGAAGGTGGCCTTTGCCGACTTCGTGACCGCGATGATGGCCTTCTTCCTGGTGCTGTGGCTGATGGCCGCCACCACCAAGGAGCAGCGCGCGGCGATCTCCGAGTACTTCCGCAATCCCAGCCCGCTGTCGGGCAAATCGCCGGCGCCTTCGCCGGGCATGAACGGACCCGGCGGCGCCAGCACCTCGATGATCAAGCTCGGCGGCACCGCCGATATGGCCAAGGGGCAGAAGGACGAAATGGGCCGCAAGCGCGACAATGCCGCGGACACCAGCGAAGACAGCCGCAGCAAGGACAAAAGGCGCCTGGAAGCGCTGATGCAGGACCTGAAAGAGGCCATCGACAAGAGTCAGGCGCTGGAGCCGTTCAAGGACCAGCTGCTGCTGGATCTCACCCCCGATGGCCTGCGCATCCAGATCGTGGACAAGCAGAACCGCCCGATGTTCGACATCGGCCGCGACCAGCTCAAGCCGTATACGGTGGCGATCCTGCACGAGCTGTCCAACTTCATCAATCAGGTGCCCAACCACATCAGCATCACCGGCCACACCGACACCACTGCCTACAGCAGCGATGCCGGCTACACCAACTGGGAACTCAGCGCCGACCGTGCCAATGCCGCGCGCCGCGCGCTGGTGGCCGGCGGCATGTCCGATGCCAAGGTGACCCGCGTGGTGGGGCTGTCGTCGTCGGTGCTGTTCGACAAGACCTACCCGCAGAACCCGATCAACCGCCGCATCAGCATCGTGGTGATGACCCAGGACGCCGAACAGACCGCGCTGGCCGGCGCCGGCCAGGGCGTGGCGCTGAGCAAATCAGTGCACGACGCCGACACCCAGGTGCCGGATCTGAGCGGCGCAGCGGCCACCGGGACCGACACTGTGGGCAAGCCGGTCAAGGAAGCGACCCCAACGGCGGCTTCGCCAGTGGCTGCGGCGCCGGCCCTGGCGCCGGCATCCGCCGGAACGGTCGCCGTGCGTCCGGCAGCACCGCGTCTGTCTTCCAGCGCGCAGGTGGCCTCTGCCACGGCGCTGGCCAAAGCTGCAGAAGCGGCGATGGAGAAGCACTAAAGCCAGGGCGGGGGCTTGGAGATAGGCCGCGATCCGAGATCCGCCAGGAAATCGCATCGGGAAGGCGGCCTGCTGCTGTGTTGGGCCAGCCCCGCCAGTGGCGGCGTTTACAGCGGCTCACACGGCTACCCCGTCTTGTCCAGGTGCAGATTCCGGCTATGCATCGCATCGTGCGGCGCACGCTCTAGAATGGCCGGCCATTCCCAGCGTCGAGAACACCGTGTCCCGCAATTCCAAGGCCAAGCGCGACAAGCGCAAGAAGCAGCAACCCAAGCGCCCCATCGTCCGTCTGGGCCAGGCGCCCCAGGTCACCAACCATGCCGTGCTACAGGACGCCGACGGGCGCGTCGTGGCCGCCATCGGCCTGCAAGGCGGCAGCGAGTGGATGTTGTCGATCGGCGGCCAGACCATGGGCAGCGCCGACAACCCGGTCCCGATGCTGGCCATGCTCAAGCACCTGGCCAACCTGCAGGAAGCCGAAGGCAAGACCATCTCGCTGGAATATTCGACCCAGCTGCAGCAGATGATCGACGACCTGGCCGCCGACGAAGGCCAGACCGCCGAGGAATACCTGACCAAGCTGGTGTCCGAGTTCCAGAACGCCGATGCCGATGAAGACGGCGATACCGATGCGGCAGACGCAGATGCGGCAGACGCAGCGGTCGACGCCGGTACCGATGCCGTTGCGGAAGATGCGGCTGGCGACGTGGTTGCCAGCGACGACGACAGCGCAGCAGACGCAGACGCCAACGATGCCGCAACCGACGAAGACGACAGCGAGACGGCTGGCAAGAAGCCGAAAAAGTCCAAGAAGGCCTGATCCGGCCGATGGCCGTCTACGTCGACGATGCGGTACACCTGTGGCGCGGTCAGCGCTGGGCGCACCTGCTCGGCGATACGCTGGACGAGCTGCATGCCATGGCGGCGCGACTGGGTATTGCCCGTCGCGCCTTCCAGAACAAACTCAGCGGTGCGCACTACGACGTGCCCGCACCGCTGCGCCTCGAGGCGATTGCCCTCGGCGCCATCGCCGTTTCCCGCCACACCGACCGCGCCTTGCTCAAGGCGTTGATCGCCAATGCGCGGGCGCAGGCGCGCGGCGAACACGTATAAGCAACGCCTGCGACGCCTGCAGGCAGCCCCCGTCACCTTGGTTGCTTGGTTGGTGAAGTTGCCGGACCGCTGCTCAAAACTCGACACGCAATAAGGACATACATTGCATGCCGCGCGTGCGTGTGGTGTTGTGCCTGCCACCAATGCAACGTGGCTTGGGAGAGGTTTCTTGTCCATCCGTGCTTCCCCCCCCGATGCTGTCTCTCTGTTGTCCGTCGCCGTTCTGGAAGACGACGCGCTCTTGCGCGAGGACATCCTGATTCCCGGGTTGCGCGACTTCGGCTTTCGGGTCAGCGGCGCCGGTACGGCCGGCGAACTGTATCGGCTGATGCTGCAACAGACCTTCGATCTGGTCGTCCTCGATCTTGGCCTTCCCGACGAGAGCGGATTGAGTGTGGTGACGCACCTGCGCTCGATGTTCGCCGGACTGGGCATCGTCGTGTTGACCGGCAATCGCGGTCGCAGCGACCACGTGCGCGCCCTGCACGGTGGTGCGGACGCCTTCCTGCGCAAACCGGCCGACCCGGAAATCCTCGCATTGACCCTGCGCAACCTGGCACACCGCGTGCGCACGGCCCACATCGCCGCCACGACGCCCAGGCACGCCTGGCGACTGCAATCAGACGGCTGGTGCCTGCTGGCGCCGGATGGCAAGGTCATGGTGCTGACGTCGCTGGAGCGCTGTTTGATGCGCTGCCTGGATGCGCAGCGCGGCCAGGCGATCGAGCGCGAGACCCTGGTATCGGCACTGGAGGCCATCACCGGCGATTTCGACCTGCACCGGCTGGAAATGCTGATCCATCGTCTGCGTCGCAAGGCCGCACGCATCACCAGCGATGAGACACCGACACTGCCGCTGCTGTCCTCGCGCGGAATGGGCTACCTGCTGGCGGAGTGAGGCGGCGCCAGCGCCAGCGGCAAGTGCAGGCACAGACAGGCCCCGCCTTGCGGGCCATTGCTCGCCGTCACCTGGCCACCGGCCGCGGCGATGATGCCCTGAACCACCGACAAGCCCAGCCCGGTGCCCTTGCCGACCGGTTTGGTGGTGTAGAACGGCTCCAGGATCCGCTCCAGCAGATGCGGTGCGATGCCCGGACCGGTATCGCAGAAGCGCAGGTAGACGGTGGCCTCGCGTTGCTCGCCCTCGATGCGGAACACGCCCTGCCCCTCCATCGCATCGCGCGCGTTGGCAGCGATATTGAGCAGCACCAAGTCGAGATCGTCGCGATCCATGCGCACCCACAACGGTGGACTGTCGGCGATGCACTCCAGCCGAATCTCGTGCCCGAACAACTGGCGCAAGGTGGGTTCGGCATCGCGCAGTGCCACGCGGGCGTCGAACAGGGTCGGCAGGCCCGGCTCGGCGCGACCGAAATTGAGGATGCGCCGACTGACAGTCAACGCGCGTCGCGCGGCGGTCTCGATGTTTTCCAGCGTTTTGAGCAGTGGCGCTTCGCCGTAGCCCTCCAGGGCGTCGCGCCGTTGCGCATAGCCGATGATTACGTTGATCAGGTTGTCGAAATCGTGCGCGACACCGGCTGCCAGACGCCCGAGCGCCTCCATCTTCTGGGTGTGGATCAGCTGCTCCTGCACGCGCTCGCGCTCGGCCATCTCCTGCAGCAGGCGGTGATTGAGCTGTTCCAGGTCGCGTCGGCGTTGCTCTGATTCGAGCAGGCTGTCACGCAACGCGGCGATGGTGCGATCCAGGATCAGGGTGATCAGCAGATAGGCGCCGACGGTCACCAGGCCTAAGCCGATGTTGCCGCGCACCGAGCGCCAGGGCACCGGCCAGATCACCTGTGCGAGCACGCCGAGCAACGCAGCAGCAGCCAGCAACAGGAAGACCCGCCAGAGCGCGCGACTTCCCAGCACCATGCCGGCGAGCACCAGCGCCAGCAAGGGCATGGGGTTGGTCAGCAGGTCGTAGATGTCCACCCGCATATAGGTGACCACCACGCCGATCAGCGTCGCTGCCACGTAGGTCCGCACCGCTCCGGCATTGTCGCCGCGCCGCACGCGCCACACGCCCATCGCCGCACCTGCCGCCGTGAGCACGCTCCCGGTCAGGGCAAGCAGCAGATCGAGGTGACTCAGCAGGCGCGCCGCGCCAGCCACGTAGAGAAACAGGCCGATGTCGCCGGCGGTATAGAACACGATCGCCGCCAGCAGCACTTGCAGGAACGGCGCATGCCGCTGGTCGCTGGCACTGGTGGCCACCGGCGGCTGCAACCAGCGCAGAGCGGGGATGAATTTCACAGGATTGGCGCCAGGCGACCTCGACAACTTCAGATGCTCACATCGGCGGTGAGTGGATGCAATCGTCGTTTGGTGACAGCCCGGGGGGCGCATGACAAATTTTTGACGCACTTCGCGCATGCCGACGGAACTCCACATCGACAGGGGGATGTCCTGGAGTCGGGCAGCGCCAGTCGCTCCTTCCACCACGTTCCTGGGGATATCGATGAGCTTCCTGCCTGACCATGCACCGAGCCCGCACCGCGCTCACCTCTCCGCTTCCCGCCTTGCAGGCAACACTGCCTGCATCTCGCCTCCACTGCGGCGCTCGCTCACACGCGCCATCGTCACCGTTCTGTTCCTGGCCAGTGGTGTCGCTACTGCACATGCCGCCACGCCGGCGCCAGCAGCCGTGAACCCGACGAACCAGGCAAGCACCGTCGACACCACGCCGCAGGACGCGGCCGACGATATCGGCAAGCATCTGCAGATCGTCGGTGGCAGCGACCCGTCCGAGGACGTCGGCGCCTTCGCCGGCGAGCCCTATGCGGTGGCCATCGGCGAGGCCAGCAATGCGCTCGGCGAAGGCGGCGTGGCGCTCGGTGCCGGTGCCACGGTGACGGCCAAGAACGCCATCGCCACCGGCTACGCATCTGCGGCAACCGGCGAATCGGCCGTTGCCATCGGCGGCACGACCCAGGTGTTCGACTACAACGATTCCGGCGAGATCATCGGGAGTCACCAGGACTCCACCGAGGCCAGCGGATTCGGTGCGGTGGCGCTGGGCGGCGGCGCCAAGGCCACCGCCGCGCTGGCCACCGCGGTGGGCAGTGGCAGCGAAGCGCGCAGCGTGCAAAGCACAGCGTTGGGCTACCGCGCCCGTGCGTTCGAAGAAGGATCGACCGCAGTGGGCGGCTTGTCGGTGGCCTCGGGCTATCTGTCAACCGCCAACGGCTACTTCGCCCGCGCCACTGCCACCAGCACCGTGGCCATGGGCGTCAACGCCCTGGCCAGCGGGGTCGACAGCGTGGCCATCGGCGGCGTCAGCACCGCCGCAGAGTCGGCCGGCAACAGCAGCAGCCTGACCGCGGCCACCGGTGTCGGTGCGGTCGCGCTGGGCGCAGGCGCGGCCACGCAATCCAACTACGCGATCGCCATTGGCTACAACTCCAACGTCTTCCCCAATCTGCCGGGCAACACCAACTCGGTGGCGATCGGCCACAGCGCCGGCTCGTTCGCTCCCAACACGGTCTCGCTGGGTGCCTATGCCCTGGTACAGGAGCAGGAAGGGATCGCGCTGGGTCACAACAGCTCGGCCTTGACCGCCAACAGTGTGGTCTTGGGCTCCGGCGCCGTCAGCTCCTGGTTCAACCCCAACAGCACCGCGCTGGGCGCGGCCACCCGCACCGATGGCGTCGATGCCACCTCGATCGGCTATGGCGCCAAGGTCGGAGACTGGGTGGACGATGCCTGGAACCGCGCTCCGGTCAGCGCGGTGGCCCTGGGCGCCTTCTCGCATGCGACCCGCAGCTACAGCGTGTCGGTGGGCGATCTTGCGTCCGGACTGACGCGACAGATCACCAGCCTGGCCGCCGGCACCGAAGATACCGATGCGGTCAACCTGGGGCAGTTGCGCAGCGTGGCCTCCGCACTGGGCACCAGCGGCGTGTTCGATGGCCAGGGCAACCTGCTCGGCGGCAGTTATCTGATCGGCGGCAAGACCTATACCGACATCAGCGGTGCGATGGGCGCCATCGATTCGGCATTGATCGGCTTCGGCAACCGGCTAGGCAGCATGACGGCCGTCGCCGGCGGCGAGATGGCCGTCGGCAGCGGCGCCGGGACGCAGGCGCCGACCGTCGGTGCAGGCACCAACGCCGTGGCAGTGGGATCGGGGGCCACCGCCAACGGACAGAACGGCCTGGCGGTCGGCGCTGCGTCGCTGGCCTACGGCCCGCAGGACACCGCGGTGGGCGCCAATGCCAAGGTCAACGCCGACGGCAGTACGGCGGTGGGCGCCAATACCAGCATCGCGGCGCAGGCCACCAATGCCGTCGCGCTGGGCGAAAGCGCCAGCGTGACCGCGGCCTCCGGGACCGCGGTCGGCCAGAACGCCCAGGTGTCGGCCGACAACGCCGTGGCACTGGGACGTGGCGCGGTGGCCGATCGCGCCAACACGGTCTCGGTGGGCAGCGCCGGCGCCGAGCGGCAGATCACCAACGTGGCCGCCGGCCGTTCCGACACCGACGCGGCCAACGTCGCCCAGGTCTCTGCGGGCGATGCGCGCACCTTGAGTTCGGCCAACAGCTATACCGACAGCCGGGTGTCGGCGCTGAGCGACAGCTTCACGCAATTGCACAACGACAGCATGCGCCGCTTCCAGAGCATGGATCGCCGCATCGACCGACTCGGCGCGATGAGCTCGGCGATGCTCAACATGGCCATCAATGCGGCCGGCACGCAAAGCGAACGTGGACGTATCTCCGTCGGCGCCGGCTTCCAGAGCAGCGAGCATGCACTGTCGATCGGTTACGCCCGCAAGATCGGCGAGCGCGCGTCCTTCAGCCTGGGCGGCGCCTTCAGCGGCAGCGATTCCTCCGCCGGCCTGGGCTTCGGCATGGATCTGTGAGCCTGCACCGCACGCACCGCCATCTCTCTCTATCTCCTGGAATTTCGCCCATGAACACCGCCTCTCCGCCGCTCCGGACGCTGTTGCTGAGTGCCCTGCTCGCCACTGCCCCTTTCCAACTCCATGCGGCCGATGCGCTGCTGGAACAACGTGGCCTGGTCGACAGCCCGGCGCCCGCCGGCTCACCCGCGGCCGGCCGCCTCATCATCAAATACAAACCCACCATCGGCTCCAACGCGCTGCGCGAATCCATCCTGTCGTCGGCTGCACGCCGCGCCAATGTGTTGCCTCTGAGCAGCAACGCAGCGCGTAGCGCGCCGGTGGCTGCGCGCGTCCTGCGCACCACCGGCACCGGCGCCAGCGTGCTGCGCCTGACCGGTCACCTGACTGCTGCCGAGCAAACCAAGCTGATGACCGAACTACGTGCCGATCCGGCAGTGGAATACGCGCAATTCGATCGGATGATGCAGCCGGTGCTCGATATGGTTGGGTCGACCGTACTGCCGGCACAGGCGCGTGCAACGGCGCAGGACACCGATCCGCCGGCACCCGATGACAAGCTTTACGCCAAGTATCAATGGCATATGCAGGACAGCACGGGCGGAATCCGCGCGCCCAAGGCCTGGCAGACCTCCACCGGCGCCGGTGTGGTGGTGGCGGTGATCGATACCGGCATCCTGCCCGACCATCCCGACCTGAAGAACAACGACCACATCCTGCCGGGCTACGACTTCATCAGCAACGCAACGGTGTCTCGTCGCGCCACCGACGACCGCGTCCCCGGCGCGCTCGACTATGGCGATTGGATCGAAGACAACAATTCCTGCCTGCAAAGGGCGGGCGATAGTACCTGGCACGGCACCCACACTGCCGGCACGATCGGCGAACTGACCAACAACGGCATTGGCGGCGTCGGCGCCGCGCACGACGCGCAGATCCTGCCGATCCGCGTGCTCGGGCAATGCGGCGGCATGGCCTCGGATATCGCCGATGCGATCGTGTGGGCGTCGGGCGGACACGTCGATGGCGTGCCGGACAATACCCATCCGGCCGAAGTGATCAGCATGAGCCTGGGCGGCCCCGGCAGCTGCGACAGCAATACGCAGCAGGCGATCAATACGGCCGTCGCCAACGGCACCACGGTGGTGGTGGCCGCCGGCAACGATGCCATCGACGCAGCGCAATTCAGCCCGGCCAGCTGCAGCAACGTGATTACCGTGGGTGCCACCCGCATCACCGGCGGCATCACGTTCTATTCCAACTTCGGATCGGTCGTCGACCTTTCAGGACCGGGCGGCGGCGCGACCGACGACACCGGTAATGACGGCTGGGACGGGCTGATCCTGTCGACCGGTTATAGCGGCAAGACCACTCCAACCTCCGGTCAATACAACTATCGCGGTGAGGCCGGAACCTCGATGGCCGCGCCGCATGTCGCAGCCGTCGCTGCATTGGTGCAAAGCGCGTTGGCGAGCGCTGGCAAGACACCGCTCCGCCCATCGCAACTGCAAGCGGTGTTGCGGCAGACCGCACGCGCATTCCCCGTTGCACCGCCGGCGGCGACCCCGATCGGCACCGGCATCGTCGATGCGACAGCGGCGATGGACTACGTCATCAACAATTGCAGCGGCAGCACCTGCAAGCCGTTGACGATCCCATTGAGCAACCGCACGCCGCTCACCGCGCAAAGTGCCGGTGTCGACGAGGAGCGCTTGTATAGCTATACCGCCACCGCGGGGACGCCGTTGAACGTGATCTCCTACGGCGGCGGCGGCAATGTCGCCGTGTACGTGAAGTTCGGGGCCGAACCCACCACCAGCAGCTACGACCTGCGCTCGGTCCGCGCCGGCAATGCGCAGACGGTGCGGCTGCCATCGCCACAGGCCGGCACCTACTTCATCAAGCTGGTCGGCGGCGACGGCGGTTTCAGCAATGTGTCCTTGATGGCCCGGCAGTGATCTAGCGGGCATCGCTCCGGCGCGGCAGGCATGCAGCAGTTCGCTTCATGTCTGCCGCCCGACAACGTTGTGCTCATCCATCCAAACGAGGATCTCCCATGCAGAAACGTTCTAGATTCCAACGCGCACCGCTGCACCTGACCTGCCTTGCCGTTCTCGCCGGTGTTGCCGCACCGGCGATCGCCGCGCCGTCGGCCACGCCGGCCGCGCATCAGGACGCCGCACCACTCGCCCACTTGCCTGCGCAGTTGCGCAGCGCGCAAAAGCTCGGTGCGTTGGCACCCAGCACCGCGATCAGCCTGGTGATGACCCTGCCGTTGAAGGACGGCGCAGGCGCTTACGACTATGCAATGCGCGTCTCGCGTCCAGGCGATGCGCTCTATGGCCATTACCTGACGCCGGCGGAATTCACCGCCCGCTTCGGTGCGCGCCAGGACGCCATCGCTGCGGTCAAGGCCTTCGCGCAGGCGCATGGCATGCAGGTCAGCAGCGTCGGCGGCGCGGGCTCGCTGATCACCTTGAAGGCATCGGCGGCCACGTTCGCACAGCATCTGGGCGTGACCTTCAATCGCTACCAACGCAGCGACGGCAAGACGTTCTTTTCGGCAGATCGACAACCGCAATTGCCCAGCGCGCTGGCCGGGCATGTCGGCGGCATCGTCGGACTGCACGACACCGTCCGCTTCGCACCGCTGGCCATCCGCGCGCCGACCGATCTGGCGGCACGCGCCGCCATTGCCGAAACTGGCGCCCGCCGCGGTTCGCCGGATGCCACCCAGGCCATCGGCCACGGCCCCAACGGTGGCCTGAGTCCGCAGGACCTGCGCCGTGCCTATGACATTCCCGATCAACTGGCCGCGGGCAAGCAGGAGACCCTGGCCCTGTTCGAGCAAGGCGGCTTCCTGCCCAGCGACATCGCCACCTACGTCAAGCAGTTCGGCTTGCCGAACGTGCCGGTGAAGGTGCGCAACGTCAATGGCTATGCCGGTGCCGTCAACGATCCAAGCGTCGCCGTCGAAGCCGCGCTGGACATCGACATGGCGATCGCCGTGAACCCGCAGTTGCGGCAGATCCAGGTCTACGAGGAAGGCGACGACCCGTTCCCGGTAGCCCTGCTGTCGTCGTTGGGTGCCATGGCCGACGACAACACCGCCCAGACGGTCAGCATTTCCTATGGGATCGACGAGGAATTCATGGGCGACGCCGCGCTGGCCGCAGAAGGCCAGGTGCTGGCCCAGATGGTGGCGCAGGGCCAGGGGGTCTATGTCAGTTCGGGCGATCAAGGTGCCTACGGGCGCAGCGGCAGCGGCCTGCATGTCGAGGACCCCGGTAGCCAGCCGTTGGTGACGTCGGTGGGCGGCACGACGCTGTTCACCGAGCCCACCGGCGGCTACTTTGGCGAGGAGGCCTGGAACCAGCTTGGCGCAGGCTACGGCGCCACCGGTGGCGGCATCAGCAGCTACTGGCCGCTACCGGACTACCAACTGGTTCCGGGCGCCGACGGCAAACTCGTCTCGATCGCCGCTGCGAACCAGGGATCGTCCGCGCGCCGCAATGTGCCCGACATCGCTGCAGTGGCCAGCCCAAGACACCGGTAGCGATCTATTCGGCGCTGGAAGGCGGCTGGATCACTCTGGGTGGGACCAGCGTCTCGGCACCGATCTGGGCCAGCTTCATGTCCATCGCCGACCAGGCGCACCAGGCTGCCGGACTGGGCCGGATCGGCTTCGCCAATCCGTTCCTCTACGAAGGTCTCAAGGGCACGGTGTCCTTTGACACCAATGACGTGCTCGATGGCAACAATGGCAACGCCAACCTGTTCGACGGCGTGGCGGGTTTCAACGCCGGCCAGGGCTACGACAATGTCACCGGTCTGGGATCGATGCTGTCGTCCTCGCTGCTGGTCGACTCTCTGTTGGAGGTTCATGACAGCAGCACGCCCCCACCGAACCAGGCGCGCGGCGTGCATGCCAGCACCACGGCCACAACCAGCACGGTGCAATGGACCGCCACGAACACCGCGACCGGCTATGCGATCATCGCGCAGGACAACGCCACCGGTGCGTACACATCCTATGCGGTGTCGCGCGGCACACGCTATACGCTCGGCGGACTTAAGCCGAACACCTTCTACACGATGTACGTGGTCGCGTTGAACAGAGGGGGGGCCACCGTGGGCTCGCCGGCGGTCGTCAAGACGGCCAAGAGCTGACCTGCACAGCAGACGCCGCCCGGGCTACGGCCCGGGCGGCAGCGGCCTGCAAGACGTTTTGTTAGCCGCCCTTAGAACGGATCGCTGCCCGGACGCAGATCCGCGCCCAGGATCGCGGCCAGCCGCTGCATGTCCTCGTCGTTGCGGCTGAGCGCCATCCAGCCGGCGCGGTCGTCGCTGCCGGTATCCCAGCACCACAGGGTGTAGCCGTATTCGCGCAGGCGGTCGTAGGCCACCGTCAGCAGCGCGGCGGTGTCGTTGGCGGCCAGGAAGTCGTCATCGTCGATGTCGCCGCCCCAGTCGATCCGCAGGTTCCAGCGCGCGGCCAGTTCGTCGATCGCACTGATCAGCGTTTCGCTATCGCTCCCATCTACAAAGAACCCGGAACGCCAGTCGATCGCATCCTTCAGCGCCCATAACCACGCATCGCCTTCGGTCTCGCCGGCGCTCTCGCGATAGGCATCGAACTGGCGCAGCGCGGTCTCTTCGTCGCCTGGATTGATCAGCAGCAGCAGGTTCCAGATCAGTCCATGATGAGTGTCCGGATCGTCGTCGCTGTCGCCGCTCAGGTCATCGGGCTCATCGTAGTCGGCGCTGTTGTCGGGCATCACGGTCTCACTTCCACAGATCACAAGACGCAAGTGTGAGGCCTGATGGCGCGCAAGCAAACCGATGCGCGCACGCAACTGCATCGCCGAGGCTGGTCTTCACGGCGCAGGTCCGTATCCTGTGCAGCCGAAGACGGCTATCCCGGCCGCCATGACGCCATTCCCATGAGCGATACCCCTCCCGATCACCTGGCCATCGACGCGCGCAGCCCGTTCCACGATGCGCAAGCCCTCAATCGCGGCGTCGGCGTGCGCTTCAACGGTGTCGAACGCGACAACGTGGAGGAATACTCGGTCAGCGAAGGCTGGATCAAGGTGCAGGTCGGCAAGGCGCGCGACCGTCGCGGCAACCCGATGACGATGAAGATCAAGGGCGAAGTGGCGGCCTATTACCTGGACACCAAAAACGACGCCAAGCCAGCCGCCGAGTAACCGCGCGACGGAGAAATCGCCGCGCCCAACACGCGCGCCAGCGCGGCCAATACGCCGATGCCCTACAGCGCCGTCAATCGCGGCGCCGCGCAGTCCGCCGCGCGACAACGCACGACTCCGGCGACACCGGAACCGGCACGACTCAGGCCTTGAGCCGATAGCCGCTGCGGAAGATCGCCGCCACCACGCCCAGGCACACCAGCAGGAACACGAACGTCATACCGGTGCTCACCGCAATATGCACGTCGGCCTTGCCGTAGAAACTCCAGCGGAAGCCACTGATCAGGTACACCACCGGGTTGAACAGTGTGACCTTCTGCCACAGCGGCGGCAGCATGTTGATCGAGTAGAAACTGCCGCCCAGGAAGGTCAGCGGCGTCACCACCATCAACGGAATCACCTGCAGTTTCTCGAAGCCATCGGCCCAGATGCCGATGATGAAACCGAACAGGCTGAAGGTCAGCGCGGTGAGCACCAGAAAGCCCAGCATCCACACCGGGTGGGCAATCTCGTAGGGCACGAACAGCCGCGCGGTCAGCAGGATCAACAGCCCCAGCATCACCGACTTGGTTGCGGCCGCGCCCACGTAGCCGATCACGATCTCCCACCACGCCACCGGCGCGGACAGCACCTCGTAGATCGTGCCGGCCCAGCGCGGCATGTAGATGCCGAACGAGGCATTGGAAATGCTCTCGTTGAGCAGCGACAGCATCACCAGCCCGGGAATGATGAAGGCGCCGTAGCTGATGCCGTCGATAGCGCCCATGCGCGAGCCGATCGCCGCACCGAACACCACGAAGTACAACGAGGTCGACAACACCGGCGAGGCGATCGACTGGGTCAGCGTACGGAACGCGCGCGCCATTTCGAACCGGTAGATCGCCGCAATCGCATGCAGGTTCATGCGCGCACCTCCGGCTGACGTGCACCATGCACCAGGTTGACGAAGATCTCTTCCAGCGAACTTTCGCTCGAATGCAGGTCCTTGAAATCGATGCCCTGCTCGTTGAGCCGGCGCAGCAACGCGCCGATGCCGGTCTGCTCGGCCTGGGTGTCGAAGGTGTAGATCAGGCTGTTGCCATCGGCCGAGAGTTCCAGCGGCAGGTCCGCCAGCGTGGCGGGCACTGCCTGCAGCGGAGATTGCAGGCTCAACGTCAGCTGCTTCTTGCCGAGCTTGCGCATCAGCGTGTGCTTGTCTTCCAACAGCACCAGCTCGCCGCGATTGATGACGCCGACGCGGTCGGCCATGTCTTCGGCCTCTTCGATGTAATGGGTGGTCAGGATGATGGTGGTGCCCTGCTCGCGCAGCCGGCGCACCATCTGCCACATGTCGTGACGCAGCTCCACGTCCACCCCGGCGGTGGGCTCATCCAGAAACAGGATGCGCGGCTCGTGCGCCAGCGCCTTGGCGATCAGCACACGCCGCTTCATGCCACCGGAGAGCGTGGAGATCTTGTTGTTGCGTTTGTCCCACAGCGATAGCTCGCGCAGGATGGTTTCCAGGTATTGCGGGTTGGCCGGCTTGCCGAACAGCCCGCGGCTGAAACGCACCGTGGCCCAGACCGTTTCGAACGCATCGGTGGCCAGTTCCTGCGGCACCAATCCGATGCTGGCGCGCGCGGCGCGGTAGTCGCGCACGATGTCGTGGCCGTCGGCCAGGACGGTGCCGGTGCTGGGGTTGATCAGCCCGCAGACGATGCTGATCAAGGTGGTCTTGCCGGCACCGTTGGGGCCGAGCAGCGCGAAGATCTCGCCGCGCCGGATCTCAAGATCCACCTGTTTGAGCGCCTGGAAACCGCCAGCGTAGGTCTTGCTCAAGCCCTGGATGGAAACGATCGAAGTCATGGGTCCGACACGAGAGACGATAAGCGCCACAGGGTAGGCGGTGCGCCGTGACGATGGGAGTGGCGCAGATGGGATGCTGTCTCCCGACCCATATGTGCCTGGTGCTTGGTCCCCGCTGCACACGGACAAGACCGGCAGATTGCGCGTTGCGTCCGCTCACGGGCTGCGCTGCTTACATCCTTGTGGCGCGCGGTGTCGTAGGAGCGCACCCGGGCGCGAGATGCGTTTTCTGGACAGCCCCGTCGCGCCCGGGTGCGCTCCCACAAGAAACGGCGCCACTGCTCTGGCTCTTGCGATTCCCCATTCCCGATTCCCGCGCGCTCAAGCGCGCTTACGCGACTCGATCAGATCCAGATTGCGCACCAGCCGGCGCGACAAGTCGTCGGAAATTTCGTGGCGGCGCGCAAGCTTGAACAGCTCGTTGCGCTCGGCCACCAACGCCGCATGCCGAAACTGCCGCAGCGCCTTTTCGTAGGCAACCGCCTCTTCCGGATCGGTCTCGGCCATGTCCACCGCGCCCAGCTTGCGCTGATAGCGCTGACTGACCTGATTGGCCGCCGCGTTGTAGCGCTCGGCATGTTTACTGCCGTCCACCAGCCGCTGCCGCAATTTTTCCACTGCATCCAGCGCGGCCTGCGAAGCGGATTTCACTGCCAGGTCTTCCTTGAGCTGCTCGTCTTCTTCTTCGGGCAGCTCCAGCCCGCGCAACAGCTGCGGCAACGCGACGCTGGCCACCAGCAACGACACCAGGATCACCGAAGCAGCCAGGAAGATCGCCAACTGCCGGGCCGGGAACGGCGAGCCGTCTTCCAGCATCAACGGCAGCGTGAGCACGCCTGCCAGGGTGATCGCGCCGCGCACGCCAGCCAGCGACACCGCCACCACGATCCGCCACGGCGGGCTGACATGCGCCTCGCCGCGTCGCTGCGCCTTGAAGATGTTCCAGCGCAGCGACAGGAACACCCACACGAAACGCAATGCCATCAGGCTGGCGCTGATGGTCGCCACGTACACCGCCAGCCACCACGGATTGAGGTGCCCGGCTTCCTGCACGCTGCGCACCGCACCGTCCAGAATGCCCGGCAGTTGCTCGCCCAGCAGCACGAAGATGATGCCGTTGAAGGTGAACTGCACCGTGTCCCACACTGCCGAGCGCTGCAGGCGCATGTTGCCCGGCGCGTTACCGGCCATTTCCACGTAGCTCATGGTGATGCCGGCCGCGACTGCAGCCAGGATGCCCGACGCATGGAAGGCTTCGGCCAGCAGATAGGCGGCGAACGGCGTCAGCAGATTGACCAGGATCGCCGAACCGGGTTCTTCGCCGAAGTGGCGCCAGATCCAGGCCTGGACCCGGCTCAACCCGAAGGTGGTCGCCACGCCCAGGGCCAGCCCGGCCAGCGCCACCCACAGGAAGGTGAGCGACGCGGTGGCGATCGAAAAGGTACCGGTCAGCACCGCGGCCACCGCGAACTGGAAGCACACCAGGCCCGACGCATCGTTGAGCAGCGACTCGCCTTCCAGGATGTGCATCAGGCGCTTGGGAATCGACACCTTGGAGGCGATCGACGACACCGCCACCGGGTCGGTGGGTGAAATGATCGCCGCCAGCGCGAACGCCACTGCCAGCGGCATCGCCGGAATCAGCCAATGGATGAAGAAGCCGGCGCCAAGCACGGTAAAGATGACCAGCCCCAATGCCAGTTCCAAGATCGCCGCCTTATCGCGGAACAGGCCTTGTTTGGGAATGCGCCAGCCATCCAGAAACAGCAGTGGCGGCAAGAACAACAGGAAGAACAGTTCCGGCTGCAGTTCGTGCCCCGCATCGAACACGCCGGAGATCACCGCGCCTAGCGCGATCTGGACCAACGGCAACGGCAGCGAGAACGGCAGGATGCGGATGACATAACCGCTGGCCGCGACCGCCAGCAACATGGCGAGGACGACATCGATCGAATGCATGAAAAACCCGGAAAGAAGAGACGGCCGCACGTGCGGGCTAGCATATTGCGACGCACAACGACGTGCCTACCGGAACATACCGGTTTGCAACCGACGATGAAACCACCGCACCGCAGGGGACCGAGCGCGGTGCTGCGGAATGATCGCCACCACGGCGTCGGGCTGCAGCGCGGTGGCGGTTGTCTGTGGATCAGACACCGTCGCTGCCCGATGCAGAGGCCGGGCCGACGACGCGGCATGCTTCATCAAGACAGATGACCCGCAGCGCCATGACCACTGCGCCAGCGTGGCACTGCAATCGTTCCGCAATGCGCATGCGCACTGCAGGCAGCAGGCAGCAGGCAGCAGGCAGGCGATGATCCATCGCCAAGGCCAACGCCCGCTCTGTCGCCTGGAGCGCCGCGCCGCCGAAGCCACCGACACGTGATCGCTCGCAACCGCACCCATGCCGGCCGCATGCCCGCGCAAACTGGCGCAACGAAGATCAGCGGTAGCGAAGGTGCCTGTTCGCATGCCGCGTCGATTGCCGAGCGCCCTCGACCGGCACCAGGAAGGTCGCTTCATGCAATTTCAGCTTGGAGTCGTAGTGACTCACCGTCACCTTGACCGCCCTGACCTTCTTCTTGAAGGCGTACGGCCACTGCGCGCCCACCATCTCCTGCCCGATCTTCTGACCGTCAGCGTCTTCGACGAGCGTGATGCGCACGGGGTAATTGCCTGCGCCGCGGTTGTCGGCATCGTTGGCATCGAACACGTCGATATGCGCTTTCGAAAACGCCAGCGTCGACGGGCCGCCGTCCTTGTTGTTGGCGCTGTCGTCGAATCCGACGTTCTTGTAGCGATAGGTCAGCAGGATCACTTGCGTAGGAACCCAGGAGCCGCCGCCATGATTGGGAATTTTCACCTTGGCCACGCGTGCGGAATCAACGGTGAATTCCCACTCCCTCGGGACTCTCCATTTCTGCCCTGGTCGATAGGTCTCATTCGCAGGAACAGCAGCGGTCGCTGATGGCGCAGGCGTGACGGCTGATGCCTGTGCAGCGCCGAATACCGCCAGCGTGCCTGCCAACAGCAGTGTCGGCAGCACCCATCGATTGGATTCGCTCTTTTTGGTTTTCATGTTTTACGGCCTATCAGCACTGATGATCGTGCAAGGGCGTCAACACTACTTGCACCGCCCGCGTCGCTTTTGCCGATCGCGAACATTCGTGCCGCATTAGGGAGGTCGTGCGATAGCGACGATGCCTCTGGACGTTGTGACAGCTGATCGCGCGCCGTGCATTGCAGTTTCGCAGTCCAGTTTTTAAGCCGTCGGTCGGCATGTATGGTTATCGGTGCTCGAACAGACTCAACCACGCGACACCCGATCAAGGTCGCTACGGAATGCGACGACATTGCAGCGCAGCATGCTTATGTAAAAAACGCGTGATGCATCCGCGCCGCATCCGGCCGCGTATCAAGATCCACGATTGCCATCCAGGTAATCGCTCACCCAAAGGATCGATGCCTCATGAAGACCTCATTCCAGTCGCTTGCCCTCGCCACCGCCATTGCCCTTACCAGCGCGATGGCTCCCGCCTACGCGGCGTCCAATCCGATGGTGGGTGGCGCGCCGATGCTGGCGACCAAGGACATCGTCGACAACGCAGTCAACTCCAAGGACCACACCACGCTGGTGGCAGCGGTCAAAGCCGCTGGCCTGGTGGATACCTTGAAGGGCCCGGGCCCGTTTACCGTCTTCGCCCCGACCAATGCCGCGTTTGCCGCATTGCCGGCCGGCACCGTGGACACGCTGCTCAAGCCCGAATCCAAGCCGACGCTGACCAAGGTACTGACCTACCACGTGGTACCGGGCAAGGTGGATGCCGCCTCGTTGATCGCCAAGATCAAGGCCGGCGGCGGCAGCGCCACGCTGACCACCGTGCAGGGCGAACCGCTCACTGCAAAGCTCAATGGCAAGAAGGTCACCATTACCGACGTCAAGGGCAATACCGCCAACGTCACCATTGCCGATGTCATGCAGAGCAATGGCGTGATCCACGTGGTGGACAAGGTGTTGATGCCGTAATTGCCTGCAGTTCCACGGCGCTGCGTGCTTGCTGACGCATGCACGATGCCATCGGCGGAATGCGATTGTTCCGCCGATGGCGTAGTGCTTTTCTGCAAGAGCGTGATCGAATCAGACGCACTATTTGAAGCGGTTGGCGATCCATCGCGCGACCGCCGCGCAGACCTGGAAAGTGCTCGACATCGACAGGGAAGACGCCTTGTCTATGTCGCTGACGGGCACCTATCGCGCAACACCTGACGACTGCCCGGCACATTCTGTTGGCCACTGTTGATCAGTACATCTGCGGCAATGGATCTGCGGACTTCTGCGATGCACACCGGTGCGCGCAAGCGTTCATTCGACCAAGCTGTGCGTTGCTCGAATCAGCCTCCAGCAACCACCACACAACCGCGAAGCGGCGATGATGGAGTGACCGGCATGCCGGTGGCTCCGTTTGGTGCCTGATGCTCAGACACCGCGCGCGTGCAGTTGCACGCGTATTTCTTTGCCTGCGTCGCGCATTACCTGTCTCGCTTGATCGGTCGGTCCTGCGGCTGCGGCGGGTCCAGCAATTGGCGGAGATCTTCGACAAATCCGCGATAGGCTTCTTCGCGCGCATCCGTCGATGGCTGCCGCAATACCCACGATGGATGCACGGTGGTCAAGACCGGTGTGCCATCGTCCAGGCGCTGCCACTGCCCGCGTTCGCGCATCAATCGAAAGCTGCTCCCCAACACTGCCTGCGCCGCAGTCGCGCCCAGGCAGACGATCTGCGCTGGACGCAAGTGCGTCCGCTCGGCCTGCAACCAGCCACTGCACGCCTGCACATGCGCACGCTCCGGATTGCGGTGCAGCCGCCGCTTGCCGCGTTGTTCGAAACGAAAATGCTTGACCGCATTGGTCACGTAGAACGTCTCGCGACCGACCCCCAGCTCGCCCAGCGCTATGTTGAACAGGCGCCCTGCGGGCCCGACGAACGGACGCCCGCTCAAGTCCTCTTCATCGCCCGGCTGCTCGCCGATCACCATCACCGCTGCATCGTCGGGCCCTTCGCCGAAGACCGTCTGCGTCGCCGGTTGCCACAGGTCGCATCGCCGGCAATCGCGTGCAGCGCTACGCAACTGGGACAGACTGTGGGTGGCCACGTCCGGCACTGGCGCAGGCGCCGCCGGCACCCGCCGCCGCACGGGCTCGGGCGCGCGCTCGGCCATCTCGCGCACGCGCACGCCGGCGTCGCGGATCAGCTCCGGCAATAGCGTGGCTTCGGGCAGGTTCTTCCAGTATTTCTGCGGCATTTCCTGCCGCATCATGGTCGGATTGAGCCGCGCTGGATTGAAGATATGCGCGTAATAGGTGCGCCACAGCGTTTCCTGCGCATCGTCGGCCGGCACCTGCGTGCGCACCGCGCCTTCGCCGAAGTTCAGCGCCTCGCCATCCCAGCGCACGCTGCGGTAAGGGGTCAGGATCGCCCAGTGCATGCCGGCAAACCGGCGAGCGAAAAACGGCGCCACCCGGTCCACGATGCAGTGCTCGGGCTCGAACCAGGCAACAAAGTCTTCTTCTTCGCCGGGCAACCGGCGAAAGCGCACGAAGGCCTTCATCTTGTGCGTATCGCGCTGCACCGCTTTCTGCCACTGCCGGAGCCGGTGCACATCCACATCGGTGGCACGCTCCAGCAATGCCTTTTCGCCGGAGGCGACGCGCCACAGCAATCGATACAGCACGGCGTGCCGTTGCGGATCGCGATGACACAGCACCGACGCCGCCAACTGCATGAAATCCGCCGAGACCCGTGGTGGCGGCACCACAGCCGGCAATTCCGACAGCCCCTGCCCCCTCAACAGTCCGCCCTGCGCACCGCCGTTCCAGGCCACATCATCCGGCTCCACCTGCGCGCACCACCCTGCCCGCGCCAACGCACGCCAGGCCTCGAAACTCCACGGTGGTTCCACCTCAGCGCTGAACATCGGTTGCCTTATCTCTTGTCTGGATGCCGAGACGCGCTTTCGAACCGCACGGCCGCGCATTGCCGTTTGCCCGAACGCACGTTACCCGTGCTGGCGGGGTTGGACGCTATTTGATAGGGAATTTGGGGTCGGTGAATCGCAACAGTCGGGCAATGCGTTTGCGTAACGACTGACGTTTATCGGCATCGCCGCAGGCGAACGTACCTCATCCGCCCTTCGGGCATCTGCTCCCTGTGGGAGAAGAAGGCAGCACCGAAGCGTGCGGACACGATCAGTCGAACAGACTCGCTTGCCGCGGCGCTGGCGCCAATTGCGCACGCAACCTCACTGGATCGTCCAGCCGTTGGCGCGGATGGTGATCGAGCACGCTCACGAACGGCAACAGTTTTTTCATCGGCACCCGCAGCCGTGCCAGGTCGCCGACGCGCAGCCGCGCATGCCGTCGCGACAACAACAGCCGCTCCACGTTGCGTGTGCCCAGGCCGGGCACGCGCAGCAGCATCTCGCGCGGTGCCGCATTCAAATCCACCGGAAACCGCTCCGGGTTGCGCAATGCCCAGGCCAGCTTGGGGTCCACGTCCAGATCGAGCATGCCGCTGGACTGCGCCGGCGCGATTTCTTCCACGCTGAACTCGTAGAAGCGCAGCAACCAGTCGGCCTGATACAACCGATGTTCGCGTTGTAGCGGCGGCGCCTGCAGCGGCAATTTGGACGAGGCATCCGGGATCGGACTGAAGGCCGAGTAGTACACCCGACGCATGCGGTAATTGCCGTAGAGATTGTGGCTGGTATCCAGAATGCTGCGGTCGTTGGCATCGTCGGCACCCACGATCATCTGCGTGCTCTGCCCGGCGGGTGCGAAGCGCGGCGGCTTGGCGCGGCGCACTGTTTCAGCCTTGCGTTCCAGCTGATTTTCCTCGATGCGCCAGCGCAACTCGCCCATCGCCGAGCGGATGCCGCCCACGCTCTTTTCCGGCGCCAGCAGCGTCAGGCCCTGCTCGGTGGGCAATTCCACGTTGATGCTCAGGCGATCGGCATAACGCCCGGCAGCCGCCAGCAACTCCGGCGTCGCATCCGGGATGGTCTTGAGGTGGATATAGCCGGCGAAGTGGTGCACCTCGCGCAGTTGCCGCGCCACTTCCACCAGCTGCTCCATGGTGTAGTCGGAGTTGCGGATGATGCCGCTGGACAGGAACAGACCTTCGATGTAATTGCGCTTGTAGAAATCCAGCGTCAGCGTGACCACTTCTTCCGGCGTGAAGCGCGCGCGGCGCACATTGCTGGACACGCGATTGACGCAATACGCGCAGTCGAAGATGCAGAAATTGGTCAGCAGGATCTTCAACAGCGACACGCAGCGACCATCGGGCGTATACGAGTGGCAGATGCCCATGCCCTCGGTGCTGCCGATGCCGCCGGTGCCCAGCGAATTGCGCTTGTTGGCGCCGCTGGAGGCACAGGAGGCGTCGTATTTGGCGGCGTCGGCGAGGACGGCGAGCTTGTCGAGGATTTTCACACGGGCAGCTTGCAGCGGTGGCGTCTCAGCCTATGAGATTCGTCCGCACCCGCTCGTGAATGCTTCAGAGCGCTGCGGCACCAGCGTGGTGCCTGCAGCGCTCGCGCCGGCATCGCACCGGCAACTCCCACTTGACACGCGCCACTGCGCCATCACCGATGCGCACGGCAGCACTCAGCTGAAAGACGCCGACGCGCCCGCTTCCGTACCCGGCGCCAAGAGCGGTTAACAAAACGCCGCGAGCGGTCGTCAGGTGGGTGCGGGCGGCGCGGGGGACCAGAGCGTACAAGCAGTACAGGCCGATTCCGGGCACCGACCGGGCCTGCCTGGCGGCAGCGCAGTAGTGTTGTCAGATGCTCTAAACCGCCATTGGGTCGGCCACCGCTGCATGGCCGTCGAAGCGATAGAGATCCATCGCCAGGAACCCCGCATCGATGCCGGCGTCGATGCGCTGCGCGTCGAGCCGGTCGTCGCCGGCCGCGCCCATCGCCACGTACAGCGGCAAGAAGTGCTCATCGCTGGGATGTGCGCGTTCGGCATGCGGTGCCTGGCGGCGGTAGTCCAGCAGCGCGGCGACGTCGTTGTCCAGCAGCTTGCGTTCGATCCACTCGATGAAGGGCCGCACGTACGGCGCTTCGCGCTCGGCGCTGTAGCCGTGACGGAAATCGTGCAGGTTGTGGGTGATGCTGCCCGAACCGATCACCAGCACGCCGTCATCGCGCAACGGCGCCAGCGCGCGGCCCACCGCGAACTGATGCGCCGGACCAAGCTCGGGCTGAATCGACAGCGACACCACCGGGATGTCGGCATCGGGATACAGCAAGCGCAGCGGCACCCAGACGCCGTGATCGAAACCGCGCTGCGGATCCAGATGCGGATGCAGGCCGGCCTGCTCCAGCCGGCGCACGATCTGCTGCGCCAGGGCCGGCTCGCCGGGCGCCGGATAGTCCAGCGCATACAACGGTGCCGGGAAGCCGCCGAAATCGTGAATGGTGGGCGGCCGTGCCGCACCACTGACCAACGGGCGGCGCCCCAACCAATGCGCGCTCGCCACCACGATGGCGCGCGGCCGCGGCAATACCTGCCGCAATTCCGCCAGCCGCTCGCCCACCTGCCCCGGCTGCAGTGCAGTCATCGGCGAACCGTGCGAGATATACAGGGAGGGCAAGCGGGTCATGGGCAGCTCCTTGATGAATGAAACAGCATCAGCGCGTCGGCTTCAATGCGAACGCGCCGTCGCCGAGCAACGCCTGCACGATCAGCAGCACCGCCCATAACGCCGGGTATTCCCAGCCACCGCCCGGGTTGGAGAAACCAAACCCGTTGGCGCCATGCACGCTGACAATCGTGCCGAGCAGCAGCGGGACCCCGAGCAGCGCCACCCAGCGCGCATGGATGCCCAGCAGCAGGGACACACCAAGGCCCAGTTCCAGCGTCATGCTGATGTATGCCAACCCGCCGGGCAGGCCGAGCGACTGGAAATAGGCCACGGTGCCGGCCGGGGTGAACACCAACAGTTTGGTCAGACAGTGCACCAGAAACAGTACGCCCAGGCTGACGCGCAGCAGGGCGGTGCCATAGGCAACGGAACGCGGAGATGCGGGGGTGGTCATCGTGGCGGACTCCTGTGAGGACAACGGCAGCTTATTCCTTGCAGAATTTTGATAAATACGCTTACTTCAGATAATTTATTTCACTTAATGAAACAATTGGAGCTGTCATGGATACCCTCGACGCGATGCGCGTGTTCGCCGCCGTGGCCGAGCGCAGCGGCTTCAGCGCCGCCGCCGATGCGCTGGACCGCTCCACCGCCAGCGTCACCCGCCAGGTCGCCGCGCTCGAACAGCGGCTCGGCACCCGCCTGCTCAACCGCACCACCCGCCGGGTCAGCCTGACCAGTGCCGGTAGCGCCTACTACCAGCGCTGCCTGCAGCTGCTCGCCGATCTGGACGACCTGGAAGCCACCATTGGCGCACAGGCGCTGGAGCCGGCCGGCGTGCTGCGGGTGAATGCGCCGGTGAGTTACGGCATCGAGCGTCTGGGCGCGTTGCTGCCGGGCTTTCGCGCGCGCTACCCACAGGTGGAACTGGACCTGTCGCTGTCCGACCGCCTGGTCGACATGGTCGAAGAAGGCTTCGACGTCGCCATCCGCATCACCCGCCAGCCGGCGCCGATGCTGATCGCGCGGCAGTTGGGCAAGGTACGGATACTGCCGTGCGCGTCGCCGGCCTATCTGGCGCGTGCGGGCACCCCGCAACACCCATCGGATCTGGCCGGCCACGAATGCCTGCTCTACCACTATTCGCCCACCGGCGATGAGGTGCGCTTTCACGGGCCCGAAGGCGATATCGATGTACGCCTGCATGGCGGCCTGCGCGCCAACAACGGGCATGTGCTGAACGCTGCCGCGCTGGCCGGACAGGGCATCGTGATGCAGCCGGACTTCCTGGCCGAATCGCATATCGCAACTGGACGCCTGGTGCGCATTCTTCCCGAATACACGCTTGGTGAAATCGGCATCTTTGCGGTCTACACCAGCCGCAGCCACCTGGCGCCGAAGGTGCGCAGCTTCATCGATTACCTGATCGCATGCATGGACGAGCCAAAAACTGATTGAGCATTGAGGGCGACGCAAAGAAACACGTCACGCATCTGGCACGTGCATGCAATCGCAGCCGGTCGTCGGCAACCAATCGATCCAGACAGATGCCGACGTACGGACACGCAACGATCACAACAGGTCCTGCGTCATGTGACACAAGCACCTGTGTATCCAGGCAACACGCAGCACCTGGGCAGACACATCACGCTTAGCCAAGCCCAGCAAACGACCGCGGCAACAGTTCGTCCCGTGCGTGGTCATTCTGCTGCCGTAAACGGTATGCGCACAATTCGGTTCCCTCGTTCAACAGGAATGTCCATGAGCAAGATCGCCATCGTGTATTTCAGCGGCTACGGCCACACCGTCAAGCAGGCCGAAGCCGTGCAGGCCGGCGCAGCCAGCGTTGGCGAGGCCACGCTGTACCGCATCGACCAGGACGGCAACCCGCCCGACGACGCCTGGGAAGCGATCGGTGCCGCCGACGCCATCATCTACGGCAGCCCCACCTACATGGGCGGACCGGCGTGGCAGTTCAAGAAATTCGCCGATGCCAGCTCCAAGCCGTGGTTTGCGCAGGCATGGAAGGACAAGGTCGCTGCCGGTTTCACCAATTCGGCATCGGCGAACGGCGACAAATACGGCACCATCCAATACTTCTGGACGCTGTCGCAGCAGCATGGCCAGATCTGGGTGGGCACCGGGCTGCCGCCAGCCAACACCAAGGCGCACGGCCCGCAAGACGTGAACTGGACCGGTGGTTGGGGCGGCGCGCTGGCAATTTCGCCGTCGGACGCATCGCCGGATGAAGCGCCGCGCAGCGGCGATCTGGAGACGGCCAAGCTGTTCGGCAAGCGCGTTGCCGAGGTCGCCGCCAAGCTCAAGGGCTGATCGCACGTCACACCAGCCCGCGCAAATCGGCAGCATTGCCTGCCGACCTGCGCGGGCTGTGCGTTGGCGCGTGAGCCACATCGCGCTAACGCCGTTGCCGCCATTGTTCCCCGACCTTTTGCTGCACGGAGTCCCCCACCATGCAAACCCGCACGCTTGGCCGTTCCGGCCCCACCGTTTCGGCTCTCGGCCTTGGCTGCATGGGCATGAGCGCGTTCTATGGCGACCGCAGCGACGAGGCCGCTTCGATCGCGGTGATCCACCGCGCGCTCGACCGTGGCATCAGTCTGCTCGACACCGCCGACATGTACGGCCCGCACACCAATGAAGTGCTGGTCGGCAAGGCGATTGCCTCGCGCCGGCATGAAGTGTTCCTGGCCACCAAATTCGGCATCAAGCTCGACCCCAACGATCCGACGGTGCGTGGGATCGACGGCAGCCCGGCGTATATACAGTCCGCGTGTGAGGCCAGTCTGCGTCGGCTGGGCGTGGAGCATATCGACCTGTATTACCAACACCGCGTCGACCCCAATGTGCCGATCGAAGACACCGTGGGCGCCATGGCGCGCCTGGTCGAACAGGGCAAGGTGCGCTTTCTCGGTCTGTCGGAAGCGGCCGCTGCCACCATTCGCCGGGCACACGCGGTGCATCCCATCACTGCGGTGCAGACCGAATATTCGCTGTGGTCGCGCGAGCCGGAAGACAACGGCGTGTTCGCCGTCGTGCGCGAGCTCGGCATCGGGTTCGTACCGTACTCGCCGCTGGGGCGCGGGTTTTTGACCGGTGCATTTTCGTCGCCGGACGATTTCGATGCCGACGATTACCGCCGCCATTCGCCGCGTTTTCAGGGCGACAACTTCACCCGCAATCTGCAGCTGGTGAAGCAGGTCAAGACCATTGCTGCCGACAAGGGCATCACGCCGGGGCAACTGGCGCTGGCCTGGGTGCTGGCGCAGGGCCAGGACCTGATTCCGATTCCGGGTACCAAGCGGCTGGCCTATCTGGAAGAAAACATCGCCGCGCTGGATGTGGCGCTGATGCCGGACGAGCTGGCCCGTATCGATGCGATCTTTCCGCCGCAGGCTGCCGCCGGAACGCGCTATCCCGAAGCGATGATGGGCGCGGTCAACCGCTGAAACGCGCTGCGTGTGTGCCTTATTCGCAGTACGGCAGCGCTCGTTGCGGCACTGCGTTGGCGCTGGTGAGCTCGCTGTGCACCTGTGTCGCCCTCCGACGAATCACGCGCGCGATGAGAAGGCATGGGCCTGCGTCGCAGTGCCCGTTTGATTGCGCACAGTCGGCCAGCCAACGCCTCCGCTCACATCTTCGCCGCGCCCTCGCTTGCACACTGAGTGCAGCTCTCCCACGAACCACGCCCAATGCTGTCCTTCGTGATTCCCGCCCATGACGAGGCAGCGCTGATCGGCGATACGCTGCAGTGCTTGCACGCCTGCGCGCAGGCCATGCAGCTGGACTATGAAGTGATCGTGGTGGCCGATGCCTGCGAAGACGCCACTGCGGCCATTGCACGCAGCCATGGCGCACACGTGCTGGAGGTGCGACTACGCCATATTGCCGCCACCCGCAACGCCGGCGCACAGGCCGCGCAAGGCGAACGCCTGCTGTTTGTGGATGCCGACACGCTGATCAATCCGCAGGTCCTTGGCGCAGCGTTGGCCGCATTGGATACCGGTGCGGTAGGTGGTGGTGCGCAAGTGCGTCTGCAGGGCAGGCGCGTGTGGTCCGAGCGCGCGGCGCAGGCGGTTCTTGTCTGGTTTTTCCGTGTGTCCGGCATTGCGCCGGGGTGCTTTCTGTTTTGCACGCGCGTGGCGTTCGTCAGCGCGGGAGGCTTCGATACGCGTTACTACGCCGGCGAAGATGTGGCACTGAGCCGCGCACTGGCGCGCTGCGGACGCTTTGTGATATTGCGCCAGACCGTGCACACCTCCGACCGCAAACTGCACAGCTTTTCCAAGCGTGAGCACCTCGGCCTGCTGCTGCGGTTTCTATGGCGCGGGCGGCGCATGCTACAGACCCGGGATGCGCTGGGCTTTTGGTATCAACGCCGGCGCTGAACCGGGCGTGTCCGCCACACCACGATCCGCAGCGGAGCCCGTCTTCGAACCGGCACCTGGCACCGCAGGCAACTTACACTGTGCTGTCTGTTCCAGTTATACGAGTTGCGCCGCATGGCTTCTTTGCATCGTCCCATCCTGATCGCTGCCATGTCTGCCGCGCTGCTGACCACCGCCGCGTGCCACCGCGATGACGCGACGCCGGCTGCGAGCACGCACCCAACGCCGCCCAGTAAGCCCAAGCTCGGCGATTTCGGCTTCGATGTCGCCGGTATGGACCGTGGCGTGGCGCCGGGCGACGACTTCTTCGATTACGCCAGCGGCCACTGGGTCAAGACCACGCAGATTCCCAAAGACCGCTCCAGCATCAACAGTTTCGTCGCCATCTCCATCGAGACCGAGCGGCATAGCCGCGACATCATCGAAGGCGCTGCCGCCAACGACCGCGTGACCGGCGAAGACAAGCAGATCGGCGACTACTACGCCGCCTATATGGACGAAGCCAGCATCGAGACCAAGGGCGTGCGCCCGGTGCAACCGGAACTGGATGCGATCGCCCAACTCGACGACAAGCACGCGTTGGCGCGCACCTTGGGCGGCCAGCTGCGCGCCGATGTCGATCTGCTCAACTCCACCAATTTCTATACCGACCGGCTGTTCGGCCTGTGGGTGTCGCAGGACCTGCATCACCCGGACCGCTACGTGCCCTATCTGGTGCAAGGCGGCCTGGGCATGCCCGAACGCAGCTTCTACCTGGACGGCGGGCGCATGGCGCAGCTGCGCGACGCCTACCGCGCGCACATCGTCACGCTGCTGGAGCTGGCCGGCATCGGCGATGCACCCGCGAAGGCCGAGCGCATCCTGGCGCTGGAAATCGCGATGGCGCGCGTGCACGCGACCCCTGAGCAAACCACCAATGTGCAGGCCGGCGCCAATGCCTGGAAACAGGCCGATTTCGCGCGCAATGCCCCCGGCCTGGACTGGACGCTATTCTTCGACGCGGCCGGTTTGAATGCACAGCAGGATTTCATCGTCTGGCAGCCGCGCGCGGTGAGGGGGTTGTCGGCGTTGGTGCAGTCCGAGCCGCTGCAGACCTGGAAGGATTACCTGAGTTTTCGCGCGCTGGATCGCGCCTCGCCCTATCTGTCCAAAGCCTTCACCGACGAGCGCTTCGCGTTTTACGGCACCACGTTGGAAGGCACCCCGCAGCAGCGCCAGCGCTGGAAACGCGGCATCGACGCGACCAATGCCGCCTTGGGCGACGCAGTGGGCAAGCGCTACGTGCAAAAGTACGTGAGTGCGCAGACCAAGACGCGTGCCGAAGCGATGGTCAAGAACATCATCACCGCATTCGGCCAGCGCATCGATGCACTGGAGTGGATGAGTGCAGAGACCAAGCAGCACGCCAAAGCGAAACTCGCCGGCTTGACGGTGGCGGTCGGCTACCCGGACACCTGGCGCGACTACAGCGGGCTGGATGTGCGCCGTGACGATGCGCTGGGCAATGTGGAACGCGCCCAAGTGTTCGACTACCGCCGCAACCTGGCCAAGCTGGGCAAGGCGGTCGATCACCGCGAGTGGTACATGCTGCCGCAGGAGGTCAACGCGCTGAACGTGCCGCTGGAAAACCGCCTGATCTTCCCGGCGGCGATCCTGCAACCCCCGTTCTTCGATCCATCCGCCGACGATGCAGTGAACTATGGTGCGATCGGCGCGGTGATCGGCCACGAGATCAGCCACAGCTTCGACAACATGGGCGCGCTGTTCGACGAACACGGCGAACTGCACAACTGGTGGACGCCGCAGGACCTGAAGAAATTCGAGACCGCCAGCAATGCGCTGGCCGCGCAGTTCGGCGCCTACAAGCCGTTCGACGATCTGGCGATCAACGGCAAGCTGACACTGGGTGAAAACATCGCCGATGTTGCGGGCCTGGCCACGGCCTACGATGCCTACCAGCTGTCGCTGCGGGGCAAACAGCCGCAGACCATCGACGATTTCAGCCCGGATCAGCGCTTTTTCCTCGGCTTTGCGCAGGCCTGGCGCAGCAAGTACCGCGATGCGGCGCTGCGCAATATCGTCCTCACCGATGTGCACGCCCCCGGCCGCTTCCGCGCGCAAACCGTGCGCAATCTGGATGCGTGGTATTCCGCCTTCAATGTGACGCAGGGCCAGAAGCTGTATCTGGCGCCGGAGCAGCGGGTCAGGATCTGGTAGGTGCTGGTCGTGGTCGATGCAGCGCGCGTGGTGCGGGCGTCTGGGCGCTGTTCGTCCTTGCAAGTGGCAGTGCCATGCAGCGCTTACAAGGCGCGCAAGCACGCACGTATTGGTCACTGTCGAACCGGCGGCACGCCGATCGACGCCTTGGCGCGCTCCTGCGCCCGCACTGCGGAACGCATGCTCAGCGCAGCTGCCATCACGTCTGGTCAGGCCATTCAAGCAGCATCGCCGGCGGCAACTGCATGCGTCTGCATGCACGCGCAGAAAGCCCGTCGCGCAAGGCCGTGCGGAACAGCGGCGACAGGCGGCGCAACAGACGTGCCGAGGCGCGGGCTTGGACACGTTGCGTGGTGGTACGGCCCAGCATGTCGCTGGCCCAGCCGGGCAACAAGGCCGTACCGGCGCCAAGAAACACGCCGCGCGACAGGCCTGCCGCGGGCACTGGCAGCTGGATGCTGGTGAGGATGTCGAGCACCTCGCGCGAGCGTGCGTCCATGCGTAACTCTCCACGTACCGATGCGAAATACGCCTCCACCTGCGCCTCGCTGGCCGGCACATCGGCCGCGCCCAAGGCTTCGGCCACGCGTCGCGCTTCGTCGTAATAGCGGTCGGCGATGGCTGCGGGCACGTCGCGGCAATAGCGCCGGCATCCCTGCAAAAACCCGTATGCCTCGGTGACATGCACCCAGGTGAGCAACTGCGGGTCGTTAGCGTCGTAGGGCAGCCCCTGGGCAGTGTGGCCGCGGATATGCGCATGGATCTTGCGCACGCGCACAATCAGCTGTTCTGCCTCCGCACGTGGCGCGTAGGTGGTGCCGGCGACGAAGTTGGTGGTGCGCCGCAGCCGCCCGATCAGGTCGGTGCGGAAGTTGGAATGGTCGTAGACCCCGGCCAGCGCGCGCGGATGCAACAACTGCAGCATCAATGCGCACAAGCCGCCCGACAACATGCCCGGAAATTCGGAGTGGATGCGCCAGGTGACGCTGTCGGGTCCGAAGATGCCGGGATCGCCCAGCGGCTGATCGTATTCGATGGTGCTCTGGCCGCGCGGAAACGCGCCCAGCACCCAGCGGCGGATCTGTTCGGCGGCGGGGGCAGTGAGGGTACGCAGGACGGCTGACATCCGGCCATGATACGCAGGCCGCTGCAACGCCAGGTCAGTGGATACCCGACATGGCCTCTGCTCCTACGCCAGCGATGGCGGCTGCCCTGCGTCGACGGTCGTGCTGAGGCCGGAAATGCGGGGGCCTGTGACCTGGCATCCATCCGGCGCCTCGATCAGCCAGGCACTCACGCGCGCGCCTGCGTGTCTCACAGCAGGCGAGGCTCGGCGCCGCGTGATGGCCGGTGCCACCTCCACCCGACGGTCCGGCACGCCGGCTTGCTCGCGTCTATACACCCGGCAATCGCCGCAGCACCAGGTGTGCAGTGCAGCAAGATCTTGGACATCGCGCGACCATGCGGCGGCGGCCTTGCAGCAAATCCGCCTGAATTCAGCAATTTGTGCGCGCAAGCGCAGAATTGCGCGGCCTCAGCCTCGCCAGAGGCATTGCCATGCACAGCGAAAGTGCTAGAACTAAGGCCGTCCGACACCGCCCTGCATCGCCAGCGCGTCTCGGACGCTCCAGGGCACCGGCCGCGGCCAGTGCAGCAAGTCGTTCGTACCAGCCATCCGTCAGGAGCTTGTCATGATCGCTTTGTTCCAGGGTTTGAGCCTGCTATTGCAGGACAACGCACTCCATCGGCTCCCCTTCGACGAGCAGGTGGCCCACTGGCGCGACAAGACCGACGCGCAACTCGACGAAGAGCTCAGCCTGCTCAAGGTGGCCAAGAAACAGTGGGTGATCGCCTCGATCATCGGCTGGCAGGCGATCTCGCTGGTATTGCTGGGCGTGATCACGCACCAGCTGTGGCAGAACGACTACCACCTGACCTTCAGCCGCGTGGTGATCATCTTCACCTCATGGGCATCGATCCTGTTCGTGATGTGGTACATCGCCGATCTGTTCGACCACAGCGCCGGTTTCGAACGCTGGCTGCGCGCCTTCAACAGCCGTGCGCGGGTGACGCCGGACGCCGATTCGGTCGAGTGCGTTGCCGATGCGCTGGACATGACCCGCCGCTACCCGGAGGTACTGCGCTACAAGCAGGAAGTGACCTCCAAGCGCGAGCTGCGCCACGAGGACATCGTCAACATGCGCGAGATGGGCCGCCTGCGCCGCTACACCGAACTGCTGCGCGATCTGGACCGTTTCGATGGCGCGCCACGGTTGGTGGTCAATTCCTGACCAGCGGCAGCACGCCCATGCGGTGAGGCGCGGCAACGAAACACACCCAACGCAGTGTTCGTGCGCTGCAAACAACACGGCCGGTGCGCACTGCACCGGCCGTTTCGTTTCATTCCCAGCGCTGACTGCCAGCGGTTGACGGTCGCCAGCGCCCGCGAGCAGCGCACCCGAACGTGCAAGCGCTCACGCCTGCGCAACCGCCTTCTCTACCGACGGGGTACGCCAGCCGCTGCACACGCCCCAGATGTAGAACACCACGCCGACCGCGGCGACCACTGCCAGATCGGTGCCGTAGCTGAGATAGCCATGGCCGCCGAAGTCGGCGCTGCCGGCCCACGACAGCAGCGCGATGGTGGGCAGGTAGCAGATCATCCAGGCCGCGCCCTTGAGGTTGCGGCGCAGGTCCGGCCAGCCCTGCTTGGCCTGGTAGTAGCAGTACACCGGCAGCGCGACAACCATCAGCAGGATGATCTCGCCGGTCAGCGGCCAGCGCGCCCAGTACAGCAGCTCGGTGGCCATCACAAAGGCCACGCCGGCCAGCACCGGCAGCGCGGCGATGCGCAGCGGACGATGCAGTTCCGGCGCATGGCGACGCAGCGCCATCGCGCTGATCGGGCCGGTGAGATAGGAAATGATGGTCGCCACCGAGATCACCGCCGCCAGCGTGCCCCAGCCGCGGAAGAAGAACAGGAACACGAACGACACCGCCAGGTTGAAGAACATCGCCATGCGCGGCACGCCCCACACCGGGTGCAGCTTGCCCAGCGCGGCCGGCATGGTGCCGTTCTTTTCCATGCCGTACACCATGCGCGCGGTGGTGGCGGTATAGGTGATGCCGGTGCCGCTGGGGCTGACGAACGCATCGATGTACAGCAGCATCGCCAGCCAGTGCAGGTTGACGATGATGGCCAACTCGGCGAACGGCGAGCGGAAATCGATGCCATGCCAGCCGGCCTTGGCCAGCAGATCCGGCGGTACTGCGCCGATGTAGGCCACCTGCAGGATGACGTAGACCACCGTGGCCAAGGCGATCGAACCGAGCACCGCGAACGGAATGCTGCGGCCCGGGTTACGCGCTTCGCCGGCCAGATTCACCGGGCTCTGGAAGCCGTTGAAGCTGAAGACGATGCCGGCGGTGGCCACCGCGGTGAGCACCGCGGCCAGGTCGATCACGTGCGCGTCGCCATGGATGCCGACGCTGAAGTTTTCGCTATGGAAGCCACTGACGATCAAGGCCACGCCGGTCGCTGCCGGCACTACCAGCTTGAACACCGTGATCAGCGTATTGGAGCGCGCGAACAACTTGACGCTCCAGAAATTCAGAAAGAAATACACCAGCACCAGCACCGCCGAAATCAGCAAGCCGGGTACCGACAACTCGCCGGCCCCGCCGGGCACCTGCACATACAGCCCTTGCGCCCAGGCCCATGGCCAGGACGCCATGTATTGCACCGAGGCCTCGGCCTCGACCGGGATCACCGAGACGATGGCGATCCAGTTCGCCCAGCCGGCAATAAAGCCCACCAGCGAGCCGTGCGAATAGTGGCTGTAGCGCACCATGCCGCCGGATTCGGGGAACATGGCACCCAGTTCGGCGTAGGACAGCGCGATGGTGGTGATGATCGCCGCCCCCAGCACCCAGGCCCAGACCGCACCGGGACCGGCCAGCCCGGCCGCGCGCCAGGCGCCGAACAACCAACCGGAGCCGATGATCGAGCCCAGGCCGGTGAGCATGAGGGCGAAGGGGCCAACGTCGCGGCGTAGCGAGTGTTCGGACATGAGAAGCCTGTCAATGAGGACGCCGTGAACCGGCAACAAGCCTGTAATGATCGCAGAAGCGACCGCTTGCCGTCAGTGCGTATTCAGGTTTACTGGAGTTTCCGCCGGGTTTCTTGCTGATCCTGCGCCGAGCGGCCCACCCCACACACCCTCTTAGCCGTGGCAATCGGCACGCGGTGCGACGATGTCCACGCAGGTGTGCGTCTGGCCGGAGACGCCGCGCACTTCGCGCACTTGCCCCGGTGCCAGCGCAAAGCTGTCCAGGGTCTTACGCGCGCAGGCCGGTGCGCTGGCGGCGTCGCCGGCGCTGCGGGCCACGCACTGTTCCGCGTAGATCAGGTAATAGCAGCGGCCGGAGTCGCTGGCCAGGCAATGGACGTTGGCCGTGGTCGCGGTGGTCAGCGTCTTGCTGAAGATCACATCGCGGCCATCGCTGGTGGCACGGGTGATCGAGGTGGTGCCATTGCGTTCATGGCAGCCGGCCAGAGCGAGCAGGCAGTACACCAGGGAGGCGATCAGGCGCATGGAGGCAGTCCTTTTTTTTGCGAACGGGGGAATGAGAGCGGCCGGCAACGCACGTGCGCAGGCCTCGGGTGGACGCCAACGCTGCGCGAAAACGGATGGACAACTCACGCTTGCACTTCGGGTTTGAGCGTGCCGTCCGTACCTGACGACCGCGCGCACCGTGTTGCGCACCGCGCCTACATGCCGCGGAACAGACTCATGAACGGCTGGCTGACGGTAAGCGTTTCGCTGCGGCCGCGCAGCGCCAGCCGGCCCTTGCCGGTGTCGTCGCGCTGCACCGAGGCAACCGCTTTCATGTTGACGATGGTCGAGCGGTGGATCTGTTTGAACACCTGCGGGTCCAGCACATCCAGCAGTTCGCGCAGCGGCGTGCGCAACACCGCTTCGCCGGCGGCGGTCATCACCGTGGTGTACTTCTGGTCGGCCTGGAAATACGCCACCTCTTCCAGCGCGATCAAGCGCGTCTCCCGACCGCTGCTGGCGGTGAGCCAGGCCAGCGGCGGTGCAATGCTTGCGGCCGCCGGGCGTGCCGACAGGCGCTGCAGCAAGGCCTCCAGCAGCGCACCATCCGGCTGGCCGGCAGCGGCGCGTTGTTGCACGCGCTGCCAGGCGGCCTGCAGGCGCTCGCGACCGATCGGTTTGAGCAGGTAGTCCACCGCGCCGTGTTCGAACGCGTCGATGGCGTACTGGTCGTAGGCAGTGACGAACACCACCTGGCTGTGCGGGCTGACCTCGCGCATCGCACGCGCCACCTGGATCCCGGTGAGGCCGGGCATGCGGATATCCAGAAACACCACGTCCGGCTGCTGCGTGGCGATGGTCTCCAGCGCGCTGGCACCATCTTCGCAATCGCCCACGATCTGCAACTGCGGGCACACCTGCGCCAGCAGCGTCAGCAACGACTGCCGCAGCAACGCCTCGTCTTCGGCCACCACTGCACGCAAGGCGTTCATGCCTGCACCTGCGGAGCGTGCGCGGCAGCGGTGGGCAACGGCAGCGGAGCGGGTGCAGGGACCAGCTGCGCCGGCAGCGGCAGGCTGATGGTCGCGGCCACTCCGCTGGGGAAATTGGACACGATGGCAAAGCTCGCCTTGCCTGCGTAAATCAGCTGCAGCCGCTCGCGCAGATTCTTCAGGCCGATGCCCGTACCCTGGCTGTGCGTGTTGAAACCCTGACCATCGTCGGCCACGGTCAGGGTGGCATGGTCGTCGTGGCGACGCGCCAGGATCCACACCGTACCGCCGCCCGGCTTGGCTTCCAGCCCGTGTTTGATCGCGTTTTCCACCAGCGTCTGCAACATCATCGACGGCAGCGGCAGCGAACGCAGTTCGTAGGGCACTTCCACCTGCAAGCCGAGCCGCGTGCCCATGCGGATGCGCAGGATCTCCAGGTACGCCTGGGTGCGTTCGAGTTCTTCGCCCAGGGTGGCGATGGCACCGTCGGCGCTGGGCAGCGAGCTGCGCAGGTACTGGATCAGATGGCCGATCATGATGTCGGCGCGCGGCGGGTCGGTGCGCGCCAGCACCTGCGCACTGGCCAGCGTGTTGTAGAGAAAGTGCGGCTCGACCTGGGCGTGCAGCAGATTCAGGCGCGCCACGGCCAGCTCCTTTTCCATCACCGATTGCTCGGCGGCAGCTTGTTCGTCGCGACGCTGCTCGCCGACCCGGCGCACCACCGCGCGATTGATCGCCTCGGCGTTTTCGTAATTGCTGCCTTCGTCCACCGCAAACAGATCCACCCAGGCACCGGCGTCGGGCTCGCACAGCACGGTGACGCTGCTGGTGCCCTGCCCTGGCGCGATCGTCGCCAGAATCTGGTTGTGGGTGATGGCAAAGCGCGCGAACAGATTCCAGCGCGACGGCTGACGCCCTGCGTATGGATCGATACGGCGCACCTTGGCGCGGATCAGCAGGCTGCCCGGCGCGCACTCGATGTCCTGCACACGCGGTAGCGCACGCACCGCCTCCTCCATCACCGCGAAGCTGGCCTGCACATCCAGCGGTACTTCGATCTGACGGCGCTGGCGGGTGGACAAGGTGGTGTGATCCAACCGCTCGGCGATCAGCCGCACCCGCCGCACATGGGTGATCGAACTCATCAATGCCAGCGTCAGCATGATCATGCAGGCCAAGGCGAAGATCGGGCCGATGGAACCGAACAACTGCGCCCACATGATCCCCGCCACCAGCAACGCGGCGGCCCAGGCGAACACGATACGCACGATCAGGAAGACGCTGGCGGACACGGATGGCAGCTCGTTTGGATGGGACGCGGCGAGCATAGCCGGCCCGCGCCACTGCGGAAGCACCGGGCGACGAATGGCCGCCAGCGTGGCGTCAAGCGCCAGGATTGCAGTGCGAAACCGTGGCACTGTGGCGCAAGCACCGGCAGTTGCGCGCGCTATGCTGGCGCAGGCGGTCGCTGCTCATGCAACGTTGGGTTGCTGGTAGGCGGCGGGCAGCACGCGTGGAAAAGGCGGCCGTGCGCAACCGCGCAGGCGTCGCTCGCCGCATCGTGTCGATCACCTCACCCATCACACCACCAAGGGAGTTGCATGCACCGTCGTCATTTTCTACGCAGCGCCGGTGTTGCGCTGGCGGCCGCTTCCACTGCGAGCTGGGCGGCAACCGACAAGGCACTGACCCTCCCGCCGGCAGCGCTACCGGCGACGCCGCCGGGTGGTCTGCCGGCGACGTTCGCGGCGACCCCACCCTTGGCACCGATGCGTGCCTCGATCGATCGCATCATCGCCATCAACGGGTGCACGCGTCCATTCCGTGCGCAGGGGCCACGGATCGAAGCCGAGCGCATCGGGCGCAAAACGGTGGTGCATAACTACGGGCATGGCGGGAGCGGATGGTCGTTATCGTGGGGCGCGGCCGAACAAGCATTGCGGCTGGCGCGTGCGGCAGATCCCGCTGCGCGCGAGTTGGCGGTGATCGGCTGCGGGGCGATCGGCTTGACCACCGCGCTGGTCGCGCAGCGCGCCGGCTTGCGCGTGTGCATCTATGCGCGCGAGCGCCTGCCGGATGTGCGCTCGTTCTATGCCACCGGCGTGTGGTCGCCGGATTCGCGCGTGTGCACCAGCCAATACGCCACCGCCGACTTCAAGACGCGCTGGGAAGAAATGGCGCGCACGTCGTTTCGCCGCTACCAGACCTTGCTGGGCCTGCCCGGCGAGCCGATCGAGTGGCGCGATGGCTACGTGCTCTCGGATGTGCCGTTCGATCACCCGCTCGCCTCTGCCGAAGCGCATGAGCCGGACTATCCGCCGCTGGAGCGCCAACTGATCGACGATCTCGGCCCTCGCTCGCAACCGGTAGCGGCCGGCAGTCATCCGTTTCCGGTGCCGTTCGTGCGCCGCTATAGCCAGCTCACCTTCAATCTGAGCACCTATGCGCGGTTGTTGATGGAGGACTTTCTGCAGGCAGGCGGCGCGCTCTACACGCGCGAGTTCGAGCACCCGCGCCAGTTCGGCGACCTGCGCGAGAAAATCCTGGTCAATGCCACCGGTTACGGTGCGCGTGCGCTGCTGGGCGACGACAGCGTGATCCCGGTACGCGGGCAGACCGCACGCCTGATCCCGCAACCGGAAGTCACCTATGGCCTGATCTGGCGCGGCCACAACCTCAACGTGGTGCCGCGACGCGACGGGCTGTTGGTGCAGTCGCAAGGTGTCCACGACTTCAATAATGCAGATGCCACGCCCGATCGCGCAGCATCGGAAGCGGCGGTACGCGAGCTGGCGCGATTGTTCGCGGCAACCTGAGCCGTTCGCACGCGTTGATGGCATGCGTGCGGATGACAGACTGGGCGCGCTTTTAGACACGTCCAGTGACATCTACAAGACCCCGCCTTTCATAGGGCCGCAGCGACCGAGCCGACACCTGCGCTTGCACCATTCTCGAAACGTCAGTCGATGGCGGCGGCGAGGCTGCGATGGCCACGCTAGTGGTCCGTAAGCGACGCCTGCAATGCAGTGGCCAACGCGGCATCGCCGCTGATCAGTTCATCCCAGCACAAGGTCAGGCCCTTGCGCTTGCCTTTCTCGACCAATCTCAAACCCTGCGGATCGATGGTCAGGGTATATGCCTGCTCGCCGATCTGTAGTTCGCGGCGTAATGGTTTTTCCAGTGGCGTCATCACATACGTCTTGCAGAAAGTTCCAATCAGCGTTGTAACCCATCGACATGGCTCGGTGCACGATGCAGAAGCGACCACATCCCATCCTGCAGACGCGATCGTTGTCGTGCATGAGCCACCTGGGCTTACCTTCATCGCGCAGGCAGCGAGCGCGGCCTGCACCACAGCACAGGTCGCCATCGCATCGGGCTCACCGTTTCCACCAATCCCGCTAACACTCGCAAGGCTAGCGTAGCGACCACGCGGTACGGCAGTGCAATCGAAGCGATGCCGTCGGTGCATTTCAACGAACGCCAGGTGATGTGTTCACACCACTGCTCTGCAGTCGAGTGACACGCACCTCGCATTTGCAAGTTCATCGCGCGTAATGCGTTGGCACGCCTGTTCGCAGGCAGGCAACGCGACGTCGTCAAGGTACCGCCACCGACATTGCGAACCGCTGCAACCCACTCTCGGACCAACCCCAAGGAGCCAACATGGCGATCAAGACTGTCGAAGAACTTTTCATCCACGAGCTGTCGGACATCTACAGTGCCGAGAAGCAGCTGACCAAGTCGCTGCCGCGCCTCGCGCGTGCAGCCACCGAGCCGAAACTGAAGCAAGCCTTTGAAACTCACCTGGAAGAAACCCAAGGTCAGATCGAGCGGATCGACCAGGTTGTCGACGTGCTAGGCATCAAGCTCAAGCGCATCAAGTGTGCAGCGATGGAAGGCCTGGTGGAGGAAAGCCGCGAGGTCATCGATGAGATCGAAGCCGGCCCGGTACGCGATGCCGCACTGATCGGCGGCGCACAAAAGGTGGAGCATTACGAAATCGCTTCGTACGGCACCATTGCGGCCATGGCCAAGCAACTCGGCTATGCCGATGCATTGCCGCTCCTGCTTGCGACGCTGGAAGAAGAAAAAGCCACCGACGAAAAGCTGACCCTGCTCGCCGAACAAGGCGGTAATGCCAAGGCGTCCACGGTCAGCAAGGCCGCCTGAGTCACCGCGCAGGGCGACACTCGCCGCCCTGCCTCGCCTGCACCCCAAATAGCCAGCCCCACGTCTCTGCACGCTCCCTGAGCAGTTGTCGTTGCCGGGCGCCAGCCATGGAGCACCCCCTATGTTCATGCACAACAAGCGTTTGATGTACACCGTCCGCGTCGCCCAACCCAATCCGGATCTGGCGACGTTGATGCTGGAACAGTTTGGCGGACCGCAGGGCGAACTCGCCGCTGCGATGCGTTATTTCACCCAGGCGTTGGGTGAAAACGATCCGGGCCGCAAGGATCTGCTGTTCGACATCGCCACCGAAGAGCTCAGCCATCTGGAGATCATTGGTTCGATCATCGCCATGCTCAACAAGGGGCCGAAGGCGGTGCTCTCCGAAGGTATGGAAGAGGCCATGGAGATGCGCACCATGACCCAGAACAGCACCAGCCATACGCAGCAGATTCTCTATGGCGGCGGCCCGGCCTTGGTGAATTCCAGCGGCGTGCCGTGGACGTCTGCGTACGTCGACAGCATCGGCTGCCCAACTGCCGACATGCGCTCCAATATTGCCGCCGAAGCGCGTGCAAAGCTGGTCTATGAGCGCCTGATCAATGTCACCGACGATCCGGGCATCGTGGATGCGCTGCGCTTCTTGATGACGCGCGAGGTGGCGCATCAGAAGTCGTTCGAAAAGGCGCTTTACGCGATCGAGCCGAACTTCCCCCCGGGCAAGCTGCCGGGCGACCCGCGTTTCACCGACACGTACTACAACACCTCGCAAGGCGAAGGCGACATGATCGGCCCATGGAATGTCGGCGAGCAATGGGACGTGGTGACGGACCGCGAGTCGCAGGCCGCAGTGGATGGAGGCGATGGCTCGGCCACGGTGGCACTGGATGCCACGCAGACCGCGGCGCTGAATGCCATGTCCGAGCGCCTGCTCTCCAATCCGGAGCTGGACCGCGTCACGGGTGCCGACCTGGGCGCCGGCCCCGGTGCTGGCTCCACCACCGGCGATATCCAACGGTAAACCCGATGGGCGCCCGCGCTCATCACCAGCCCGGGGCGATCACACTCCGGGCTTTTTCATTGCATTGCGCAGGAGCTGGTAGGAACGAAAAATCCGGATGCGGTAGGCACGACGAAGGTTGATCCGCCTGGCAAGGGCGTGCACTGCAATAGCTGGGTGCAGCTTGGGTTTCGGCGGAAGCGCTACGAGGACCGGCAGGTCGCAGGATATGCATGATTGCGTAATCCTTTCTGTGAGCTGTGCGCATGCATGCCGTGCGGTCTTTGCATCTGCACCAGAAGCTGCTGCAGCACGCGCCCACTGCAAGCAAATGCAGAAAGGCGTGTTTTCATGCGTAGCGCATCGCGTTGGCTGCTGCGTCGATGGTCGCTTCCGCCTTCATCGGCGCAAGGCAGCCTGCATCCGCCCAATCACGCTCATCGCGGATTCCGCCGCCATACTTTTCTGCATCCATCACGCTGCTTCAGCACAGCATCCGCGCCTCATGCGTTTCGACCGTTCACCGGACTGACCGGCAACTGGATCCCGCGTTCCAGCCGCGTGTCGCTGGGTTCGTCGCCAGACCAGGCCGGCCAATCAATGATCGGTAGTTGCGCCAGGCGCGGTTTCGCCGCCATGTTCGCCGGCCTGCTGCAGGGCGCGCTCTTCTTCGCCAAGCTGATTGAGCAGCTCGACTGCGGACTGATGGGCGGTGCGCAGCGTTTCCAGCGGCTTGTTGGACGTTTCGTTGCGCAATGCGTACAACGCAAAGCCCATCACGTTGAGACGGTTGCGCAACTGGTGCAGCAGCGCGCGCCGCTGCCCGTGCGGTGCGTCAGTCACTCCGCATCCTTGTCGCTGAGCCGGTTATGCAGGGTACGCACGCTGATGCCCAATTCGCGCGCTGCGGCCTTTTTGTTGAAGCGCGTGCGCGCCAATGCCGATTCGATCATCGCGTCCTCGGCCTGACGCATGGTCCAGCCGGCAGGAATCAGCAAGCCATCTTCGTCGGCCTGCGGCACGGTCTGCTCCACATCCGGCGCGGTCAACAGATCTCCATCGGAGCGCAGATACAGATAATGGATAAACGAGCGCAGCTCGCGCACGTTGCCCGGCCAGGTGTGGTACGCCAGATAGCGCAGCAGCGACTTGGTCGGCAATTTGCGCTTGCCATATTTGACGTTGAGCTCGTCGATCACGCGCAGCCCCAGCAGCCGCGCATCGCCGCGGCGCTCGCGCAACGGCGGCACCTGGATCGGATATTCGTTGAGACGGTAGAACAGGTCCTCGCGCAGCACTGCCTGCTCGCGCTGCACATGCTGATGGGTGGCCGCAACCACGCGCGCATCCAGCGCAATTTCCTCGTTGCCGCCCACGCGCACGAAGCTGCGCGATTCGATCGCCCGCAGCAGATACACCTGCAGCCGCTTGGGCATCTCGCCAATTTCGTCCAGGAACAGCGTGCCGCCGGCGGCCTGCTCCAGGAACCCGGCATGCCGCCGGTCGGCGCCGGTGAAGCTGCCGCGCTCGTGGCCGAACAACTGGCTGGCCAGCAACTCCTCCGGAATGGCGCCGCAGTTGACCGGCACGAAGCGGCCGCTGCGGCCGGACACGCGATGGATGGCGCGCGCAACCAGATCCTTGCCGGTGCCGGTTTCGCCGGTCACCAGTACATTCAAATCGGTCGGCGCCACGCGCACGATGTCCTTGCGCAGCATCACGATACTGTCGCTGGTGCCGACGATGCCCAGGTTGCCTTGTTGCGCGTCGCGCAGCCCGCCGAGCACACGCTCCAGACGTTCCGGCGCGAATGGCTTGGTCAAGAATTCGCTGACCCCGAACTGCTGCGCACGGCCTTGAGTTTCACGCGCGTAATCACCCGACACCACGACGATCTGCGGGGTGTGATCCGGGGCGAGCCGTTCGATCAGATCGAAACCGCTACCGTCTGGCAGACCAACATCCACCACCAACAGATCGGGAAAGTTGCTGTCCAGCCAGCGGCTGGCCTCGCCAAGGGTGTGGATACCCTTGGCAAGGAAGCCGCTATCGGTGGCGAGTTCAACCACCTGATCGCAGAACTCCACGTCGTCGTCGATGATGGCGCAGGAAAGACGGTCCATGAGCGCTTCTGTCCGCAATGACTGATACATGTTCAGTTGAGAATTGTGACGGCCGCGCGAAATACGCTGATACGCCACATCGGAGTTGCCTGCTGCTGTCGCAATATGCGTCGGGTGCGGCGCTCTTCCCCAAGTCGAGCCCGCTCTGATTCACCGCTTGTGAGAGTACGCATGGAAGGGCTCGATTGCGCCAGTGCCAAGCGTCACGGTTCGGATCGGTCGCCGCTTCGGAAATGTCGAAACGCAAAGGAGTGCAAAGTTTGAAACGTCAGTCACGCCAGTCCAGGGGCGGATGCCGCGTTGATCGAGCGCTGGCTCAGCTCGCTTGGGTGCAGTGCCGCAGGATATCAGCCGTGGCTCATCTAAGCCGACGTTGCGATGGCGCCGCATGAATCCGTCAGAAAACCGCGTCGGGCCAGCCTGGTTATCACACATTCGAAGGCAGGGTTCGCCTGACTGGAATGCACTGTTGCGCACGATTCGGTAAGTCGCTCGCTCCGCGCATGCTGCACGCATGCCTGTCGCAGTGCGCTGGATGCGCCGCAGCGCGATCGTCAACCGATACTGCAAAGCACGCATGCGCGCGCGGTACCGTTGCCAGCTCCGCTTGCCGTCGCCTCGCTAGCGCCAGACGCTCGCTCCTTCGTCGCAGGTCGTCCCGATGGCGGGCGCTGTGGTAGTGCAGCCACTGATGCTCGACCATCCGATGTGGTCGCACCGTGTTCCGCGGCATGATCGCTGCCCACGTGAGCTATCGCCATTCCTGCTGAGCGCCGATGCATTCCTTCACACAAGTGCGGAATGCAGCGCGAACCGACACGCAAGCCGCTGACATGGACAACGCCGGCATCTGCGAGCGCTGTCATGATGCTGCTCATCTAAATCAGCGTTTCTCCGATCCATCCGGCCGTTCGTAGTCGTGCTCGGGATCGGCCTTGTTCACGTCACGATCCTCGTCGGGCATGTCGTGGACCTTCCATTCGGCATCCTCGTTGCGATGCTCCTGCGGCGTGAACGGCTTTTTCTGATCGTCCTGCGGACCCCACGGCTTCTTCGGTTCGCTACCCATGCTCTTCTCCTGCGTGTCGTGAGCACACGCTAGGTGTGCACGCATTGCAATGTGGTGAACGCAGCCGAGGGCGGCGTGAAAGTGCGGGTGTGGTGATGCACGACGACGTGATGGCACATGCATCGATATGTCAGGCTGGCAGCCGCGCGACAGGTCGCTCGCCGCGCTACGCGCCG
Organism: Xanthomonas bromi; assembly: GCF_900092025.1. GTDB lineage: Bacteria > Pseudomonadota > Gammaproteobacteria > Xanthomonadales > Xanthomonadaceae > Xanthomonas > Xanthomonas bromi. The sequence continues at coordinate 63,334 of NZ_FLTX01000035.1, forward strand.
GTCTGCGAATGCGGCGCTTCTACCGGCTTGGACTGCGGCGAATCCTTTTGCCGTAGCCAGATGGTCAACACCACCAGCGAGAACACCGCCAGGAATTCGCTCTGCCAGTTCTGCATCGATTCGAACCAGAACGATGCGCTGGTGAAGTGCTCAAGCAGCGTGATCGGTGGCACTCCCTTCTGCGCACGCTCCAGCACCTCCAGCCGCCAGCTACCGATCAGATGCAGCGCGAAGCTCATCAGGAACAACGCCCCGAACGCGATCGCCAGCGAGTGCTCGTACAGGCGTCGCCACACCCCGCCGGCAAGTACCGGCCAAGGTGTGGGTCCGGGTTTGATGCCGGTGGTTTCTTCGGCGGGATCCAGCGGGCGCGATTCAGCCGAGCCCACCTGGCGCAACTTCACGGTCAGCAGGACATACATGCCCATCTGCAGAAATTCGCTCTCCCAATTCTCGAACAAGGCAGACATGAAATGCGGGCTGCTCAGATATGCACACAGGAGCAGCGTAGGCTGCCCCTGTTCGCGCAACTCGTCGTTGTAGGTGTGCAGCCCGGCGTAGATCTGGCCGGCAATGAAGAGCACGGTCAGCGCAAGCAGACACAACGACAGTCCATTCCGACGCAAGAACATGGATGACCTCCTGACGATACGCGCAGTATCGGGCGTCCTCAATAAAGACGCATGAAGTTTATTTGCAATCGCCTTTGTGCGCGCGCAGCGACATCGTCGATAAGGTGACTGCAGCTGGTGACATGCAGCACACGCGGCGCCGACACCGCTTAGCCCGGATGTTTACGTTTGCGTGCCCACACTCACGACCAACCAACGATCTCACCAGCAGGAGGCGACAATGCCCGTACCCAACTATCCACGTCCGCCGTTCAAGCCGCAGCAACAGAGCTTTCCCGGCCGCACCGAGAAGATGGATCCGCGCCCGGACCATGGCGAAGACAGCTACGTGGGCCACGGCCAGCTGAAAGGCAAGCGTGCACTGATCACTGGCGGCGACAGCGGGATCGGTGCTGCGGTCGCCATTGCCTATGCACGCGAAGGCGCCGATGTAGCGATCGCCTACCTGCCCGATGAGCACGAAGATGCCGCGCGAATTGGCGCGTTGATCGAAAAAGCCGGGGTCAAGGCGCTGCTGGTGGGATGCGACATCAGCGATCCCGATCAGGCGGGCGCCTTGATCGATCAGGTAAACAGCACATTTGGCGGACTGGATATCCTGGTCAATAACGCCGGCTACCAGACGTACTTCGAAAGTTTCGACGACATCACGCTGGACGAGTGGCGCAAGACGTTCGACACCAACGTGCATGCGGTCTTCAACCTGGTACGCCTGTCGGTGCCGCTGATGACCGATGGCGGCTCCATCATCAACACCGCTTCGGTGCAGTCGAAGAAACCCACGCCCAACATCCTTCCCTATGCGGCAACCAAGGGCGCGTTGGCCAACCTCACCATCGGCCTGGCCGGCGTGTTGGCCGACAAGAGCATCCGCGTCAACGCGGTGCTGCCTGGCCCGATCTGGACGCCGTTCATTCCCTCCGGCATGGACGAGGAATCGGTGCAAAACTTCGGTTCGCAAACGCCGATGGGGCGCCCTGGTCAGCCGGTCGAGCTGGCATCCGCCTACGTGATGCTGGCCGCCGATACCGCCAGTTATACCTCGGGCACCTTGCTGACCATTTCCGGTGGTGCCGTGACGCTATAACGCAGTCGCACCGATACCAAGCCCGCGTCACTTCAAGCCCGCGTCACTCATTGAGTAATGCTGGCGTTCTTCGTGGTTTCGTTTTGTTTGCTGCTGATCGTGAGGGTCGTCGGCGTGGCGTCAGATTACTTGCGCAGCCTTGCGCGCACATCTGCACGGTGCATGACGAAGTGGACGCAGAGCGCGCCAACATGTCGGGCTTCCATGCGTTGAAGAACGCGACCAACCGTGCAAGCACATCATCTTCTTCGAAAAAAACAGGCAGCGCTCGCTGCCTGTTTCCGTTTCTACGTACATCACGCGCTGTCGCCGTCTGCGCTCACGCAGAGGGTTTACCTTTGCAACTCCTAGTTTGCGCCTTGCAGTGGCGCGCGCACGGCACCCTACAAATCACTCTGATGCGCCGACGCGTTATGCGCTCAGTGCGGCTGGCGCTGTTTTGCGCGCAGCGACTTGGCGTGCTCAAGATGCTCGGCAATGGTCTCACGTGCGTGCTGCAACTCCTTGCCCAGATCACTGGAACCTGGCTCGCTGCTCAACTGCGTGTCGAGCAAGGCCAGCGCCTGTTCATGACCATCCACGCTGGCCTGCAGATACTGCGATTCGAACTGCTGCCCATGCAGATCCTGCAGGCGCTTGCGCGCCGCCGCCGCACCTGCGGCGGCGGCTCGACCAAGCGTGCCGTTGCGGTCCGGTGCAAAACGGCTCAGGTCGGTCAGCGCGGCGCTATGGGCGTCGTCCATCTTGCGCGCGAAAGCAAGCACCTCTCCCTCAACGCCCTTGACCACCGCCAGTTGCGCGAGCGTACGCTCGTTCTCATGGAACACGGCCAGCGCGCCCAGTGCCTGCTTGCGGTCGCGCGCATCCCCTACGCTGCCGCGCAACGGATCGCCATGCGGTGGCGTGGCACCAACGATCGTCGCCATGTCTTGCTGCACGCCTTGGGCTTGCTGCACGCCTTGTGTAACGCTTGCCTGACCCTGGCGACGCTGCCAGGCCTTGTACGCCACATACCCCACCGCGCCTGCGGTCACCATCTTGAAAAGTCCCATGACTGTCTCCTGTTGATCGCGCCTTTGAAGCGCGCCCGGCGGTCGTTGATTGTCGCGTTCGCAATGGATGCGCAAACTGCTTCCGTGCGTTCAAACATGTCGAACCAGCCTGCGAGTGCGGGAGTTATCCAAACGTGACCTGCGCATCAACACGGCGTCGGGAAAGCGAGCGCGTCCACATCACGCCCACGCACTGTGCTGACGGACTTAACGCGGTCGCACGAACACTGCAGGACGTTGCCGCGCTGAAGCGCCCACAGGAGAAGACATGCTCGCCCTCAACTATCACGGCTCACACGATGTGCGAGTCGAAACCGTGCCGGATCCACTCTTGGTCGAACGCGACGACCTGATCCTGCGCGTCACCGCCACCGCCATCTGCGGGTCGGATTTGCATCTGTACCACGGCAAGATTCCCGACCTGCACCCCGGTGACATCCTCGGTCACGAATTTATGGGCATCGTCGAGGAGGTAGGTCCGGATGTTACGGCGGTCAAGCCAGGCGACCGCGTGGTGATTCCATTCGTGGTCGCCTGCGGCCGCTGCTTCCATTGCGTGTTGCAGGAATATTCGGCCTGCGAAACCACCAATACCGGGAAGGGCGCGGCGCTCAATCACAAGGACATGCGCCCGCCCGCGGCGTTGTTCGGCTTCAGTCATTTATACGGTGGCTTGTCCGGTGGTCAGGCAGAATACGTGCGCGTGCCCAAGGCCAATGTCGGCCCACTGGTCGTACCGGATGCCCTGCATGACGAGCAGGTCTTGTTCCTGTCCGACATCCTGCCGACCGGCTATCAGGCCGTGATCGATGCCGGCGTCAAACAGGGCTCCACCGTTGCCATCTTCGGTGCCGGTCCGGTGGGCCTGATGGCCGCCGCGTGCTGCCGCATGCTGGGGGCCGAACGCATCTTCATGGTCGACCGGCATGCCTATCGGCTGGACTTTGCGTCCAAGGCCTATGGCGTGATTCCGATCAACTTCGACGAGGTCGACGATCCCGCCGATGTCATCGTGTCGCAGACCAACGGCCGGGGCGTGGATGCCAGCATCGAGGCAGTCGGCTTCGAGGCCGAAGGCAGCGCGATCGAAACTGCATTGACGAATTTGAAACTGGAAGGCAGCAGCGGCGTTGCGATCCGGCAGTGCATTGCCGCAACCCGTCGCTGCGGTGTGGTGAGCGTTCCGGGTGTGTATGCGGGTTTCATCCACGCCTTCATGTTTGGCGACGCGTTCGATAAGGGACTGAACTTCAAGATGGGCCAAACGCATGTGCAGAAGCATATGCCGCATTTGCTGGAATGCATCGGCAATGGCGAGCTCAAACCCAATTCGATCATTTCACACCGCATGCCACTGGCAGATGCGGCGCGCGGCTACGAGCTATTCGACAAGAAGCAGGACGATTGCCGTAAGGTCGTGCTGACGCCGTAATCGCGCGGATGTTGCAGACGCAGATGGCGCGGTTATCGACCGCGCCATCTGCTTTTTTCCGCGGCGGGCGAGCGCCTGCCGCACAGGCTCAGTCCAGCGGTTTGGCCGGCACGAACGGCGAGACGGGGTCACTGGCCGGAAAGGTTTCTTCCACCGCTTCGTCTTGTAGCGCGTCCTGCTTGTCGTGGTCGTGCTGCGCTTCGTCGTGAGCATCGGTTTGTCCGTGCGTGGATGGATTGGGGTTGAATGTATCCATGTCTGTTTCCTGCGACGTGAGGTGGACCACCACGCTACGGCGCGCTGCGTTGGCACAGGTGAAAAGCGTCTTCGCAGATCAACGACAAAGGCAACGTAGTGCGCGACACACGGCGCATCGGGTGCGGCCACGCATGACCGCCAGATGCGGCACAGCCCAGCGCTTGTCTTGCTCACAGGCCGCACCGCATGCGTGATCCGTGCGTGCGCCTTCGAGGCAGCGCGGGCGCACTGGTTGCCGCAGGCAGCGATGTTCCGAATTCTGGTGCCCACCCAACACAGCGCGCACCTTTACAAGCTGTACCGCATGCGTGCGGCCACGCGGCGTCGGTTCACACCCTGACGCGCCCAGGGTGTATGGTGCGTTGGCGACCGGAATCCGGTGTCGCCCTCATTCACTCTGGCCTTTTCCATCGACAATCTCTGCGAACGCTGCGACGCCGTCTGTTGCCGGCTCACCGTCCTGGTCGATCCATCCGACCGTATCCCACACCATCTCACCAGCGTCACGCCGCAAGGCTTGCACGTGATGGCGCGCGACGAGGAAGGCTGGTGCGTGGCCATCGACGCTGCGCGCATGTGTTGCTCGATCTACGAGACGCGGCCGGCGATCTGCCGGCGTTTCGTCATGTCCGGCCCGTATTGCCGCGACGTGCGTGCCACCTACGACGACCAACGCCGCCGGGGCATTCCCTTGACGCTTTACAACGCATGAGGATTCGCGATGAATAATTCCCGCCGCCAGTCGATGACCGTCAGTAATCAGCCAGGCAAGCCGCGATTGTCCGAACAGCGTTTGGCCGCCGATCTGGAAGCGTTCCAGCAATCCGGTGGCGCAATCGAACGCCTGGGCGATACGCCGTTGCGTCGTGAGAAAAAGCGCGGCGCGCCAGAGGCAGCGCCCATCGCGGCAGTCAAACCGGCCGCCAAAGCCGACGCCGAGTAAACAGCGCAGCGGCAGCACGCGTCTTGCGTCTGCCGATTCGGATGCACTATCTGCAGCGCGAGACCTGCTGGGCGGCGACAGGGATCGCATCGCACGGTAAAGCGTGCTGCGTGCTCCGTAGCTGGATGCATCGCCGACGCCTACACGGATCTGGCACCCGCGATCCCCGACGCCAAGCAAGATGCGCGGCGATCACGACACCAACGCGCCAAGGCAGCGCGCGATCTGCGCAACCCTGCACGCATATGCGCGAGCAGCCCATCACCGCAGAACGCGACATCATGCACCCCGCGAGGCGCGGCCATCTCGTCAGGCAATCGACGGCTACAGCAGTTGTGCGCGCTTGATCGCGCCAAACCCTTGTGCCAGCGAGGCCATTTCGTTGGCCAACGCAACCACGTTGCCGCCGGCCTGCGCCGCGATGCCCATGATGCGTTGATACGCGTCCCAGAAGTCCGCCCCATTGCCATAGGCATCGTGGAACCCTTGCAGTTCCAAGACCAGCAGATCGGACACTTGGATGTCGGAGCGGTCCATTGTGTTACCTCGTTGGAGGATTTCCCCGGTCCGCAGCTTATACCCGTTCACCTTACAAAACAGGGTCAGCCAGACGGCCGGAGATCCGAACCTGAATTTGTTACGGAACCCGACCGGCTACGCTGCGCGAGGCTTAAGGTTGGGTCTGCTTGCGCCACAGCCCTGCGCACGGTCACGAGTAGCGCAGGATGCCAGGCCGCCGCCACACGGTGGCCCGCAACCCACCTAGCTGAATGCCACCCCGCCTGGACCCGGCGGCCCGCCCACAGCTCCTGCGGAACGCACCGGCCTGTGTGCATTCCCGTGTAAAATTCCGGGTTTTTGACCGGAAGAATGGCGAAAGTTTCTCCACGGGCGCCCTTGTCGGGCCCGGCGTTCATTCGCCTGCTTGCTCGCCTCAGCGACGCGCACATCGCCCAATCCAACCACGCGCTGGCCGACAGACTCAGCCAGTGGATCGACTGGACGCGTGCGGTTGCGGTGTCCAAGGCGCTGGATGGCAAGCTGCCCGACAGCGACGACCTGCCCGAACCGCGCCCGCTCGATGCCGAGGCGTGCACGCGCGTGCGCGCCGGGCTGGCCACCAGCAGTGTGGCCGATCTGGACGCGCTCATCGCGCGCGCGCGCGTCGAAGCCCGCGACGCCGCGCTCGCAGATGCGCCGATCGCCATGCCCGATTACGCGCCGTTCCGGCAGCATTACCTGGCCATGCAACGCGCCATGCGCACCGTTACCGGCGATTTGCGCGGTCGCCTGCGTGATCTGCTTGCATTGGTCTCACCCGACATGGCGCGGTTGGCCGAAGTAGATGCGGTGATGGAACTCACCCTGAGCCCGCGCGAGCAGAGCCTGTTGAACACCGTGCCGAACCTGCTCGGCGCACATTTCGAACGCCTGCGCGATGCCGCGCAGGCGCACCACCAGCATGCCGATGACGATGCCGCTCCACGCGCGGTGTCCGATGGCTGGCTGGATGTCTTCCGCAAAGACATGCAGAGCGTGTTGCTCGCCGAACTGGATGTTCGTTTTCACCCGATCGAAGGTCTGCTTGCAGCGCTTCGTACCCGCTAACTGGGACGTCATGTTCAAAACTCTCGTACACGTGTGTGTGTTTCTCGTCGGCCTGTTGGCGGTGTGCTGGGTCGGCATCGGCTATCTGGGCTCCAACCCGCTGGGCGCCTGCGTCGCGGCGGTGATCGGCGCCTGTTATGTGGCCGGCGCATTGGAGCTGTATCGCTACCGCCAAGCAACTGCGACGCTGGAAGCGGCAGTCGATGGGCTGACCACGGCGCCTTCGGCCCTGAGCGATTGGCTGCAGGCGATACACCCCGGCCTGCGCAATGCGGTGCGCCTGCGCATCAAGGGCGAGCGTGTCGCGTTGCCGGCACCGGTACTGACGCCGTATCTGGTCGGCCTGCTGGTGTTGCTGGGCATGCTCGGCACCTTGCTAGGCATGATGGCCACGCTCAAGGGCACCGGCTTTGCATTGCAGAGCGCCACCGACCTGCAGGCGATTCGCGGCTCGCTCGCCGCACCGGTGGAAGGCCTGGCATTTGCGTTCGGCACCTCGATCGCCGGCGTGGCGACATCGGCCATGCTGGGGCTGTTGTCGGCACTGTGCCGGCGCGAGCGCCTGCAGGCAGTGCAGCGGCTGGATCTGAAGATCGCCGCCGAACTGCACCCGCATTCGGATGCGCATCAACGTAGCGAAGCGTTCAAGTTGCAGCAACAGCAAAGCGCCTTGATGCCGGCCTTGATCGACCGGCTGCAGGCGCTGATGCACAACATCGAACAGCACAGCATCGCCGCCGACGAACGCCTGGCCACACAGCAGGCCGACTTCCACGCAAAAAGCGAAGCGGCGTATGCGCGGCTCGCGACGGCAATGGAGCAATCGCTGCACGCCGGTGTCGCCGAAAGCGCACGCGCCGTCGGCGCGGCGTTGCAGCCGGCGATGGAAGCCACCATGGCCGGCATCGCGCGCGACACCGCCGCATTGCAGGCGCACGTCACGCAGGCCGTACAGCAACAGCTGGACGGCATTACCCACGGCTTTCACACCAGCGCCAGCACCGCAGCCGAGCACTGGAGTACGGCGTTGGCGGCGCAGGAGCGCGCACAGCAGACCCACAACGCACAGCTGCAAACCACGCTGGAACAACTTGCCAGGCACAGCGTTGCCTTGCAGGAACGCGTGAGCGGCGCGGTGCAGCAGCAGTTGCACGGGGTCAGTGCCGCCATTGAGCAGAGCGCACGTACGGCGGCCGAACAATGGCAGGTGGCATTGGCCGCACAGGAACGGACGCAGCACACGTTGACCGAGCAGTTGCAGGGCACGCTGGAACAGATCGACCAGCGCAGCGTTGCCGTGCAGGACAGCGTCAGCCAGGCAGTGCAGCAGCAGTTGAGCGCACTCAACGATGGCTTTGCCCGCAGCACCGTAGCCACCGCAGATACCTGGGCCGCCGTGCTTGCCGAGCAGCAACGCGCCACCGAAGCGCTCAGCACGCAACTGCACGCGACCCTCGAGCAACTGGCGCAACAGACCAGCGCATTGCACGAAGGCGTGCAGCAGGCCGTGCAGCGCCAGCTGGCTGGCTTGAGTCGCGGCTTCGACACCAGCACCGCCACTGCAGCGGCCACATGGACGGCAGCGGTGGCCGAACAGCAGCGCGCCAATCACGCGCTCACGCACGAGTTGCAAACCACGCTCACGCAATTCGCCAACACCTTCGAGGCACGCTCCGCCGCGTTGGTGGATACGGTCTCGCAACGCATGGAGCAATCCAGCAGCGACACCGCCAGTGCGTGGAGCGATGCACTGGCCCAGCAACAACGGGCTAGCGCCACGTTGTCCAGCCACCACCACGGTGCACTCGCCGCGGCCACTGCCAGTTTCGATGCGCATGCGGCGGCCCTGGTCGGCACTTTGCAGCAATCGCACACCGACCTGCAGGCGGCATTGGAAGCGCGCGACACCGAGCGCCTGGCGTTGTGGAGCGAGCGCTTCGGCGCGATGAGCACGGCCTTGATCACACAGTGGGAACAGACCGGCGAGCGCGTTGCCCAACAACAGCAGGCCGTCTGCGACACCCTGGCCAGCACCGCCAGCGCGTTGTCGACACAGGCGCAGGCACAGGCCAGCGCGACGATCACCGAAGTGTCGCGCCTGATGCAGATCGCCTCCGAAGCGCCCAAGGCCGCCGCCGATGTCGTCGCAGAGTTGCGCCAGAACCTGTCCGAAAGCATGGTGCGCGATACCGCCATGCTGGAAGAACGTAGCAAACTGCTTGCGACCCTGGACACCTTGCTCAACGCAGTCAATCACGCCTCGACCGAACAACGCGAAGCGGTCGATGCACTGGTCACCACTTCGGCGGACCTGCTGCAGCGCGTGGGCAGTCAGCTCACCGAGCAGATCGGCAGCGAAACCGGCAAGCTCGGCGCGGTGGCCGCGCATGTCAGCGGCAGCGCGGTGGAAGTGGCCAGCCTGGGCGAAGCCTTCGGCGTGGCGGTGCAGCTCTTCAGCGGCACCACCAGCGAACTCAATGCGCGCCTGCAGCACGTTGCGACTGCATTGGATGCGTCGCTGGCACGCAGCGACGACCAGCTGGCCTATTACGTGGCACAGGCACGCGAAGTGGTCGACCTCAGCATGCTCTCGCAGAAGCAGATCATCGAAGAACTACGCCAGCTCGATCGCGGGCGTCGCGATACCGGCGAAGCAGAAACGGCATGAGCGACGAGATCGAAAGCGACGGCGATGCCGGCACCCCCATCTGGGCGGCGTTCGGCGATCTGATGTCGGTCCTGCTGGGCGCGTTCGTGCTGATCCTGGTCGGCGTGATCGGCGTGCAGTTGCAACTGTCCAGCCGCCTGGATGCAGAAGTCAAACAACGTCAGGCCGAAGCGCGACGTCGGCAGACGCTCGAGCAGGCACTGGCCGCACCGCTGGCGGCCGGCCGCGTGACCCTGGTCGATGGTCGTATCGGCATTCGCGGCAACGTGCTGTTTGCGTTCAACTCCGATGAACTGGAGCCGGAAGGGCGCGAGGTGCTGAAGTCGCTCGCCGCACCATTGGCGCAGTACCTGCGCGCGCGCGAAGAGATCCTGATGGTCAGCGGATTCACCGACGACCGCCCGGTGTTGGGTGGCAATCGTCGCTACGCCGACAACTGGGAACTGTCCGCGCAACGCGCTCTCACGGTGACGCGTGCATTGATCGCCGAAGGGGTACCGGCGGCATCGGTGTTCGCAGCCGCATTCGGCTCGCAGCAACCGGTGGACTCCAACGCCGACGAAGCCCGTCGTGCGAAGAACCGCCGCGTGGAGATTGCGCCGATCGCGCGTCCATCGTCGTCGCGTGCAGCGTCGTCGACTCGGCCCGCTGCGGCCGCTGCACCACGATGAGCAAGCCGGCGATTTCTGCGCGTACGCAATTGCAGCGCTGGCGCGACCAGGGCGCCAATCGACTGGATCCAGTGCGCTTCCATCTGATGGAGTCCCTGGCAGCGCGTGCCGACACGCAAGCCGACGCAGTGCGTGAGGTCCTCGAAGACAAACTCGGCGCATTGGTCGATGGCTATGCGACAGCGCTAAAGCAACCTTCCCGTCGCCGCGCCTCCACCGATGCGGCGGCGCCAGCGGCGGCACAGCCCAGCGCATTGGGTGCACTCACCGCGCAGATGACCGGCCATGCAGCATTGATGGAAGTGGACAGTCGCAAGACCGCCAGCGCAGATGCCATGCTGTTTCCTGAGCTGCCGGCGCTCGACGATTTCCGTCGCACCTGGACCACCGTGCGGACCGCCAGCCAGGTACGGCAGTCGCTACAGGATGCGCCCAAGGATGCCGGCCCGCTCAATTCCAGCGTGCTGGTGCATCGCTGCATCACGCTGATGCGCGAACGCTCGCCCGGCTACCTGCAACATTTTCTTGGCTATGTGGATGCGTTGTCGTGGCTGGAGCAGCTGCACACCGGCGGCGCGTTGGCCAGCGAAGCGTCTGCGCCAATTTCGCCGGGCAAGAAGCGCAGCAAGGTTCCGCCGACGCGGCGGCGCTAACGCAAGCACTGCGTTGGTCGGCGCAACGTTCTATCGGCGTGGTCGGTTGCCGGCATGCTTGACGCGTCACACGGCATGTGTGGCTCACATTGCATGCGCAACGCCGACCACCGCGGCATCCATCGCACGCTGCCTATCGACACCGTGCGCTCAGCGTTCTTGCTGAGCCAGACTAAGGGCAGCGCGCACGCGTCAGAACCGCAAATGCGCGCCCACTGTCCAGCTGCGCGGTGCCCCCGGATACACCCACTGTTCGCTATACGAAAACGCGGCGTAGCGGCGATCGGTGAGGTTCTCGACCTTGGCATACAGGCGTAGCCGATCGCTCAGATCGTAATGGCCGACCAAGCGCCACACGGTGTACGCCGGCAGCACGAAATCGGTGTTGCTATCGACCGAACCGAGCCGCTCCCCAGTGCGCGACACGCCCAGACCCACTGCCGCGCTGCGTTTTCCGGTCAACGGCTGTTCGTAATTCAAGAACGCGTTGCCGCTGAAACGCGGCACATTCGGAAACCGCCGGCCCTCGGCCAGCCCGGTAGCGGCGGCGGCAGCGCTGCTGCGCGTCACTTGCGAATCGGTATAAGCCAGGCCCACCGATGCGGCCAGGCGCGGGGTCAATCTGCCGAGCAGATCCAGTTCCACGCCTTGGCTGCGCATCTGGCCCACCGGCAACGAAAAACTGGTGTCGGCCGGGTCCAGGCTCAACACGTTCTTCTTGTCGATGCGGAACGTGGCCAGCGTGGCTTCCAGACCATCGCCGGGCTGCACGTATTTCAGCCCGGTCTCCAGCGCGCGGCTCTTTTCAGGTGCAAAGCTCTGCCCATTGGCGCCGACCCCGCTGTTGGGGCGGAAACCCGCCGCCGCACTCGCATACAGCGAGAGCGCATCGTCGAGATGGAACGTCATGCCCGCACGCGGGCTCACCACACCGTCGGAAGCGCGCTGGGTCGTGCCGCGCAAGCGGTTGTCCAGGTCTTGTTGGTAGTGATCGTAGCGTAGCCCGAGCAAGGCCTTCCAGCGCGTACTCAGATCGATCTGATCCTGCGCGTACGCACCCCACACCTGCTGGCGCTCATCGGTATCGGTAATGGTGGACAGCCGCCCTGGCTGTGCCACGCCATAGCGCGGCGCCAGCACGTCGATGCTGTATGGCGTGGCCGCGGAACGGGCACGTTGCTGAAAACGGCTGTCGTCGAAGCGGTTGCCGTCGATGCCGAACAAGACGTGATGCACCACACTGCCCGCCTGCAGGTTGCCAAGCAATTCCGCACGCGCCGCGATATCGCGGCCCTGGTAATCGCGGTAACGGCGTTCGCGGCGCAGGGTGCGCTGGTCGGCCTGCAATGTCCACGGCTCGGTGGAAAATCCGCGCATGCCGCTATCGCGGTAGCTCGCCCCACCCTGCAACGACCACGTTGCATTCAGACCATGCACCACGAACAGCTGGTGCCCGGTGGAATGCAAATCGATATCGCCATCGCGCGGCTCGCCCAGAAAGCGCGACGCCGGTAGCCGGTTGGCATCGCCATTGATGGCGGTCACGCCGCGATCGAATGGCGTATGGAGACGCACCGCCTCCAACTCATACGACACCGTGGTGTCGGGCGTCGGCATCCACAACAGCGACGGCGCCAGCAAGGTGTTGTCGCTGTCGACGGTGTCGCGAAAACTGTGCTGGTCCTTGTGCATCGCGTTCAAACGGTACGCCACGTTTTCGCTCAGCGGGCCGGTGCTGTCGACGGCGGCGCGATAATTGTCGAAGCGACCGGCCGACACATCCAGGCTGTTCTGCGGCTGAAACAGCGGCTTCTTGGTGACGATGTTGATCGCCCCACCCGGCTCGCCACGCCCGTACAACGCCGACGCCGGCCCCTTGATGACCTCGATGCTCTGCGTGTTGGCGGCATCGCGCAGGCCGTTGTAACCGCGGCTGGCGTTGAAGCCGTTGACCATGTAGTCCGAACTGAAATTCGGGTCGCCGGTGAAGCCACGCACCGAATAACTGTCCCACAGCCCGCCCAGGTTATTGGCCTTGGTGATGCCGCTGGCCAGCTCCAGCGCGCCAGCCAGATCGGTGATCCCGGCATCGTCGAGCAACGTCCGGTCTAGCACGCGTGCACTGATCGGCAAATCACGCAGCGGCGCATCGGTCTTGGTGGCGCCGGTAATGCTCAGCGCGCGGTATGGCGTGTATTGGCTGCGCACCTGCACCGCATCCAGATCGCGCGCCTGCAGTTCGGCAGCCTGCGCACAGGCAATGCCGCAGGCGCAGGCCAGCAGACTGAGCAAGGGCAGCGTGTGCAACATGTGGCGGCGCGGGAACACGGGCATCGGGTAGAACTCCTGAAAGACCCGGGCGCAGCACGTCCGGGACGCAAGTGAAAAAACGAAAGGACAAGAGGTGAAACGCGGCTGTCGCTATGACGCAGGATCGGCCGTTGCATCGAACCGTGGCGCGCGTCCGAAGTCGTCGCGCGTAAACGGGCGGTCGCGGAACAGATAACCGTAGTAGAAGGTGCGCAGCGCCCGGTGATACGCGCGAATGCGGTCCTGATACGCCAGCTGTGCCTGCAGATCGGTGTCGGCCAGGCGGGTCAGCGCCGCCTGCAGCGCAACCGGCGGCAGCACGCTGGCCACGCGTTGCGCCAGCGCTTCGCGCCGCTGCAGCCCTTGGCGATACGCTGCCACCTGGGGCGCTACCTGCTGGTCGCCATTTTCGTGAAATGCGAAGTACCACTTGTAGTGGAACGCTTCGGTCAGCGGCGCGGAATCGGCCCACTGCGGATTGCGCGCATAGAACACCTGCATGGTGTTCTGGCGCGGAATATCCCAGGCACGGTTGACTGCCTCGCGCTGCAGCCGCGCGATCTCGGTGCCCTGGTTGACCGGCACCGCCTGATTGATTGCCACGTGCGCCAGCGCCGGCGCCACCAGCGCCAGCACTACCCAGCAGCTGGCCAACGCCGTGGCATGCGCCGCAGGCCGCCACTGGATGCGCCCAACCAGCACCGACAGCAGCACCCAGAACACGAGATACGCGCAGCTCAGCGCGAGCACTGCCAGTTGCTGCAGCCACGGCACCGCATTGAGCGTTGCGAAAATGACAAACGGCACGCTCAGGCACAACAGCACTGCCGCCGCGCGCACCACCACACGTCGCACCAACAACGCGGTGCCCGCACCCGGCAACGCAGCGAGCATGCGTGCCCGGCCGGCTTCACGCTCGCCGGACCGCAGATCGAACAGCAGCGCGATCACGAACAGCGGCAACAGGAACACCAGCACGAACGCATAGTCGAAGCGGCCAGCCAGGACGAGCTCGGGGTTGTAGCTGTCGCCGTCATGGATCTGCGCTTCCAACCCCAGCGCGCGCACACGCAAGATGTACGGCGACACATCGCGCATGCCCACTGCCGCAAACGCCAGTGGCGATGGCGTGTCCCAGGTAGGGTGAAAGCTGTAATAGGCCGCGCTCCCAGCATCGTTGGAACGCACCACGTAATCTTCCACCGCAGCGCTGTCTTCGCGGTGCAACGCTGCAATCTTCGCGATGTTGTCGCGTTGCGCTGCAATCACGTGCTGCCCGGACAACAGGCTGCAGACGGTCAGCACTGCAAGCAACAACAGCCCGGCCAGCGCCGCACGTGCGCGCAGCAGCAACAGCAGTTCGTATTTCCACAGCACCATCAGCGCGCCACTCCCACACGTCGCCCGGCTGCAACCAGCAGGCACAGCGCAGCGAGCAACCAGGCGCCGATCAGGCCAAACGCCGCGCCTGCCGTACCGATCACGTCGGTGGCGGCGGCCGGCTGGAAGGCGAACACCGGAATCTCATGCCAGTGTTCCGACGAAATACGCTTGCGGCGGTCGGCGCCGGCGTCCTGCGCGGTGTCGTCGGCCATGCGCACCGCATCGGCCTGCAGGCGATTGAGCTGCTGCACCAAGGTGTAGCGATAGTGTTCGGCCTGCGCCAGGAACCGCAGGTGCGCGCGCAGATCGGTTTCTGCCAGCGTCATCGAGACGTCGCGCAGCGCCACCGTCGGGCTTAGCAGCGCACAGGCGCGCACCAGCAGATTCTGTTGCTGCTGGATGGACGCATCGCGGCCTGCGTAACGCTCGAACAGGCTTGCGGTCAGCCGCTCGCCTTCCAGGGCCAGCAAGCCTTTGTAGTTGACCGGCAGATCTTCCACACGCTGCACGCCGTAACGGGCCAGCGTCTGCTGCTTGAATTGCGCAAAGTGCGGGTCGTCCGGATTGTGGCTGTCGCCGAGCGTGCGCAGGTCGCGCTGAATCGCCACGTCGGTTTCCAAACGGGTCGGCAGGCGATACGCGGCACTGGCCACGTCAGGCGCTATCCGCGGGACCAGCAAGGCCAGCCAGACCCATACCGCGAGCGACACCAGCAGCGCATCGCGGCCGCGCCGGCACAGTATCGACACCACCAGCACCAGCGCGCACCACACCAGCAGATACACGCTATAGGCCAGCACCAGCAGCGCAACCAGCGGCGCTTGCCCCGGCAACAATGCGATGGGTGCCAGGCCGACCAGGGCCGGCAACAGGCAGGCGCCTGCAACCGCAGCTAGCGCGAGGTATTTGCCACCGAGCAATTGCCTGCGCGTGGCGCCCTGCAGCAACAGCGCGCGCAAGGTACCGGTTTCCTGCTCGCGCGCCACTGCGCCATAGCCCAGGAATACCAGCATCAGCGGTGCCAGCACCTGCAGCACGAACGCAGGCGTCAACTGGCCGAAACGCACCAGCAACGAACTCTGACGCACATCGCCGAAGTTGGCGGTGTTCTGGCGGTGGCCTTCCAGAAACATGCTGTTGCCAGTGAACGCATCCACGCCGGAATCGAATGCGGCCAGCGCCGGTAACGGCCGATAGATGAAGTGGCCGTAGTGCACCACACGATGCGGATGCCGGTCCGGTTGCGCTTCGAAGGCGTGCTGTGCGGCTTGTTGCTGACGCGCACGGAAGTCGGCGACTTCGCGCTGATGGTGCGCAGCGGTCAACGCCGCCACCAAGGTGAGCAACATCAGCAACACCACACCGATGGCAGCGGAACGGTTGCGCGCCATAAAGCGCAGTTCTTCGCGTGCGACCAACACCACGGGACTCATGCATGCAGCCTCATGCTGCCTGGTCCTGTGGACGCGCGAAACGCGCATGCAGGGTGCGCACATCGAAGCCGCTGTCGCCAGCGCCGATCTCGTCGGCAATCCGGCCGTTTTCGAGAAAGCCGATGCGGTCGGCCACATCCACCGCACCGAGCAGATCGTGCGTAACCATCAGCACCGCAGCGCCGCGCGCGCGCGCGCTGCTCACCAGGCGGTTGAAATCGGCGATGGCGCGCGGATCCAGCCCGGAAGTGGGCTCGTCCAACAGCAACACGGGAACCTCGCGCAGCGTGGCCACGGCAATCGCCACCTTTTGCCGCATGCCCTTGGAGAACCCTGCCAACCGTTGCGACCAGGCGTCGCGCTGCAGGCCAGCGGCCGCGAATGCCTCGCCGATGGCGGCCTGACTGCGGCGCTGGCCGGCCAAGGCGAGCAGATAGTCTGCATTTTCCAGCGCGCTCAGGTGTTCATAGAGCGCCACGTTCTCCGGCAGATAGGCCAGCCGCGCACGCGTCTTGCCGGGGTCGGCGACCGGATCCACGCCATCTACCCGCAAGCTGCCGGAGACGGGTGTGACGAAGCCCAGCAACGTGGACAGCGTGGACGACTTGCCGGCGCCATTGCCGCCCAGCAAGGCATAGACGGTACCGGGCGCGACATCAAGGTTCAGCCCTTGCAGGACCGCGCGGCCACGGTAGCCAACGTGCAGCTCGGAGATTGAAATCGCGGAAGTCATTGGAAAACTCAAAAGGCACAACTAAGAAATGTCATGTGAATGATACGTTATCACATTGCTCAGAGGCCAGATTGGCAACCTCGTCAGCCTTGGCTTGCTAGCCGCCTGGACACTCCTGACAGCGCTGGTCGCGTTGCTCTTGCACACCAGCGACCAGCGCCGGACAGCAGACACACCCAGCCCAGAGCCATGCGCGCCGCCACGGCATGCGGGCACCCGCACACCCAGCTATCCACCACGCGAGACCCTCACGCCCCACATGACTTCCGGTACGGGCAGCTGCAACCCGCACCACGCTCTCCACGCATCCGACCGACACCCGCGTGCTCACGCCGATGCCTGCAACACATCGCGCAGCACCCGGCGCGTCGCCAACGTGCTGGCCCTCGCACTGTTCGCCGGCGCAGCGCTCAACGCGCAACCCATCGACACCAGCGCGCCCTCGACGCGCACGGCATCCACTACGAACGTCTGCAGCAACCCGCCCAGCGCACGGTGCAGCAGATGCATATCGCCAAGACCGGCAACGAGCAGATCCCGCACACCCACGAGGTGGAGGAAGTCTTTCCTGCCGGCAGCATCCGAGTGCCAGCCGATCAGCCGATGCGCATGTTGGCCGCTGCGTTGCTGGAACCGCGCAGCAACGATTCGCTGCTGGCCAGCGGACGTTTCCGCAACGCCGACAGCCCCGACAGCGGGTTGTCTGCCACCGAGCTGATTGAATTCAGCGAACGCGTCTTGCGCAGCGATGCCGCATTGCGCCGCCAATTCGAGCATCAGCTGGCCAACGATGCTGCGTTCCGCGCCGATGGCGATGCGCGCCTGCAGTGGGTGTCCGCACGCTCGCCCTATGCGGCGATCAGCGGCTGGCGGTATCCGGTGCAACGCGAAGTGAAACGATAGCGCCGCGCAATACCGCAGCGCTTACCGTGGAGCGGGCGTCATCAACGGCGCATGCGCGTCCACCAGCGCGATCACCCAATCGATGAAAACACGCAGCTTGGCGCTGACGTGGCGGTTGGGTGGGAAGGCAATCGACAACGGCATCGCTTCCAGCTGCCAGTCCTGGAAGATCGGCACCAGCTCGCCGCTGGCCACATGCGCGTTGGCCATGTACACCGGCAGCCACAGCACACGCATGCCCGCTAACCCGGCGGCGAGGTACGCGTTGCCATCGTCGGCGGCCACCACATGGCGGCCGCGCACGCGCACCGCTTCGTCGCCGCGTTGCATCACATACGGCACGGTCTTGCTGCTGCGCCAGCGCATGAAGCCGACGCAGCGATGCTGGGTCGTTTCCAACTCCGCCGGGTGCGTCGGGGTTCCCAGCCGCTGCAGATAACCGGGCGCTGCGTACACGCCAGCCTGCAGGTCGCCCACGTGGCGCGCGATCAGCGATTGGTCGGTGATGGTGCCGCCGCGTATCACGCAATCCACATTTGCGCCGATCAGATCCACGCGACGGTCGCTCACGCCCATGTCCAGCTGGATATCCGGATAACGCGCATGAAAGCCGGCAATGCCGGCATCAAGATCAGCCGCACCAACGGGCTGGGGACATCCACACGCAGGCGCCCGCGTGGCAACGTCGCTGCGGCAGACAGACTGGTTTCGGCCTCGTCCATGTCCGCGAGCAGGCGTAGCACACGCTCGTAATAGGCTGCGCCGTCGGCAGTGAACTGCACCCGGCGCGTGGTGCGGTTGAGCAACGTCACCCGCAGGCGCGCTTCCAGTTGCTGCACCAGCTGGGTCACGCTGGCCCGGCTCATGTGCAGCTGTTCGGCAGCCTTGGTGAAGCTGCCGGTCTCGACCACACGTGCGAACGCCTGCATTGCATCGAACCGATCCACCGTTGCCCCCGACTCCAAGATTGTTTGGATTCTACAAACAGTGTTGGTCGATCCTGCCGATTTATCGCGCCTGCAGACGCGTCTAACGTGAACGCCCGATCTGATGCACGTCGATGGAGAATCCCATGGCCACACGCGACGTTGTTTTCCCGCAAGGGCGTCACGCCCTGTACGAGCGCCACCATTACGCGCCGGCGGTGCATGCCGAAGGCCTGCTGTTCGTCGCCGGCCAGGTCGGCAGCCGCGAAGACGGCTCGCCCGAGCCCGAGCTGGATGCCGAGATCGCCCGCGCCTTCGCCAACCTGGATGCCATCCTCGCCGCAGCCGGCTGTACCTCGCAGGACGTGGTCGACGTCACCTTGTTCATGGTCAACCCCGATGTCGTGTTGGAGGCGATGTGGGACACATGGGTCAGCGATTGGGGGCCGGCACCTTACCCCACCGTCACCGCGGTCGGCGTGACCTGGCTGGCCGGCTTCCGGTTCGAGATCAAGGTGGTGGTCAAACTGCCGGCCACGACGTCACCGCTCTTGGCGAAGCGCGCCGCATCGTTCGACCTGCCCCGCACGGCGTTCGCAACAGACCTGCGCCCTCACGACAAGGGATTAGCGCGCTTGGCATCATTGAAACGTGCGATAGACCGCGCCTGGCTTGCCAGTGCGTGGTTTTCATGTTGCCGCGCCGCGCGAAGTGATCGTGGCGCCATGCCGGCAGCGGACGTCGTCGAAGACCATCGTCGAGATCATCCGCATCCTTGAGGGCATCGCCGGCATGCCGACAGGTGAGCGCTAGGTCGCACGTCGAAGCAAAAATTCAAGCAATTGCATGCTCCTCATGTCTACGTCACCAAAGAGCAACGTTCGCATGCGATAGCTAGTCGCGCTCGCTCCGCAGCGAGCCTTCTGTTCTCCCCTTAGCGCGCGTTCGCTGCAACGTCGCTGTGCGCATGCACAGCCGGCGGCGGTCTCGTGCGTCCGATTGATTTCAAGGAGATTCACTCCCATGCGCTTCAGGACTTTCTTCGTCGTTCTGCTTCTCACTGCCTTCAGCGCCGCAGCGCAAGCGCAGGTCGTTACCCTCAACAAGGGCGGCTATACGCTGACATACGACTGCACCAACCGCACCGCGCTGCGTTACGAATATGTGCTGCAGACCGACACGGGTTCGGCTGCGCGTCCGTCCAGCTTCAACCTGGATACCGAACTGCCCAGCGGCTGCGCCGGGCAGACCTCCACCGCCTCGTATGCCAGCGTGCGCTCCGGCTTCGACCGCGGCCATCTGGTGACCTCCAACCACATGGACTACAACGCAAGCTATATCCGCAGCGCCAACCTCATGAGCAACATCGTGCCGCAGGTGGCCAGCTTCAATCAGGGCATTTGGGTCCGCGCCGAGAATGTGGCCGAGTGCTACCGCGACATCGCCAGCGTGCAGGTCTATGGCGGAGTGATCTACAGCGACACCAGCAATGATTACTTCCTCACCAGCCACGGCATCCGCACCCCGGATTTCTTCTGGAAGACCATCATCACCGCCAACCCGAGCGGCGGTTCGCGCGCCATCAGCTGGCTGATTCCCAATAGCGCCAACCTGGGTTCGCTGGACAGCTACATCGTCAGCATCGACGAACTCGAAGACCTCTACGGCGCCAGCACCATCGGCATCAGCGCACCGGCCGCCGTGAAAGCGATGCTGCCGTCCACCATCTGGCCGCAGCCGAGCAATTGCGACCTGGGCTGAGAGACATGTGCCAACTCTGGGCGTCTGATCCAGCGCAAGGCCCGGGACATCCGGGCCTCGTTGTCGTTGCAGGCAGCGGCCAACCCCGCCCACTGCAACGGGCACTCAGGCATCGTGCGCAACAAGCGCTGCAAACCAATCCGCATACGGGGTGTTCTTGACCAGATGCCGATTGAAATCGTGTGCGCCATCGCTCCACCACACCAGGCCGCGTTCTCCCAAGGCCGTCTTGGCACGGTCAACCGCCGCGCGCGCCGCGGCCAGCCGCCCGGCATCGTCGTCGCGCCTGGCCGCCTTGACCGCGCGTCGCGCGTCCATCAACGCGCTGACCAGCCCGGCACGGACGTCGTCGCGCAGATGCGGGTTGGCGGTGCGCCAGAGCCGGCCGCGTACGATCAGATAACGGCCATCGGGCGTGAGCACAGGCGTGGAGGACGCAACAGTCACGGCATTGACATCGGCTGCAGGCAAGCGCGTGGCCACGGACATTCCAAGCGGCACTTATTCCAGCGGCTCGAACCGCAGACGTGCGACCCCTTCCACCTCGACCCGCTCGACGAACATCGCATACGGGCGTACCCACAGACCGATGTCACTGTCCAACGGGCGGTAGAGCACCAGCGGTGCCAGCGTTTCGCTACACCGCACGACACCGAGCACTTCATAACGGCCGCCTTTGAAATGGCGGTACTGGCCCAGCGCGATGCTGGGCAATGGTGGCAACGAGGTATCCATGAACGTCACAGGATGGGCAATCCGCAAGTCTAGGCAGGCTGGACCGCCGCAGCCAGCACATTCCGTGCAACCGGCGGCATGCGCGTCTCAGCAATACACGGCCACGCGCAACGCTGCGATGCGCTTACTGGTCGTCGTCTTCGTCGCCCAGATCATCGTCGTCCTTCATCGGGTCTTCGATGCCATCATCGTCATCGATCTCGCTGTCCTGCGCAGGGCCTTCCTGGATCGGCGCAGTGCCCCTGCCTGGCGCCTTGACGCCATTGGGCGGGGTCGGATCGTCCACGCCGCGATTGCCGTTTTCGTCGTTGCCCATGGTCAACTCCAGTGGTGAAAGACCGCGATACCACCCTCCTCCCGCCGATGTGACGCGCACGTGTCCTGCCCGAGCGCCGCGCAATCCAAACGGTCACGCAAGCGACGAGCGAGCGCGACTGCATCCGGCCGGCAGCTGTGGCCGTAACTAATGCCACCCCCCACGGAGTGACCAGCATGCCGAGCTTGATCCGCGACCTGGAAGACCTGCTCGCCGCCTGGAAGGCCGAAGCCAGGACCTTCGATGCCTGCGACATGCCGGCCTCCGCGCTGGCCTTCCGCGACTGCCATCGCCGCGTGTCCGCGTTGCTGGACGAACATGCACGCCACACGACGGTGCCGACGGCCGAGCTGGTTGCGCACGAGCAGCAGAACTCAGTGACCCAGCTGCAGGCGCGCCCCATCGCGCCGATGGGTTCCTAGGGTTTCGATCAGCGTGTCGCTGGCCTGATTCACGCCGATCACCTCGACCTCGGCGCCATGCGCGCGCAGCTTGAGCACCACCCGATCCAGCGCCGCCACCGCACTGATGTCCCAGAAGTGCGCGTGGCTCAGATCGATCAGCACCGCCGGCGGCGTACCCAGGAAATCGAAGCTGGACACGAACTGCCCGGCCGATGCGAAGAACACCTGGCCGCGTACCGCATACACGCGCACACCGTCCTCACGCTCGCTGGCCTGCACCTGCAACATGCGCCCGACCTTGCGCGCGAAGAACAGCGCCGACAGCAGCACCCCGGCCAGCACGCCGCGGGCCAGATCGTGCGTCCACACCGTGACCGCGACGGTGCCGAGCATCACCACCGACGAACTCCCGGGATGCGTGCGCAGATCGCGTAGAGAGCCCCAGCTGAAGGTACCGATGCTGACCATGATCATCACCGCCACCAGGGCCGCCATCGGAATCTGACGCACCCAGTGCGCGCCATACACCACCATCAGCAGCAAGACCACGCCGGCCACCAGGCACGACAAGCGCCCGCGTCCGCCCGAGCGCACGTTGATCACCGATTGCCCGATCATCGCGCAGCCGGCCATGCCACCGAAGCAACCGGCCAGCATGTTCGCCACCCCCTGGCCTGCACACTCGCGGTTGCGCTGTGACGGGGTATCGGTCAGGTCTTCGACAATCTGCGCCGTCATCAACGACTCCAGCAAGCCCACCACCGCCAGCGTCGTCGACACCGGCAGCAGGATGCGCAGGCTGTCCCACGTCAGCGGCACATCCGGCAGCAGGAAGACCGGCAGGCTGTCGGGCAGACGGCCCATATCGCCCACGCTGCGGATCTCGATGTGCCAGTACGCGCACACCGCCGTCAGCACCACGATGGCGACCAGCGGCGAAGGAATCGCCGTGGTGAAGCGCGGCAGCAGATAGATGATCGCCAGGCCCGCTGCACACACTGCGTAGACCGGCCACGGCATGCCAACCAATTCCGGCAACTGCGCCAGGAAGATCAGGATCGCCAACGCATTGACGAAACCGGTGATCACCGAGCGCGAAACGAAGCGCATCAGTGCGCCCAGGCGAAATACCGCGGCGATCAGCTGCAGCACGCCGGCCAGCACGGTGGCCGCCAGCAGATACTGCAGTCCATGGTCCTTGACCAGATCCACCATCAACAACGCCATTGCACCGGTGGCGGCAGAAATCATGCCGGGCCGACCACCGGCGATGGAGGTCACCACCGCGATGCAGAACGCCGCGTACAGCCCGACCTTGGGGTCGACGCCGGCAATGATCGAAAACGCGATGGCTTCGGGAATCAGCGCAAGCGCGACCACGATGCCGGCGAGCACATCGCCACGCACGTTGCCGAGCCATTGCTGGCGCAACGAGAACACTCTGGACATTGAAACAACTCCGCGCACCGGCAAACACACGGCGCGATTACATGAACGTCGAATACCTGGACCTTCGCAGAAACTGCGAGCGCGTGATGCGTCAGGTCAGGGTGGCGTCATGTGTCGGAGGAGAGCGCTTTGGACGAATGTCGATGCTAACGCGCCGATGCACGTGTGCACAACCCGATGACACGACACTGCTGCGCACACGCGTCGAGCAGTCGAAGATGAGCACCGCCACCTGCGCGTGAGCGTCGCCAACGCGCAGGCCGCTAGAGATGCGTGCCGCCAGCGCATGGTGTTGCTGCGATGGGCAAGCCCCATGCATCGCGCGCGCATGGCGTTGCGGGAGACACCGGCGACACTCGGTGGCCGTGCCGAACCACCACGCGCCCTGCCGCTTCAGCCGCTACCGCCAGCACGCGGCTCAGTCATCGCCGACCACACGTTCGCCCATCAGTTCGCGCTCGCGCCTTTCCAGCTCTTCGGCATAGCGCTTGCGCACAAAGCCCTCCGACAGCACGCCCAGCACCTTGCGGTCGTTGTCGATCACCGCCAGCTCATCGGCCTGGGTCGCATCGAAGACTTTCATGATCGCCACGATGTCGGTGTTGGCCAGCAACGCCGCATCGCGGTGCTTGGCATAGTCGCCCACCGGCGCGTCCAGCTGCACGTTGTCGGCATACAGCACGGCCAATGGCACCACGCCGGCATAGTGCCCGGCTGCATCTTCCAGGACCACGCGCTGCGTGGAACCCAACGGGAAACGCCTGCGGAATTCGCCCACACTGATGTCGTGCGCCGTGTGGTTGGCATCCTTGCGCATCATCTTGCCGGCCGACAGATTGCGCACCCAACCCACATCGCGCGCACTGCGGATGTTTTCGCCGCGCAGGTGCAGCCGCCAGGTGGAGAACGAATAACCGAACACCTGCCGCACCACGGTATTGGCCACCAGCACCGCCACCATCACCGCGCTGGCCAGCACGAAATCGTGCGTGCCTTCCAGGATCAACATGGCCATCGTCATCGGCGCACCGACAATGGCCGCCGCCAGCGCCGCCATGCCCACCAGCGAGGCACTGGTGGCGTCCACCACCGACGCGCCCAGCAACAGGTTCAGGCCCACCGCGAACAGGCTGCCCACCAGCGAGCCCATGAACAACGAGGCGAAGAACAGGCCGCCGCGGAAGCCGAAGCCCAGTGAAATCCCCGACGCAATGCACTTGAGCACCA
The DNA here is from genome assembly GCF_900092025.1 of Xanthomonas bromi. Lineage (GTDB taxonomy): Bacteria > Pseudomonadota > Gammaproteobacteria > Xanthomonadales > Xanthomonadaceae > Xanthomonas > Xanthomonas bromi. The sequence goes on from NZ_FLTX01000035.1 coordinate 87,918, forward strand.
ACAGGATCGCGAGCATCTGCAAGGTGCTGCTGCTGGTCAGATCCAGATGCAACGCGCCATGCCCTGACGACAGCACCTGCGGCGAATACATCGCCAGCGGAATCAGCACCAGCCCACCGATGACCGGGCGCCCCCACACCGGCAGATTGATGCGTCCCACGCCACGCTCGATCCCGGCGACCAGGCGCATCACCGCAATGCCGATCAGCGCGCACAGCAAGCCCAGCGCGATGTAGACCGCATAGTCGCGCGGCTGCAATTGGTAGGCCACTGCAGCGGGCAACGAATACGGCGCAGCGCCCAGGGCGTTGGCCATGAAGGCGCCGGCCAATGCGGCAGCGGCCACCGGCGCCAACGCCGATGGCGTATAGGCGCCGATGACGATCTCGAACGCATAGAACGCACCGGCCAGCGGCGCACCGAAGGCACCGGCAATCGCACCGGCCGCGCCGGCGCCCACCAGCGTTCGCATGTCCGCACGCCGCACGCGCAAGATGCGCCCCAGCTGCGAGCCGGCGCCCGACCCCATCTGCGTATAGGTCGCCTCCAGCCCCACCGACGCACCGAAGCCGTTGGACAACAAGGTCTGCACCGCAACGATCAGATTGTCGCGCATCGACATGCGCCCGCCATGCAAGGCATTGGCTTCCACCGCATCCACCAGTGCGCGCTTGCGCCGCCGCGCCATCAGCGTCACCAGGCCAACCAGTAAGCCGCCCAGCGGCAACACCAGCAACTGCGTGGCCGTCATCGATGCGGCCGTGCTGAGCCGCTGCTCGGGCGCGAGCGCGTACAGCCAGCTCTGCAGGCTGTGCGCGATACCTGCCTGCAGCACCATCAACCCGGCCGCGATCAGCCCCACCAGCGCAGCCAGGGCGATGAACCATAGATCGTTGGCGCGCAGCTGCCTGCGCAAGCCGTCCAGTGGCCGGCGGAGTTGCGCAGCCATCGCGTGCACTGCCGGCAAGGTTTGGGAAAGTCGCTGCATGGGACCAGTGATTGCGGGATCAGCACACCGGCAGAGCCGGTATCCGCTGCGCCGCCTAGTGTGCATGAGCGCCGCTGACCTGAGGCAATCTGGCGCGGCAATGAACGGGTTGCCGCGCTGCATGCGTGATTGAACGTCCGCGTATTCAGGCGCCAGGATCGGTCCCGGAGGCCTCTAACTATGGCTGGATCAACGTTACGGGGGGCTGACAAATCCCTGACGACCCTCAGGATATCCACCCCGATCATTTCGATCGGGCGCATTGCTGTTCATCATCCAGGCGGCACGACAGGAGGCCGGGGCAGCGAGTCCAATTGGTTGACTGCCGCCAGAACTGATTCCACTGCGTCTTGGTGCGCGTGCGATCGAGGATTCATTCCGTAAGTCTCTTGAATCATCCGAGATGCGATATCCCTCTGTTGGCTTTCAGGAACATGGGCCAGTGCGTTGCGTACCTCAGCGGCAAACCTGGATGAGATCACTTGTGGTTCTGCATATTTTTCCCATGCTGTAGGTTTTTTTTGATGATATCTAAGTACTTTGGCAGTATGTTGATCTTCGTCCGGATGTATTAATGGAATTAACCCTTCAAGACGGTTTTTCAGAGCTTCGGCGCTGCTTTTTTCCATCGACCAACGACCTTCCTGGGCTGGCTCTCCGTTCCATGCGCTGTCTTTCAATCGAACAGCCGGACCGTTGGCCCAGGCATCCATGACTACAGTTGACCTCGGGTCGCGCCTTCCGCGCCTCAGTTCGTTCCAGATATGCCCCGCTTTGACTGGGATCTCATTTCCGTCGCGGGTTATCTCTTTCATCGGTACGGCAGCATCAGCAGTCACACTCCTCTCGTTGACCGCCATATGGGGAGCATGGAGGATGGCGCAAAGGGGAGCGGACTGATCGCAGACCGCTGCTCCCATGACGACGCCCATAGCAAGCTTGCCATGGGCGTCCGCTGCCGATTTTGCAACTGATGATCCGATGCCATTATGGCCTTTGGAGGGAACGTCGTCCGCTTTAACGTTTCCTCGGCCATGCTTGAGGATCAGGCGGACGTCGTTAACAGTTTGCCCGGCTGTCGCGAGTCTTGTCGGGCTGGTGACTTCGTCGCCAACAACATATGCTCCCATGTGATAAGCCGCCTGCTGGATCTGATGCTGCTCCAGAGATTCATCTCCGCACCTTCGCAACCGGTCGGGACGCGTCCCCAGGGAGACCCTCAGCGCTGATAGCTCCGGCGATTGCGGCGACATGACGCTTTCAAAGCTGGAAACAGTGGAGGCTTGCGGCGACTCTTGCCCGTCATATGCGGCTTGTTCAGTTGATCCGGCCACGCTCGGCTTAGAAACGCACAGACCCATTTTGATCTCCAACAGTGACCTGAAGAACAAGTCTGGCGAGGAACTCTCTGGATGTCGTTGGTTCACCGAAGTCATGTTTGGGAACACGAAGGATTTGCGCTGGCGCCCCGCTTACAATGCCATCGTCGGCGTGCTCCCCAGCCTGCGGCCCAAGGGGTCAGGTTCTTAGGTATCCCCACGTTTTACAGTACCAGCGTCATCTGGTCCCGCACTGGGTCGTGCAGTGCGCGCAAGCGAGCTAGCCAGCGCGAAACAGGTTCCATTGGCCAGCGCCTGACCAACGCTTCGCGACCGACGCGCAGCGTCGAATAGAGCTTGCGTGTGCTGTTGCGCGGCGATAGCCAGTGCGCGATGCCGGTGGCTTCGCACCCCAGTCCCGCCAGCCAACCGGCAAATGTGGCCAGTGATATGCCCAGGGTGATGAACGTGAAATCGCTTGCCCACACCATGCCCGGCACGGTTACCTCGAACTGCCGATCAAGCAGGTTGGCCGCCGCTGCGCATCCGGCCCCGCCGTGGAAGCGGGGTTTGCGCGCATCGCCCACCTGCGCTCGCACTCCTTCCGAGCGCATCGGCCGATGCACGCGACGTCCACTGCAACGCTCCGCCAGATCGCGCAGATCCTTGGTGATCTTGCGATGCCCATAGACACTGCCGCTGGCCAGCCATTGGCGCTTGATTAAACCCAGCAGGCGTTCGTCTTCCCTGGCGCGCTCACTCTTGGGCGACTTGAGCCAAGCGTCGTAACCGGCCCGGTTCACCCGCAACACCCGGCACATCGCGCACAGCCTACATTCCCCGCGATGGCTCTGCATGAAGGCGTACCTTGTGTTTACCCCTTGGCAACGTACGCGGCGGCCTTTTCTAGAATGTCGCGCTCCTCGGTCACTCGGCGTAACTCGGCCTTCAGGCGCCGAACCTCCGCGCTCTGGTCCACCTCGGCGCGCTGCACGACGCCGGGCTTGCCGAACTTGCGCAGCCAGGCGTACAGGCCGTGCGTGGTAACACCCAGGCGCTCGGCGACTTCTGCCACTTTAAACCCGCGATCGGTCACTTGGCCGACCGCCTCGACCTTGAACTCATCTGTATACCGCTTACTGCTCATGGACACCTCCGAATTCGCCATTTTCCATGGCCTTGAGATGTCTAGGAAAGCCTGGGCGTCTCAAACCCGAAAAGACCATCGCAGCCGGTGCAATGCCGGCAGGTAGGTGATCAGCTGTTTGGCGGAGGCTAGGGAATCCTCCGCGTCAATGCTTCGTCGCCCTAGCCAGTATTTCGGTGAGGCGAAGCAAATCGGAACGCTCCCCTCCAAACTTGCTCCTACAGTCACCGCAGAAGATCAACATGGAACTATGCAGTTCAAAGCTGAGTCCGGCTGGGTCATCTGAGCATTATCCAAGCCATGCCACAGAGCAGGCCGTGCCATCCGAGTCGTCGTCTCCATCGCCTAGGGACTCGCCCTCTTCTTCGACCAGTGCACTGCGCGAGGCTTTGCCTTAATCCTGAGATTGTGCTGCCGCCATTCAAGGAATTTTGGCATGTGCCCAGAAAACAATCATTGCGACGTAATCGATGTTTCGGTCGCTCCCACGCAACTGGATTCTTTGTCCTCCGCGATTCTGCAGCGGCCGGGAATGGCGCGGGTAGCGCTTCCCGGCAATGTCGTGACCTGGGCTGCAGGCCATCACGACACGCTCGGACGGCTACTCGCCGACCAGCGCTTCAACCGGGATTGGCGGCAATGGCGGGCGCTGCAGGACGGAGAGATTCCTGAGCATCATCCGCTGATCGGGATGTGCAAGCTGGACAACATGGTCACCGCGCATGGTGCCGACCACCAGCGCCTGCGCGGTCTGCTCGCGAGGAGTTTCGCACCTAGCCGCATCGCCTTGCTGGCGCCGCGCATCGAACACTGCGTCGATAGGCTGCTGGCAGGGATGGCGCGGCATGGCAGCGCCGAGTTGATGCGTGAATTCGCCATTGCGCTTCCCACCAGCGTGATTGCCGACCTGTTCGGTCTACCGGACGACCAGCGCGATGAGATCGTCGCACTCACCAATAGCCTGGCCAACACCTCAGCCACCGCGGAGGAGGTTCAACAGACGCGCCAGCGCATTCCGGAGTTCTTCCATCGGTTGATCGTGCGCAAGCGGCGCGAGCCAGGCGACGATCTGGCCTCGGCGCTGATCGCCGGGCGCGATAACGGCGAACTGGTCTCCGATACCGAACTCATCGACATGCTGTTCATGGTGCTCTCCGCGGGTTTCGTGACTACCACCGGCGTCATCGGCAATGGCGTGCTGGCCTTGCTGACCCATCCGCAGCAATTGCACTTGGTGCGCAGCGGCCAGGTGCCGTGGTCGCAGGCCATCGAGGAGATATTGCGCTGGTGCAGCAGCGTGGCGAATCTTCCGTTTCGTTATGCCACTCAGGACATGGAGATTGCAGGCTGCCCCGTGCGCCGCGGCGATGCCGTGCTGATGGCGTTCCATGCGGCCAATCGCGACGAGCAGGCCTTCGGTCCAGGCGCCGACAGGTTCGATGTCACTCGCCGCCATAACCCCCATCTGTCGTTCGGTCAGGGCCCGCACTTCTGCCTGGGCGCTGCGCTGGCACGCCTGGAACTGCGCTGCGCCTTTCCTGCGCTGTTTGAACGGTTGGATGATTTGGCGCTGGCCATCGCCGCCGAAGACGTGACCTACATGCCGTCCTACGTCATTCGCTGCCCGCAACGCCTGCCGGTCACCTTTCGCCCTTCCATCGACTAGAGAATGAGCGCCATGTCAGACCATTCGTTGCCGACGCTACCGATGTGGCGCGTCGATCACATCGAACCTTCGCCCGACATGCTGGCGTTGCTCGCCAACGGCACGATCCATCGCGTGCGTTTCCCGTCCGGACACGAAGGCTGGTGGGTCACCGGCTACGATGAAGCCAAGGCAGTGCTGTCCGATGCGGCGTTTCGGCCCGCCGGCATGCCGCCGGCGGAGTTCACGCCGGACTCGGTGATTCTTGGGTCGCCTGGCTGGCTGGTTTCCCACGAGGGGATCGAGCATGCCCGGTTGCGCACGATCGTGGCGCCGGCCTTCAGCAATCGCCGGGTGAAGCTGCTCGCGCAACAGGTCGAGACGATCGCCGCGCAGTTGTTCGAGACGCTCGCGGCTCAGGCGCAGCCTGCCGACCTTCGGCGGCATCTTTCGTTTCCGCTTCCGGCGATGGTCATCAGCGCACTGATGGGTGTGCCCTACGAAGACCACGCCTTCTTCGCCGGGCTGTCCGATGAAGTGATGACGCATCAGCATGAGAACGGTCCACGCAGTGCGTCGCGGCTGGCCTGGGAAGAACTGCGCGCCTACATCCGCGGCAAGATGCGCGGCAAGCGCGAGACACCGGGCGACGATCTGCTGACCGATCTGCTCGCGGCGGTCGATCAGGGCAAGGCCAGCGAGGAAGAGGCGATCGGTCTGGCGGCTGGCATGCTGGTGGCGGGGCACGAGAGCACCGTTGCACAGATCGAGTTCGGCCTGCTGGCGCTGTTGCGCCATCCGCGACAGCGCCAGCGCCTGGTTGCCGATCCGTCGCTGGTGGACAGTGCCGTCGAGGAAATCCTGCGCATGTATCCGCCGGGCGCGGGCTGGGACGGCATCATGCGTTACCCACGGGTCGACGTGTGCATCGCCGGCGTGGACATCCCTGCCGAAAGCAAGGTGTTGGTGGGCCTGCCGGCGACCTCGTTCGACCCGCGCCATTTCGACGACCCCGAGGTCTTCGACATCGGCCGCGATGCCAAGCCGCACCTGGCGTTTTCCTATGGTCCGCACTACTGCATCGGCGTAGCGCTGGCCCGGCTGGAACTGAAGCTGGTGTTCGGTTCGATCTTCCAGCGCTTTCCCGCACTGCGCCTGGCGGTGGCGCCGGAAGATCTGACGCTCCGCAAGGAAATCATCACCGGCGGGTTCGAGGCGTTTCCGGTGCGCTGGTGACATACGCATGCCGCCCCGGGGTGGCGATCTTCCGCTCAGGCCTGGCGCGTTCGCCATGTCAGGCCTATCCGTCAGCCAACAGGTAACCCAGATGGACGTACACGAAGTACCCACCGCAAACTGCCGCGATGCCTTCGCCGAGCTGGCATCGCCGGCGTGCATCAATGACCCGTACCCGTTCATGCGCTGGCTGCGCGAGCACGATCCGGTGCATCGCGCGGCCTCGGGCCTGTTCCTGCTGAGCCGCCACGCCGATATCTACTGGGCGTTCAAGGCCACCGGCGACGCCTTCCGCGGCCCGGCGCCGGGCGAGTTGGCGCGCTACTTTCCGCGTGCGGCGACCAGCCTGTCGATGCAACTGCTGGCCTCCACGCTGGCGATGAAGGAGCCGCCGACGCATACGCGCCTGCGCCGGCTGATCTCGCGCGATTTCACCATGCGCCAGATCGACGCGCTGCGGCCGTGCATCGCACGCATCGTCGCCGATCGCCTGGATGCCATGGCGCCCGCGTTGCAACGCGGGGAAATGGTGGATCTGCATCGTGAGTTCGCGCTGGCGCTGCCGATGCTAGTGTTCGCCGAACTGTTCGGCATGCCGCAGGACGACATATTCGGGCTGGCCACCGGCATCGGAACCATTCTGGAAGGCTTGAGCCCGCACGCCAGCGATCCACAACTCGCTGCGGCGGATGCCGCCAGCGCCGGGGTACAGCACTACTTCGGCGACCTGATCGACCGCAAGCGCGCTGCCCCCCGGCAGGACATCGTCTCGATGCTGGTCGGGGCGCACGACGACGATGCCGACGCGCTCTCGGACGCGGAGCTGATCAGCATGCTCTGGGGCATGCTGCTGGGCGGCTTCGCCACCACCGCCGCCACTCTCGACCATGCGGTTCTGACGATGCTGGCGCATCCCGAGCAGTTGCACTGGCTGCAAGGCGACGCCGCTGGCGTGAAGGCCTTCGTCGAGGAAGTGCTGCGCTGCGACGCGCCGGCCATGTTCAGCTCCATTCCCCGCATCGCCCAACGCGATATCGAATTGGGTGGCGTGGTGATTCCGAAGGACTCGGATGTGCGCGTGCTGATCGCAGCGGGTAATCGCGACCCGGACGCCTTTGCCGATCCCGATCGCTTCGATCCGGCGCGCTTCCATGGCACCAGCCCAGGCATGTCGACGGACGGGAAGGTGATGCTGAGTTTCGGCCACGGCATTCATTTCTGCCTGGGCGCGCAACTGGCCCGGGTGCAGTTGGCCGAGAGCCTGCCGCGTATTAACGCGCGCTTTCCAACGCTGGCGTTGGCCGCGCCGCCGACCCGGGAACCATCCGGTTTCCTGCGCACGTTCCGCGCCCTTCCGGTGCGGCTGGAGGAGGTGCACGGTGGCTGAGATGCGTGTCGTGGTCGATCAGGCGCTGTGCGCGACCACCGGTCAGTGCGCGCTGACCTTGCCGGGCGTGTTCCGCCAACGCGAGCCTGACGGCGTCGCCGAGGTATGCGTGGCGGAGGTTCCGCCGTCGCTGCACGCCGCGGCGCGGCTGGCGGCCAGCCAGTGTCCAGTCGCCGCAATCCGGATCATCGAAGCCGCAACAGACGCGACACGCACCAGTGCCTGGCCTGACTCTTCGCAGGCCGAATGCATGCCACGCAGTCCAGGAGGCCACGATGGGACGGTTTGACGGCAAGGTGGCGGTGGTGACCGGCGCTGGTGCCGGCATCGGCAAGGCCTGCGCACAAGCCATCGCGCGCGAGGGCGGCCGTGTGGTGGTGGCCGACATCGATGCGCAGGCGGTCACCGCCTGCGCCGCGCAGATCATGGACGACACGGGGGACGCGCTGGCCGTGGCGACCGATATCGCCGATGCGCAGGCGGTGGCCGCGTTGTTCGAGACCGCGACGCGGCACTTCGGTGGCGTGGACTTGCTGGTCAACAACGCCAGCGCAATGCAGTTGACCCCGCACGACCGCGCGATCCTCGATCTCGATTTGGCGGTCTGGGATCAGACCATGGCGACCAATCTGCGCGGCACGCTCCTGTGCTGCAGGGAGGGCATTGCGCGGATGATCGCCCGCAGCGGCGGCGCGATCGTCAACATGTCCTCGTGCCAGGGGCTCAGCGGCGACACCGCGCAGACCGCCTACGCCGCGTCGAAGGCAGCGATGAACATGCTGTCGGCGTCGCTGGCCACCCAGTACGGGCATGCGCAGATTCGCTGCAATGCGGTCGCGCCCGGACTCATCATGACCGAACGCCTGCTGGCCAAGCTGGATGCGTCAATGCAGGCGCATCTGCGCCGGCACCAGTTGCTGCCGCGCGTCGGTCGCCCCGAGGACGTGGCGGCGCTGGTGACCTTCCTGCTTTCCGACGAGGCTGCGTTCATCACCGGTCAGGTGGTGTGCATCGATGGCGGCATGCTGGCGCACGTGCCGACCTACGCCGACGGCGGCAATAGTCGCACGGCGCGCACCGGCGTCGACGCCATCGGAACCGTTGCCGCGGCGGATCGCTGATGGACGTGCTGCGCAACCCACTGAACCGACGGCCCCGGTCACTGCAGGGCATCCCGGTCATGCCGGGCGCGTTTCCCCTGGTCGGGCATCTTCCTGCCATCGTCTGCGACTTGCCACGGCTTCTGCAGCAGGCCGAACGCACGCTGGGCAGCCACTTTTGGCTTGATTTCGGTCCCGCTGGACAGCTCATGACCTGCGTGGATCCGGACGCGTTCGCGCTGCTCCGGCACAAGGACGTATCTTCCGCGTTGATCGAGGAGATCGCGCCGGAGTTACTGGGGGGGACGCTGGTCGCGCAAGATGGCATCGCGCATCGGCAGGCGCGCGATGCCATCAAGGCGGCATTCCTGCCCAGAGGACTGACCCAAGCCGGCATCGGCGCGCTGTTCGCGCCCGTCATTCAGGCGCGCATCCAGGCGTGGCGCGATCGAGGCGAGGTGTCCATCCTGCGCGAAACTGGCGGCCTGATGCTCACTCTCATCTTCAGCCTGATGGGTATCCCCGCGCAGGATCTGCCAGGGTGGCAGCGCAAGTACCGGCAACTGCTGCAATTGATCGTCGCGCCCCCGCTGGATCTGCCCGGGCTGCCATTGCGCCGCGGCCGCGCTGCCCGCGACTGGATCGACGCCCAGCTGCGCCAGTTCGTCCGCGACGCGCGCGCACATGCCGCGCGCACCGGCTTGATCAACGACATGGTGAATGCTTTCGATGGCAGCGACGAGGCGCTCGCCGACGATGTGCTGGTCGCCAACATTCGATTGCTGCTGCTGGCCGGCCACGACACCACCGCCTCGACGATGGCCTGGATAGTGATCGAGCTGGCACGACAGCCCATGTTATGGGAGGCGCTGGTCGACGAGGCGCTGCGGCTGGGCGCGATGCCTACCGAGCCTGCGGATCTGGCGCAGTGCCCGGTCGCCGAGGCACTGTTCCGCGAGACCCTGCGCGTCCATCCAGCGACTACGTTATTGCCTCGTCGAGCCGTGCAGGATCTGCAACTCGGCGAGCGGCGCATTCCGGCCGGTACCCATCTGTGCATCCCGCTGCTGCATTTTTCAAACTCGCCCTTGCTGCATGAAGCGCCGGAGCAGTTTCGCCTGGCGCGTTGGCTTCAACGCAGCGAGCCGATTCGGCCGGTTGACATGCTGCAGTTCGGTACCGGCCCGCACGTTTGCATCGGCTATCACCTGGTGTGGCTGGAGCTGGTGCAGTTCTGCATCGCCCTGGCATCGACCATGCACAAGGCGGGGCTGCGGCCGCGCTTGTTGAACGATGTCGATAAAGGCCGGCGCTATTACCCGACCGCGCATCCGTCCATGGCCGTCCGCATCGGCTTCGCATGAGCGAGCAGCGTATGCCGGAACTGGCACCGTCACTACCGAGGCGGTGCGACCGTCCTCTCGCAGGAACAACGACATGAACAACATGCAGATCGGATCCACAGCACACGACGACCTGGTAGGTGTTTCCGCGCTCGGCGGATCGGGGCACCAGGCGGATGCCACGTCCAGCCCTCTGCTTCCGGAAGTCTGGATGCAGGCCGGCGCAAAACGGGTCGAACAGGTGCTGGAGCGTCTTCTCCACGCCGAGGAGGGCGGCGCTACCGAGCTGATGGCGGCGATGCGCTACGCCACCTTGCATGGCGGCAAGCGTACCCGCGCTTTGCTTTGCCTGGCGGCCGGCGACCTGGCCGACACACCGGCGCACATGCTCGACGACGTCGGCGCCGCCATCGAGATGATGCACGCCTGCACTCTGGTTCATGACGACTTGCCCGCCATGGACGACGACGTGCTGCGCCGCGGCCTGCCGACCGTGCACGTCAAGTTCGGCGAGGCCACCGCGATCCTGGTCGGCGATGCGCTGCAGGCGCACGCGTTCCTGACTCTGGCTAGCCTGGAAGCACCTGGCGACAACCGTATCGCCTTGGTGCGCGAACTGGCACAGGCGGTATCGGCCGACGGTGCCGCCGGCGGGCAGGCCATGGATCTGGCACTGGTCGGCAAGCACGTCGCGTTGGACACCATCATGACGATGCACCGGATGAAGAGCGGCGCGCTGGTTCGCGCGTCGGTTCGCATGGGCGCGCTGTGCGCCATTGCCGAAGATGCCGAGCACGCCGAGCTGTACGCCGCGCTCGACCGTTACAGCGTCTGTTTCGGCCTGGCATTGCAGGTGGTGGACGACATTCTCGATGCGACGGCGGATGTCGCGACACTGGGCAAGACCCCTGGCAAGGACGCGGCGGCGCACAAACCGACTTGTGCCTCGATCATGGGCCTGCCGGCCGCACGTCAGTTCGCGTTGAACCTGTTGCGCGACGCAGGCGAGGCCATCACCCCGCTGGGGCCGCGTGCGCAGCGGCTGGAGCATATGTTGCGGCGGGCCGGTGCGTATCTATCCCAGGACGTGCCATGCGCGTTGCGGCAGGAGGAGCCGTCCACATGAGCGCGCTGTCCGAACGGATTCTCTCGGAACTGTGCCATCTGCTTGCTAAGACGCGCGACGGTGGCGCCGTTGGCGCGTCGGTTTACGACACGGCGCGCGCGCTAAGGTTCCACGACGATCTCGCTGATCGGCACGATGCTTACGCATGGCTCATCGCACAACAGCAGGTGGATGGCGGGTGGGGAAGTGTGGATTTCCCGCTGTTCCGGCATGCGCCCACATGGGCGGCATGGCTGGCGTTGCAGCGTGCAGGGGCGTTTCCCGGCGCGGCCGAGGCGCTCCAGGCCGCGACGCGCTTTCTGGAGCGACAGCCCGATCCCTATGCGCGCGCCGTACCGGACGATGCACCGATCGGCGCAGAACTGATCCTGCCGCTGCTGTCCAGCGAGGCTGCAGCGTTGTCGAACGGCGCGGCATTTCCGCACCATCCGGCGCTGTGGCCGCTGCGTCAGGCACGCCTTGCCAGGCTGGCGAAAGTGGCGACCTTGCCCAGCGGACATCCGCTGCTGCATTCCTGGGAGGCGTGGGGAATGGCACCGGCCAGCGCATGCCCGGACGAGGATGGCAGCATCGGCATCAGTCCGGCGGCCACCGCCGCCTGGCGTGCGCAGGTGCTACTGCAAGGCGACACGCAGCAGGCCGGGCGTGCCTGCGCTTATCTGCAGGCTGCTGCGCAGGCGACTGGCAGCAGTATCGAGGGCATCGTGCCGAACGTCTGGCCGATCAATGTGTTCGAGCCAGCCTGGTCGCTGTATACGCTGCAGCTGGCCGGGCTGTTCACGCATCCCGCACTCGCCGAGGCCATACGCGCGACCGTCGCACCGCTCGAGACGCGAATGAGCGCGCGGGGATTGGGGCCCGCCTGGCATTTCGCGGCCGACGCGGACGACACCGCCGTCGTCTTGAGCGTTTTGCACCTGGCCGGCCGCGCTCCGGCGGCCGATGCGTTGCGCCAGTTCGAAAGTGGCGCGCTGTTCGTCACCTTTCCCGGCGAACGCAATGCCTCGGTGTCGACCAATATCCATGCGCTGCATGCATTGCGCCTGCTGGGCGAGCCAGCAGGCGCCACCCGCACCTACGTCGAAACGAACCGCAACCCACAGGGTGTCTGGGGCAACGAGAAATGGCATGTGTCGTGGTTGTATCCCACCGCGCACGCAGTCGCTGCGCTGTCGCACGGCTATCCACAATGGCGCGACGAACGCGCGCTGGCGGCGTTGCTGCAGGCCCAGCGCGAGGACGGCGGCTGGGGCGCCGGCTGCGCGCCCACGCTCGAGGAAACCGCCTATGCGCTGTTCGCGCTGCACGCGATGGACAGGAGCGAGGAGCCGGCAGGACGCCGGCGTATCGCGCAGGCGGTGACGCGGGCGCGGGCGTGGATGCTCGCTAGGTATGTGCCGCACGCGCTGCCGCAGACCCCGCTGTGGATCGGCAAGGAACTGTATTGCCCGACCCTGGTTGTGCGTGTGGCCGAACTTGCCGGGCTGTGGTTGGCGTTGCACTGGGAGCAGCGCACCCCGGACGAAGCCACGGATACAGGAGCTGCGCCATGATCGGGAACGAACACACGCTGCATCAGGTGCGGGACTGGGGGCGCTCCCTGACCGGCTTCGCCGACCAGCATGCCGCCGAAGCGGTCAGGGGCGGGAGTTACATCCTTCAGTGCATCCAGCCGGGATTACGCGAGACCAGCGCCCGCACCGGCCGCGATCCGCAGGACGACGTGCTGACCGTGGCGTTCTACTGCGAACTGGCGCTGTTGTTCTGGCTCGATGACTGCAACGACCTGGGCCTGATCGAACCGGCGCAGCTTGACGCGGTTGAACAGGCGCTGGGGCAGGGCGTGCCGTGTGCGCTGCCCGGCTTCGAGGCCTGTGCCGCGCTGCGCGCTTCGCTGGCCGGACTCGCCTACGATCATGGCGACTATGCGCAACTGCTCGACGATACACGGCGCTATTGCGCGGCGCTGCGCGTCGGCCCCGCACAGGCGGCAACGGCGCACGCATGGTCCTATGCCGAGTACCTGCATACAGGCATCGATTCGATCGCCTACGCCAACGTGTTCTGCTGCCTGTCACTGCTGTGGGGCCTGGAGATGGCAGCCCTGCGTGAGCGTCCGGCATTCCGCCAGGCCCTGCGACTGATCGGCGAGATCGGACGCCTGCACAACGACCTGCACGGACGCGACAAAGATCGAGCAGCCGGCGAGACAGCCACTGCATTGATCCTGCTGCAGCAACGCTATCCGGCCATGCCTGTGGTCGACTTCCTGCATGACGAACTGGCCGGCCGCATCCGCATGCTGCAGCGGATACTTGCGGAAGAACGCTTTCCCGCGCCATGGGCCGCTTTGTTCGAAGCCATGGCGGCCATCGGCACGCAGTACTACCAGACATCAATTAACCGCTACCGCAGTGATGCGGTGGAGGGAGGCCCGCATGCGCCAGTCTGAACGCTTACAAGGCGCGGATCCGCGCGCGCTCGGTGCCACGGCGATGCCCGGCACGAGCACAGAATCGAGCAGCGACGACGCGCTGAGCCAGCGCAAGGACGACCATCTGGACATCGTGCTGGCTCAGCACGCTGCGTCTGCCAAGGTCGTGGCCGGCTGGGAACGCATCCGCTTCGAACACTGCGCGTTGCCCGAACTGGACTTGGCGCAGATCGACCTGCGCGCCTCGTTATTGGGCAAGACCCTGCGTGCGCCGCTGCTGATCAGTTCGATGACCGGCGGCATGCCGCGCGCCGAGGCGATCAACCGCCATCTGAGCGAGGCAGCGCAGATCCTGGGCATCGCCATGGGCGTCGGTTCGCAACGTGTGAGTCTGCAATCGCACAATGCCCAGGGACTGACCCGAGCACTTCGCCGCCACGCGCCGGACATCCCCCTGCTGGCGAACATCGGCGCTGCGCAACTATGCGAGGCAGATGGCCTGGATCTGGCCCGCCGGGCAGTGGATGCGCTGGAGGCCGATGGACTCATCATCCATCTCAATCCGCTGCAGGAAGCGGTACAACCTGAGGGCGACCGCGATTGGCGCGGCGTTCTGGCGCAGATCGCCCGCACCGCGCGCAGCATCGGCGTGCCGATCGTGGTCAAGGAAGTGGGATCTGGCCTCTCGGCTGCGGTAGCCTGTGCACTGGTCGAGGCCGGCGTGGCAGTGATCGACGTCGCTGGTGCAGGTGGCACCAGTTGGGCCGCCGTGGAGGGTGAGCGTGCCATGGATCCTGCCGACCGCGCCGTGGCGATGGCGTTTGCCGACTGGGGCATTCCGACCCCGGCCAGCGTGCAGGCAGTCCGCCGTGCGCTGCCGGCGGTGAAGCTGATCGCGTCGGGCGGGATCCGCGATGGCGTCGATGTGGCCAAGGCCATCCGCCTGGGCGCCGACATAGCAGGGAAGGCTGCCGGCGTGTTGCGCGCGGCAACAGTGTCGACCGAGGCGGTCGTCGCGCATTTCGAGGTCGTTATCCGCCAGTTGGCGGTCGCCTGCTTCTGTACCGGCTCGGCCGATCTGGCCGCGCTGCGTCAGGCACGCCTGCTACCGCCGGATTGAGGGTCGGCGGCCCCCCGTCATAGAAGCCCTCCCCGGCTGCGTTGCTGGCCGGTGTGGCTGCCGGCAGCCGTGCAAACAGGTTCTTGGTCGTGAGCGTGGTGAGCTCGACCAGCATTTGATTGCCGAAGTGGACATTGCGCACCTCGTTGCGCAGCGCATCTGCAACGCCTGGTGTTCGGCCGCTATCGCGCGCAATGTATCGAGCTCGCCTTGTTGCGTGTGGACGGTCTTGCGCACCCGCGCCACCTCCCTTTCCAGCCGGGTGTGGCGTTCCAGCCACTGGCCGTTCTCGCGGTTGAACTGCATCAGGTCGTGGTTTTTGGCGGTCAACGCTTCGTTGGCCTGGCGCAGTGCGACCTGCAGTTCCTGCACTGGTGCTCGTGCCGGCGTTGCTCCTGCTCGCGCTGGTCTTTGACCGAGTTGCGGTAGTGCTCAAGGGCCTCCCGGGCGTGCTCGTGCTTCTGCTCCAGTGACCGCGTTGACTTTGGTGCTCCGCCAGGCGCGCCGTGAGTCCTGCGATCCGCTCCTCTAGTTGTGCCAGTTCGGTGGTGGACCTGGCCAAGTCGCTCCTGGCGGCCTCGCCTGCCTCACGTTCTGTTTGTAGTGCCGTCTCGGTGCGCTGAAGCTGCGAACTGAGGTTGCCGGCCTCTTGCCGGGCCCTCTCTAAGGCTTGGGTGCGCTCATGCAGCTCGGCATTGAACCGCTCTTGCGCTTGGGCGATCACCGCCTCGGCCTCGCCGTGCAATCGCTCGGCTAGCCGCGCGACCAAGTCCTGTAGGGCATCGCTGACCGCGAGCTTGACGCCGAAGCCTTGCCCTTCCTGAGGGTCGGCAGCGCTTCGTGTAAAAAACAGCTAAAAGTGAGCTAACTCGCTGTCAGTAGAGAATTTTTCACAAATTCCTGCCTGCTCTCGTGGTCGGCCATCGGAAAGACGATTGTCGTCTGCGTAGCCGCCGGCTCATGCATGTCCTGGCTGCGCCGCCGGCTACAACTGGCGATTGTCGCGACTAGGCCAGATTGCAGAGCTCTCTCACCGCTCCATAAGTTGTCTAGAGGTTCCTTAGTTACTTTTGGCCGCTCTAAGGAAGGTCTGAACGACCCATCACACCTCTAATATTCCAGTTTCTTGCATGTCAATGACTGGAAAAAATGCTGAGTCGGGTGCGATTTTTGCACGTTCTGGCGGTTTTGGCTGCCGCCAGGCAGCATTATCCCCGGGCCGGCAGCAAGTGCCGGCGCACCATCCACAGGTTCGACAGCGCAAACAAGGTCAGCACCTGTGCGGCGTTATTGGCCAGGCCGCGATGTCGCCAAACTTGCGCTTGATCACGCGAAACGGATGCTCCACTTTTGCGCGCACGCTGGCCTTGAAGTGTTCCCAACGCTCTTCCCGAGCACGCTCGCGCTTGTTGCCGATGGACTGAATCGTCGAACGCTTGGCGGCAATGAAAAATGCAGCCTCGCAGCGCTGCAGTTCTTCGCGTTTGTCCGCTCCGGTATAGCCGCTGTCGCCGAACACGCTGTCTTCTTTGCCGTGCAGCAATGCATGCGTCACCGTGACATCGGCCACGTTGGCTGCGGTGCAATGGACGTGGTGCACCAGTCCGGAAAACTCATCCACGCCGATGTGCGCCTTCATCCCGAAATACCACTGGTTGCCCTTCTTGGTCTGATGCCTCTCAGGGTCGCGCGCACGATCTGCATTCTTGGTCGAACTGGGCGCAGCGATCAGCGTCGCATCGACGATCGTGCCCGACCGCAAACTTTGACCCTTGCGCGCCAGATGCGCGTTGACGGCCTTCAGCATCTGCGCGGCAAGGTCATGGGTCTCCAGCAGGCGCCGAACGTTGAGAATCGTGGTCTCGTCCGGCACGTTGTCCAAGCCACCGAGCTGGGCAAAACGCCGCAGGCTCGGGATCTCGTGCAGCGCTTCTTCCATCGCCGGATCGCTCAACGCATACCACTGCTGCAACAGATGAATCCGCAACATCGTCGCCAGCGCGTACGGCTGCCGACCGGGCCGCCCCGATACCGGATAGTGCGGCTCGACCAAGGCAACCAGTGGCTTCCACGGCACGATGCGCTCCATCTCGGAAAGGAATATCTCGCGCCGGCTCTGTCTGGCTCGGCTTCTCGGATGTCACGTGGACCCCTGACGTTCTGAAAAAGAACACCT